>JASJCE010000085.1 GCA_030066155.1 Desulfobacterales bacterium | reverse complement strand
CTTGCCGCGGCGAAGCTCGAAGAGCGAAGACGGGTCCTCTGTTTTCTGACGTCTGTCATCTGACGTCTGTCATCTGTCGTCTGTCTTCTGTCATCTGTCGTCTCCATTCTGTCATTCTATAACTACGCGCGCCAGTCGTTGCGGCTGACCGGTCCGGGATTGTCGTGGCGAAAAGAACTGTATACGAGCCCTTCAACCACCGGGTGTTGGGAGAGGCGCTTTTCCCGAGCGGACGAGCGATGTTTCCACTGCCTTGCCAGAAAGAGTTTAGCGCCCTGATTTTTTAAAGCAGGTTGATAGACGCGGGTTAAATCCGTTTCGATAGGATTCAGGTTGAAGCCATCCACGTAATTTTGCAGGTAGCCGCAGCCCCGGTGCATGGGCCAGAGATCATGCCACATGGATGGACACCGGGATGAGTTCTGATCGATGACAAGTTGGTCAACCAGTCCCTTCTGAACCCAGGTTTTCCAGTCAATTGTTGTGTTCCCAAGCGGCGGGCCCAACACCTCTCCCCGGGGAATTCCAACTGCAAGCAGGTGGTGGCTGCCCTTCAATCTTTGCTTCAACTCCGTCAAAAATATCGTTAAATACGCTCCCAGCAAATTCCGCCAATCTGTCAGTTCAAAATCTTCCTTCCAGATATCGCGACGATAACGTTTTAAGAATTCATCCCGGACGGGCCGGTTGAAGCCAAATTGATCGGCGAAATCAGCCGGTTTTGATTGGGAGCGCAGGCATACAAAAAGACCGTCAAAACCGCCGGCTGCCAGGAGCCTTTCAAATCGGGCAATGAAATGACGCCTCACTTCAGGATAGGCCAGACAAAGAACGCCCCACTGGTGTTTTTTTCGGGTGCGGTCGACTATGGTATAGCGCGGATTATTGCGGCTGAAATCGCTTTGCCAGGTGACGTGCTGGCAATGCATTTTATTGTGGTAGCTTACGGTTCTGACTTTTTTGGGCAGCAGCGGCCACCCTTCGTCAAATATTGAAACATACAGAAAGGCTTTCACTCCGAGATCATGAGCCAGTTCCGGAACCACTTTATCGCTATCCCATTGAGCCGATTTGTCGGCGGATCGGAAAAAATGCCGGTATCCTCGGCCCTGATAATATCTGCCGCTAATTTTACTGCGGGTACAACGCCAGTGAATACTGCAAGCACCCAGTTCGGTCTTCCATTTTTGCAGCCGCCTGCCAAGGGCTTCCGGTGAATCAAGCCGACCATCTCCTTCACCAAACACCAGATGATCCCCCCAGGAGACGCTGACGATGTTGCCGATTCTATCCATGCAATTCCTTCAGCCTATTACGAGTCAATTATTCAGAGTTTGCCTGGCAATAATCGTCTGCTGAATTTCAGAAGCGCCCTCGTAGATTCTGAGGGCACGAATGTCGCGATAGAGAGACTCGACGATATTGCCGCGCACAACCCCATGGCCGCCGTGGAGCTGCACGGCCGTATCGATCACCCGTTGAGCGGCCTCGGTGGCATAAAGTTTGGCCATCGATGCCTCGCGGGTGACGCGCTCGGCCGCGCAGTCTTTGGTCCAGGCCGAGCGGTACACTAGCAGGGCGCTGGCATCCACTTTCAGAGCCATATCGGCGACCTTGCCCTGCACGAGTTGCAGGTCGGCAAGCGTGCCGTCGAAGAGTTTGCGGCGCTTGACATGCTTAATGGTTTCTTCCAACGCGCGGCGTGCAAAACCCAGTGCCGCCGCCCCGACAGATGATCGGAAGACATCCAGGGTTGCCATGGCGACCTTAAAACCCCGGCCGCGCTCTCCCACCAGATTTTCACGAGGAATGCGGCAGTCGGAAAATTGAATGGTGGCCAGCGGGTGCGGCGACATCATGTCAATGCGCTCGGTCACTTCAAATCCGGGCGTGTCGGCATCGACCACAAAACAGCTCAAGCCCCTGGCACCCGGTGCCTCGCCCGTTCTGGCAAACACCGTATAGAAATCAGCAATGCCGCCGTTCGATATCCAGGTTTTTATTCCGTCCAGGATGAAATTGTCGCCGTCTGCGGTTGCAGTAGTGGACAGGGCCGCCACATCGGAACCGGCGTCCGGCTCCGAGATGGCAAATGCCGCCAGTTTTTCACCGCGGCTGGCCGGCATCAGATAGCGCTCCTGGTGCTGTGTTGATCCGAACAGGGAGAGCGGACCACTTCCCAGCCCTTGCATGGCAAACGCAAAATCGGCCAGGGCGTGATAGCGTCCGAGGGTTTCGCGGATCAGACAGATGCTGCGAACATCGAGCTTTTCCGAAATACCGCCGCCGCTGGCCGGCGTCGCATAGCGAGTCCAGCCGGAGTTGCCCAGCTCCCGCACCAGCAAGCGACAGGTGCCATCCAGGTCTTCAAGTTCGTCGGCGGTCAGTTCCGGTATACGCGAGGACGCCCAGATGTCGATATCCTTCGCTAACTTTCGGTGCCGCTCCTCAAAAAATGGCCAGTGAAGGAATGTTTTGTCAACCATAGCTTGGTCCTGCAAACCTATCGAGTTTAATCTCTTATAAGCGCCGCCTCTGGCCTGAAAAAACGGCCAGTCTGACCAAAAGAGAAACTGATGAACGTCCAACATCGAACGTCCAACGTCCAACGTCGAATATTGTATTCTATCGATTTAAAAAAGGAGCAACATGCAGTGCCTGTGTTGCGCCAGCGGATACACCGTTGCGAATTTGACCTGACTGCCATTTGACAAGCTCGGACACACGCACACCGGAGGCTTTAATTTGTTCATTAATTAAATCGATAAAGCGCAGCGTCATCCACATTGGACGTTCGATGTTGGAAGTTGGACGTTCGACGTTCGATTTTCTATTTCATATAAGCGTCGCCTCCGCCTAAAAAACAGCCGGTCTGATCAAATGAGGAACTATCATTCTGGTTGTGGGAGCGGTTTGTAACCGCGATGGACTCGGTATTAGTTAGGCCGCTTATCGTGGATACAATCCACTCCCACACACCATTAACCAAGTCTAAATCTTAATTGAAGTGGTGTAGTTTGATATAAGGTACTTGAAACGACTAGTTCCCTTCGAAAACAGGTTTCTCTTTTTTGACAAATGCATTGTAGGCGCGTTTGAAATCTGCGGTTTGCATGCAGAGTGCCTGGGTCTGGGCTTCGGCTTCGATGGCCTGATCGATCGTCATGTTCCATTCCTGGTTCAGCATGGTTTTGGTCATGCCGTGGGCGAAGTTGGGTCCGGCCACGAGACGATTTGCCATGTTCCTGGCGGTGGCGTAAGGATCATCGGCGATCTGGTTCCAGAAGCCCCAGCGCTCGCCTTCTTCAGCCTTCATGCTGCGGCCTGAAAAAAGCAATTCCGTCGTCCGGCCTTGACCGATAATGCGCGGCAGCATGGCGCAGGCACCCATATCACAGCCGGCCAGCCCCACCCGCACGAAGAGGAATGCCACTTTGGTGTCAGGGCAGCCATAACGCAGATCGCAGGCCATGGCAATGGCCGCTCCGGCGCCTGCACACACCCCTTCTATTGCGCCCAAAACGGGCTGGGGACAGGCACGAATGGCCTTGACCAGATCGCCGGTCATGCGGGTAAACGCCAAGAGACCCTTCATATCCATCTGCGTCAAGGGTCCGATGATTTCGTGTACATCGCCGCCGGAGCAAAAATTCCCGCCGGCCCCCCGAATGATGACGGCATCGATGTCATCGGCGTATACAAGGTCGCGAAACAAATCCCGCAGCTCTGCATAGGAGCCAAACGTCAGTGGGTTTTTGCGTTCCGGACGATTGATCGTGATCGTTGCCACCGCGCCATCCGTCTCCCAAAGAAAGTGCTTCGCCTCATAAACCGCCATTTTGATTGATCGCATGTTGGCCTATCTCCAAATGTCTGAAGTTAGTGTCAGGATCGAGTCCTTGTTTATTTTTTAAAATAGATCAAAATCCTTAATTCGTCATTCGTCAATTGACATTCGTCATTCTCAAGTGACTTCCCCGCCCGCAATAAAAATTGACTGGCCGGTGATGGACGCCGATTCGGGTCGGCACAGCCAGAGAACGGCATCGGCGACCTCTGCGGGCCGGATCAGGCGGCCCTGGGGATTATGCCGGGTGAGCTCCGCCAGAGCACTTTCCTTTGAAAGGCCGGTCTTTTCTGAAATATTGCTTACCGCTTCCCGCACAATATCGGTATCCGTGTACCCGGGGCAAACGGCGTTGACCGTGACCCCGGTTCGGGCCGCCTCGAGGGCCAGAGCCTTGGTTAGGCCCAGAACGCCGTGCTTGGCAGCGCAGTAGGCACTGACATAGGCATAGCCTTTAACCGCAGCCGTACTGGCTATATTGACAATGCGGCCCCAGCCGCTGTTACGCATGTCCTCATACACGGCCCGGGTGCAGTTAAACACACCATCCAGATTGACGGACATCATGCGGCGCCAGAGCTCGACGTCCATCCGGTAAAAGGGCGCCGTGGCAGCGGCGCCGGCGTTGTTAACCAGAATATCGACCGGCCCCGATGCTGCCGTCGCTTTTGTGAAAGCGGCTGCGACATTATCGATGTCGGTTACGTCGCAGTTGACGCATTGAGCAATCTCAAGTTTTGCTGCTGTGTTCTCCAGGGGCTCTCTGCGACGGCCCATCACGGTGACCCGGGCACCATCGGCAGCCAGTGCGACGGCGATAGCGGCCCCGATGCCGGTGCCGCCCCCGGTGACCACCGCGTGTTTATTGGCTAATCTATTCTTCTTCATGTTGCAGCCATATCCAACTTAAACGTTAATTGCCATTTGCGCTGCGCGTTGCAGGTTGCGTTCGAGTTGTTCGAATCCGGTCAAATATTGCTTGGGACAAACGACTCCGTCTTCATGGTATTGCTGCTCCGCGGCCGCGCGCAGGCTCCAGAAGCGGTCAATCAGGTGCGGCCGTGCCAGACAGCACAGGTCGGCCCGGCCAGCGGCGATGATGCTGTTGACATGATCGATTTCATAAATGTTCCCCACGGCCATGGTCGGGATTCCGGCTTCATTGCGGATCTGATCGGCAAAAGGGGTCTGGAACATTCTACCGTAGATAGGGTCGGCATCGGGGCTGGTCTGGCCCGCCGAAACATCGATGATATCGGCGCCGGCATCAACAAATGCTCTGCCGATACGCACGGCATCATCGGGGCCGATGCCGGCATCCCCCATCCAGTCGTTGGCGGAAATTCGCACCGACATCGGCTTGTGATCGGGCCAGGTCCGGCGTAAAGCCTGAAAAACCTCCAAGGGAAAACGCAGGCGATTTTCCAGGGAACCGCCATATTTGTCCGTGCGCCGGTTCATCAACGGCGTAATAAAGGCCGACAGGAGGTATCCATGGGCGCAGTGCAGCTCCAGCATGTCGAATCCGGCCCGGTCAGCCCGTTTTGCCGCTGTCACGTAGTTCTGCAACACATATTCCATATCCGAGCGGGTCATGGCCCGGGGGATTTGATTGGCAGCACTGTATGGTACGGCAGATGGTCCGATGATGTCCCAGTTGCCTTCGTCGAGGGGTTCATCCATGCCTTCCCAGCCGACTTTGGTGGAACCTTTAGGACCGGCGTGGCCAAGTTGCAGACAAAACTTCGCTTCAGAATTCCCATGGACAAAATCAACGATGCGCTTCCAGGCGGCTTCCTGTTCCGGGTTCCAGATTCCGGCACAGCCGGGGGTGATGCGCGCCTCCGGACTGATATCGGTCATTTCGGTGTAGACCAGACCGGCGCCTCCCAGGGCCATAGAACCATAGTGAACCAGGTGCCAGTCAGACGGCAACCCGTCCACGGCACTGTACATGGACATGGGCGAGACGACAACCCGATTTTTAAGCCACATTTCGCGCAGCCTGAACGGCGTGAACATGGGCGGGACCGGCCCGGCAACCGCCCGTCCGTATGCTCTGGCGGCGAGAATTGTTTCGATCTGCTCCAGCCATTCTTTATCGCGCAACCTCAAGTTTTCGTGACTGACACGCTGGCTGCGGGTCAGCAGGGCGTAAGTGAACTGTTTCATATCGAAGGATTCGATGTATCGCGGCACGTTTTCAAACCAGGTCATGGAGTTGCGGGCAGCACTTTGCAGCTTCAAGGCTTCGATTTCTCGTTCTTTCTGATAATCCTGCAAGGCTTCACGTACCGGTTTGCCGGAACTCATATTTTCGGCCAGGCAAATGGCATCTTCGAAACCCAGTTTGGTACCCGAGCCGATGGAAAAATGAGCGGTATGGGCGGCGTCGCCGATTAATACGACATTGTCTTTAATCCAGTTATGGCAAAGGACGCGCGGAAAACTGATCCAGGCCGAGCCACGGATGTGCCGCGAGTTGGTCAGGAGCCGGTGGCCATCAAGATGGCGTTCAAAGATTTTACGACAGGTTTCGGCACCCTGCTCGTGGGACATTTGCTCAAAGCCCCAGTTCTCAAATGTCTGCGGTTGGCATTCGACGATAAAGGTCGACGTGTCGCGGTCGAACTGATATGCATGGGCCCAAATCCAGCCGTGCTCCGTTCCTTCAAAGAAAAAAGCAAAGGCGTCATCGAAGCGCTGGTGCGTGCCGAGCCAGACAAATTTGTTGGGGCGCATGTCGATGTCGCAGTCAAAGCCCTTCAGATCGCTGTTGCGGATTTTGGAATTCAGACCGTCTGCCGCCACTATCAGATCGGCTTCCCCAAAATCGGTATGGATGCTGTCCACATCGAATTCATACTCGAAAAACAGCCGGACGCCGAGCTCCCGTGCTCGCTCGTAAAGAATCTGGAGCATCCGGCGGCGGCCGATACCGATAAATCCATGGCCTCCGGATCGCTCCACCTGTCCCTTGAGGTGGACATCGATATAATCCCAATGGACCAGCTCATCGACAATTGCCTGAGCACTGGATGGATCATTCCGATGCAGGTTGTCCATGGTTTGGTCGGAAAATACGACGCCCCAGCCATAGGTGTCCTCCGGATGGTTTCGTTCGTAGATGGTAACATCGTAATCCGGCTTGCGCAATTTCATTGAAATTGCCAGATAGACACCGGCCGGTCCTCCCCCGAGACAGACAATTTTCATTGCCCCTCCTGCTCACTGGAAAATGATGGTTATGGACTTATATTATTCCTTTAGCAAGAATAGCTATATACATCAACTTGCGAATTTAAGGGATATCGGTTCCGGATTCAGAGGTGCAATAAAAGGTTTCAGTGTTCAGGTTTCAGAGGCGCAACAAAAGGTTTCCCCGCTTACGCTTCGCTTCAGACGGGATCGTAGACAGGTTTCAGTGTTCAGTGTTCAGCCCGCCCTGGCGCGATATGAGGGATTTTTTTCATTGGCAAATGCACATCTTTAATGCGGTAAACAGCCGAGGATCATGAAATATATCGGTAAATACAGAATCTGCGGTCTGCTGGGACGCGGCGGTATGGGGAAAATCTTCAAAGTCGAGCATCCCTTGATTGGGAAAATATTCGCATTGAAACAGCTGGATCCCGATCCGCTGATCGTCAGTCTGATGGGTTGGGACAAGATTGCAGGCATGTTTAAATCTGAAGCCCAAACCATTGCCGGATTAAGGCATCCGAATATCATCGAAATTCTGGACTATGACGAATCCGATGACAAGCCCTTTTACTTAATGGAATACTACGTTAATAATCTGGGCGTCATGATCGGAGAAACCTTCCGCACGGAGCAGACATCACGCACCCTGAATATCGATAAAGTCATTCTCTACGCCTCCCAGACCCTGAATGGATTGGACTGTCTGCATCACGCCGGGATCATCCACCGTGATATCAAACCCTTTAACCTCCTCGTGACCGATCATGACAGCATCAAGATCTGTGATTTTGGTCTCTCAAAACTGAGGGGTGAAAAACTGAAGGGTCCGCCCTCGCTAAAATTCGGTTCAGGCTGGTATGCGCCGCCGGAGCAGGAGAGCGATCCCGACGCCGTCGATTTCAGTGCCGACCTTTATGCTGTCGGCGTTACCATTTATCGCATGCTGACAGGAGGGGTGCCGGATGGCGACTATGTTCCGGTCCATCGCTTCAACCCCGATCTCGATGAGGCCTGGGATGTGTTTCTCAGAAAGGCGACTGCAGCCAGTCCCGCGGACCGGCATCAAAATGCCATCGAGATGCTGGCTGACCTTCAACACTTGAAAGACGGATGGGAAGCCAAAAAAGGACAAATCTGCCGTCTGCCCATTCCCGGGAAATCAGATGTTACCGTCAATGACTCAACGCCCCATAAACCCCGCAGCCATCCTGTTAAAATCGATCGCCGCAATGCGAGGGAAAAATTCGAGCTGGATCTGCTCTGGCGGCCCAGGACGTTTTTGCAGAATAAGTTTGAAGTGAATCCGGATAAAACCATCACGGATGCGACAACCGGATTGATCTGGCAACGCTCGGGCTCCCAATTTCCCATTACCTGGCTGCAGGCCAAGGAGTTCGTAAAGGGACTCAATTCTTTGAAGTTCGCGGGACACGGCAACTGGCGATTGCCCACCATTGATGAACTGGTTACACTGTTGACAGAATTTCCTTCCGGGGAAGATTACTGCATCGAACCCATTTTTAATCCGCGCCAAAAATGGATCTGGAGTTCCGATCGGCGATCCTTCACCGCCGCCTGGTATGTCAGCATCGATATGGGTTATGTCGCATCACAGGATTTTACCGGATACTACTACGTGCGCGCCGTCACAGATAATTAATCCGCCCTGATAACGGAAGAAAAATTTTGACAACCGCAATCTCATCTGCACCGGTTAAACGAACCGGTATTGTCCATGATCGAAAATACGCCGATCATTGCACGGGACCCGACTGTCCGGAACGGCCTGAGCGGCAGTTCGTGCTCGATGACATGCTGAATGAGCCCGAAATGCGGGGGTTTTTCCAAACCATAGTTCCAAGGCCGGCTGAAAAAGAGGAGCTTCTGCAGGTTCACTCTCCCAAGTATGTCCAACGTCTGGAGGGTACCCGGGGTAAAGGCCACACTTATCTGGGGTCGGATACCCAGACGTCGCCGTTCTCGTACGAGACGGCCTTGCTGGCAGCAGGCGGTTTCTGCCGGGCCATTGAACTGGTTAACAGCGGACAGCTCGACAATGCGATTGCCCTGGTTCGGCCACCGGGGCACCATGCCGAGCGGTCGAAGGCCCAGGGATTTTGCCTCTACAACAATGTTGCGGTCGGGGTGCGCTTCGCACAAAACCGCTTGGGACTTGGCCGCATTCTGGTTGCAGACTGGGACCTTCATCACGGCAACGGCACCCAGCACTGCTTTGAAGATGATCCATCGGTATTGTTTTTTTCAGTACATCAGTCGGCTTCCTATCCCGGCAGCGGGAATTTCCATGAAGTTGGTAAAGGTCAGGGAAAAGGGCGAACCGTAAACGTCCCCCTGCGCGCCGGCTGCGGGGATGGTGAATATGTCGCGTTATTCGAAAAAGTGCTGCGACCCATCGCCATTGAATTCAAGCCCGAATTGATTCTGGTCAGCGCCGGCTTCGATATCCACCACGATGACCCACTCGGCGGCATGCAAGTGACGCCGAATGGGTTTGCCGGACTGACCCGATCTGTTTTAAACACGGCCGATATCTGCTGTGACGGCAGGGTGATCATGACGCTGGAAGGCGGCTACGGCTTGCAGGGGCTGAAAGATTCGGTTCGTGCAGTTTTGCGGGAAATGGCCGGGATACAATTGTCGGATGCGGCTGAAATGGCAGCCGGCGGCAATCCCAAATTGCTTGCCTACCCCCTCTGGCAGGTCAGGCGCATCCACGGCCGATACTGGAAGCACCTCAATGCGTCTTTATCTGGTGCCACAACTGAGCCCGACCCCACCTTTATGGAGCGTTTTATAGAACGCACAGCACGCGTATTGGATTACCTTAAGAACTGAATGGTATCTGCCACTAAGACATAACAGCCTGAATTTGATTATGGAGCCGAATAAGATTTAGCGACGTTGCATCAACCGTAAATCAATATTTTTAATCCTTTATTTTTGACGGTTTTTTTTAATAAACCGGCAGAATACCATCATTCGACAATCGTCATTCGCCATTCGACCTTCCGACTATGTCTCCTTTCAGAGAATCCATAAAACGTCTGGCACAAAGCATGCAGACCTGTGACGAGTGGCTCGAAATGATCAGGGATCTGAATGAACCCATTTCAATCGGTGAGGCCCCCCGAGGCCTGCGCATGCGCTGGGCTGAAAAGCGTGATCTCATGGCCATCAACGCCCTGCAGGGATTTGTGAAAGAGACGGATTTCATGGAGCAGTCCCTGCGCAAGGGAGATCGTTGCCTCCTGCTGGAAGACAATCGGGCAATCCGTGCCTTTGCCTGGGTTACTTTCAGGGATTTCAAGCTGGCGCTCTGGTACACGCTGAAACTCCCCCCGGCCTGGTGTTACCTGGTCTATGTATTTGTGCATCCGCATTACACCCGGCGGGGTATCGCTTCCTATCTGCTGGGTTCCCTGATGAAGTCCCTGCGGGAGTCGGGTAATTCCCGGATGGTGTCCGGTATGTTCGGCAACTGGGACGCATCCATCGGTCTGCACCACAAAGCGGGATTTCAAATCCATCGCCGGTTAGCTCAATGCCGAATTTTGAACATTCTCCCAATGCCGCCCAAAGATGAGGCCGGTGATGAGGATACTATCGATTGAGCAATTTATTTCCTGCTGAAATTGCCTAAAGGATTTTAAGAATATCGCTTACGTTATCCGAATTTTTGGCTTTGATTTTTGTGACCGTACCACTTGGGCAGATCGTCGTTTATATCAATAACCCGCATTCCATAGAAAATATGGCACGTTGGTTTGAATTTCGCTGGAACTCTTGTTACATCCCCAAAATTAAAAAGTGATGGAAACGCAAGCCACATGTTTCGTCCTTCATCGGCAATGAGGGTGCCACACAACGCACAACTGACCTTGCACGGAAGTACTCTCTCGAATCTGTTGAGTTCATTGTTGTAAAAGTTAAGATGATCAATGCCTTCCGTAATTCGGACATCATGTTTATGAAATATAGCTGCCCATTGCATCGGAGCGCCATGCAGTTTTTGACATGCCAGACAATGACATATTTTTGCATCTACCGGATCCGAGCATACTTCATATTGTACTGCATTGCAGTAACAGCTCGCCCGGTATTTGGCTGTAAAATCAATATCTGTAATTGACGCATAGTTTGATCCAAATTCGTTTTTCATTTAAAGCATTTTCCCGTTTTCAATATTATCCGACTTGCTGACAGGTTCATCCAACGCAGTTTTCATTTCATCGGTGTCCAATTTTCCACTCAATTCAATATCTAAACGATTCATTCCATCTCAAGTGTTGGTACCAAATAAGATATATTAAGGAGATTAAAAATCAACCACATTGATTTTGCCCTTTTGCCCGATCACGTTTCCACGGGTACCAATCCATTCCTCTTGCATCATTGCATGTAAAAGGTCTTGATTGCCTTGCGGTGTATGCGCCAACGCCCGTTTGCCGGATTCGGTCCGGCCTATCAGAAGGCCGGCTTGCGCCTCCCCCTGCCGGTCAAACCATATCGTGTAGCTATCAACCCAAAAGCCTCCTGAAGGCGTTCGCTCAAGTTCCAGGCTTTGGGGGAGAGCCAATTGCTGCTGAAACGAGGCCGATGGTGTTCGCTCCCATCCTTTTGCCGGTTTTTGGCAACTGTAAATCCCCGCGGAGTGTTTTGTGCTATACCAGCCGTTGGAAGTGATCAAACCAAAATTATCCGGCATATTGCGGCAGCGATTGACCGCTTCGGCGATTGAATGCATGGTGTAATTACTTCCGGGCCCTCCAAAGTAAGGTAAACCTCCGGTAAGGGTCATCGGCCTGGGGTCCGCATGCTCAATTCCTAAGACCAGGCGATACAAATGGGGCATGCACGGAAAACAACTATAAAGATCAAAAAAACTGATGTCTTCCAATGTAATTTGGGCCTGCTGTAAAGCATCCTCTACACAGGCGTTTATCGCCGGAGAATCGGCTATGTCTGGGCGTTCACTGATAAACCAGATGTCATGGGCATCCTGACCGCCATGGATGTAAACCCATTTTTTTTTCGGGATACCAAGTGCCCGGGCTTTTTGGGGAGTGGTCATAATGATCGCGGCTGCTTGGTCGACAAACATATTGGCATTCAGCAGTTTGGTATACGGAAAGCAGATCATGCGGTTCCGGGGCGACGACGTAATGACTTGTTTGGCGTCTAAAGCATCTCTCGACCAAGCGTAAGGGTTTCGGGCGGCAACAGCGCTAAAGGTTTCACCGAATTTGCCCAGATTTTCAAGTTGTTGTTCAATTGTCAGTCCCTCTTTGGCCCGCAGCGCATTTTCGATTAAAGGGTAAATTCGAACCGGCATATCCATCAAATGATCCACTTCAACCTGATTATTGCCGAATCGGTCGTTTCCGATAATGAAGCCTTCGGACTTGTCCCCTATGGCTGTAATGTCGACAAAACTATCTCGAAAACCTTCCGGCAGCTTACCATGAGCTTGGGCACATTTGACCGAATGCATAACCTCGCAACCGGTGAGGATAGAGACCTCATTTTTTCCCAACGCGATACTGTCAGCTACCCGGTTGACCAGCCATTGGGGGGTGTCGCCGCCAATGGTGGTATATTGTTTCAGGGCGGGATTTATATCGAGGACTTCGGCCAACGCTCGGGGAGCTTTGCGATAATTCCAGGTAAATATGTTTACCACATGCAAGGCGTCGGCGGTATCTATCAGAGTATTGCATTTTGCATCGTTGGCGGCCCGCTTAACAGCCGTTTTCATCGCATGCAGAGGATGCAAAAAATTTTCGGACTTATGGGTCATTTGTCCGACCCCGACAATAATCGGATCAAATCCACTCATGTTAACTCACCTTCAAAGTTTATTTAATTTAAGTTTGAGGATTATATAACCGATAAAGGGACCAAAGATAGCTTTAACAAATGGTGCAGGCGTATACTTAGATTCAAATTTAAATTTTTTGCAAGGATATAATGATGGTACTTTTCAAATGTGATGGTTGTGGACTGACCAAGAAAATTTCTGATAAATATTCCAATAAAACAGTAACCTGTCCACAGTGCAAGAATCGCGTTAAAATTAGAAGCTTGGCCCGGAAAGGAAAGATGAACAATAGATATTCCATCAGCGATTTTGTCGATCGAACTGCCCAAAAAGACAGAGGTCAGGGCCTTTTCGAGCTTGAGAGCGACCGCTTGCTTGAGATTAATCTAAATGGATTTGTGTGGACAAAGATGGGATCCATGGTTGCGTATTTGGGGGATGTTAAATTCACCAGAGAAGGCGTTCTTGAGCACGGGGTTAAAAAATTGTTGAAGAAAGCGGTTACCGGCGAAGCCACCACCTTAACAAAAGCTGAAGGCCGTGGAACCTTATACCTTGCTGACCATGGGAAAAAAGTCTCCATCCTGAATCTTCAAGGAGATTCCATATTTGTAAACGGTAACGATTTGCTGGCGTTTGAAGGGGACATTGACTGGGACATCAAAATGATAAAAAAGATAAGCGGCATGATGGCCGGTGGCCTTTTTAATGTGAAGTTAAGCGGTACTGGTATGGCCGCCATAACAACCCATCACGATCCGTTAACGCTCGCCGTATCACAAAACAAACCTGTTATCACTGATCCAAATGCAACCGTCGCCTGGTCTGGTTCGCTTGCACCTGAGTTAAAAACAGATATTTCATTTAAGACTTTATTGGGTCGTGGCAGCGGCGAATCGATTCAGATGAAATTTCAAGGCGACGGATTTGTAGTGATACAGCCGTGTGAAGAGAGCTACTTTCAAGCTGCGTAGTTTCTCGGAAGGAAGAATAGTTAGCATTTTAAGTGGCTGTGTTCAGTTTTCTATCGTAACTCCAATGGACCGCCTTTTTCTTCATCAAACCATTTTATCTCGATTTCCAGGCTGTGTTGAACACCTTTTTTCCCTTTGTCTTCATCCTCTACTTGTACTTCAAGAATTAAACTGTGAGGCAGCTTCAACTCAATTTCCTCCTGACCTTGGCCCAGCGTGATCTGCCCTCCCGAAATCCTGTCTGCCAACCGGTGCAGAAATTCACCCGCCTCTGATCGACTTTTCCGCTCCTGGCTTTTGAATAATCTGATCTCTTTTCCCATTTTTAGTCTCCCTTTTTTGAATTACCGAAAGTAGATTTAATACAAAATTGACATTCTGAAAAGCATATTCTGCTTTCCCTGCTACAAAAAGTTGGAGATGAATTACCGGCCAGGTGGACTATGGGCGAATTTCAAATGGTTTATCAGCATTTAGGATGCGACCCAATAGCGCCGGTTAAAACCGGCGTAGTGTACGGTTTGGCCCTATTGGTATTTATCTTGACATCCAGGAACGCCTTTTATAAGAAAAAAAAGGCCTTGCCCGTGCGACTGTCAATAGATCGAACCGATTCTGAGAGGCGTGAGGGAGACAGCGCTATGCGAGGACAGCTTAAAATTCCATTCTTCGCTTCAAGCCTTTAAGGGACTGATAACTTCCTGCAAGAGGCTTTTTTTTGAGACAAAATTCCGAAATAGCAAACGAAGGATAGTCAATACCATTGACAACTTGTTATCCCTATTGGGAACCATCCTAATCAAAACAAAGGAGAAAAAATCATGAGTCAGAACAGAAACGCCATTTTTTTGGCCATTGCGATGGGCATTGTCATGCTATTCACGCTTCCCGGGAGCATCATTGCCGAAGATTATGACGATGACGATGTCTGCTTCCGTGTTCGCGCAAAGATCAAAACAGCCGTAGTTCAGGAAGTCGAAGAATGTGGCACTGAGATCGGCATCTGTACGGCAGGCAAAATATTCAGGGGCGG
>JASJCE010000084.1 GCA_030066155.1 Desulfobacterales bacterium | reverse complement strand
CTGGCTGTCTGTCCCTCGGTATTCATGTCGACCTTTCCCGCTTTAACCCGGCCACGGATTGCTTGAAGTCATCACCGCGCTGCGCGTAATTTTTATACATATCGAAACTGGCACATCCAGGTGACAGCAGAACCACATTACCCGCAGAACCGGCCTGATAGGCTTGCCGAACAGCATCTGGCATGGATGTCGCCGGTGTAATCGGGACGGTATTTTCGAGCGCGGTCTGAATCAGGGCCGCAGCCGGCCCCATGACGATCAAATTTTTGACCCTTCGGGTGACTGCATCGCTCAGGGTGCTGAAATCGCCGCCTTTATCCAGTCCGCCCATGATCAGTATCAGGGGCGGTTCAAAGCATTCCACAGCGCGCAAGACGGCATCGACGTTGGTTGCCTTCGAGTCGTTGTAGAAATCAATATGATCGATCTGGTCCACAAATTCCAACCGGTGCGCACTGCCTTGAAAGGTGTTCAGGGTTTGCTGGATCGCCTGCATGCCGGCACCGGCCGTCATCGCGGCCAGACCGGCGGCGCAGGCATTCTCTAAATTATGCCGGCCGACCAGCTTTATGCCGGACAAATCCAGCGTGGATTGATTCTGGATTTGGGATATCGGATTTCGGTTATTGGTGCCCGGGCCGGTGGGCCGCTCCGTTCGCATGGTAATATGTTCTCTACCAAGCAGGGCGCCTTCTTCACGGGATTCCGGGTTTGGATAAACCAATTTCCGGCTCTTAAGGTCGCCTGTCAGAGAGCGAACCACGGGATCGGAACCGTTCAATACTGCAACGTCATTTTCCTGTTGGTTTTCAAAAAGGCGGACTTTAGAAGCTGCATATGCTTCAAAACTGGGATAGCGGTCCAGGTGATCCGCCGTGATATTTAACAGCACACCGATGTGGGGTCTGAATTCGGCAATTGTATCCAGCTGGAAACTGCTGATTTCCGCCACAATGATATCTGCTTTTTGCGGACCGTCAGCATATCCGATCAACGGATTGCCGATGTTGCCGCCTACAAAAACTTCGAAGCCGGACCGGGTGAGCATGTCGCCCAACAATTCGGTTGTTGTGGTTTTGCCGTTGGTTCCGGTGACAGCCACCACCGGCTGACGGATAAATCTGGAGGCCAGTTCGATTTCACCCATAATCGGTATGCCGCGCTCCCGGGCCAGGGCGACCGGCTCGATCGTGTGAGATACGCCTGGACTCAAAACCACCAGATCCGCATGCTTGAAACTCTCCGTCCGATGACCGCCAAGTTCCAGGGAAATTCCCATGGCCTGTAGTTGTAACAGTTCAGGACCCAGATCATCGGCCGGGATCCTGTCCGTGCCAATTACCCTTGCTCCCCGTTTTTTTAGAAATCGGGCGGCGGCAGCGCCCGACAGGCCGAGGCCCACAACAACGATGTATTTTTGCTCCAAGTTCATTGCGATCCCTTGGGATAGGGGCTATCGTTTTTCGCTCTTCGAATTCCAATCCGACCGCCCCGCTCTTGCGGGCAGGAGGGCAGGGCCTGAGCAGGAGCGGGGACGGCCAGAATTTGGCATTTGTGGTTTAAAGGTTCAAAGGTTCATCTACCTCAATTTCAACGTACTCATGGCCAGCAGGGCCAATGCGATGGCAATGATCCAGAACCGGACGATGACTTTCGGTTCGGGCCAGCCTTTTAACTCAAAGTGATGATGCAGTGGTGCCATCCTGAATATCCGCTTGCCGCTGGTCATTTTGAAAAAGCCGACCTGAAAAATGACCGACAGGGCTTCAATCACGAATAGTCCGCCCACCAGCGCCAGTAAAATTTCCTGCTTGGTGATGACGGCAACCGTTCCCAGAAATGCCCCCAGGGAAAGGCTGCCGACATCTCCCATAAAAATCTGGGCCGGATAAGCGTTGAACCACAAAAAGCCCAAGCCCGCGCCGGCCAGGGCTCCGCAGAAGATGGTCAGTTCACCGGCGCCGGCCACGTAATTTAATTGAAGATAACCGGCTATTTTGATGTGCCCGGAAACGTAGGCAAATATCATATAGGTTGCGGCGGCAATGATTACCGGTCCGATGGCCAACCCATCGAGGCCATCAGTGAGATTGACCGCATTGGATGCGCCGACAATCACAAATGCGGCGAAAATGATGTAGCCCCAACCAAAATCGGGCTGAATTTTTTTAAAAAACGGTATGGTGACCTGGGTCGAAAAATCCGGTGTAATATAAACCAGAATACCCGTGACCAGAGCGACGATAAACTGCAGCAGCAATTTTTTGCGCACCGTCAGTCCCATGCTGCGTTTTTTTACCTGCATCAAATAGTCATCGATGAATCCGATCGTGCCGTAGCCGATGATCACAAACAGTACAATCCACACGTAATAGTTGGTCAGGTCGCTCCACAGGAGGATGGCAGCCGTCAGCGATAAAATAATGAGCGTACCGCCCATGGTCGGGGTGCCGGCTTTGTCAAAATGGGATTTAGGGCCGTCATCCCGGATGTACTGCCCCACCTGCATCATGGATAATTTCCGGATCATCCAGGGGCCCAGGAGAAAGCAGATAAAAAAGGCCGTCAGGCTGGCGTATATGGTTCGAAACGTAATGTAGCGAAATACATTAAAAACCGAAAACGTCGTGTGCAATGGGTACAGTAGGTGATAGAGCATGATTTTTAATGCCTAAATTGCCTAAAATGCCTAAAATTAATGATAGACGGTTCCTTGATTTTTTATTCAATCATCCACTAACCAATAACCGCCAACTTCATCCTTTTGCCGCCCATATTTTGAGCCCTTCCACCACCTTCTCCATTGCCATCCCGCGGGAACCCTTTACGAGAATCCAATCTCCGGAATTCAGCCAATTGGCCAGGTCGGTGACGATGTCTTCGCGTGAACCGGTTATGGCATCTTCCGCCGGAAAGCCTGCGTGGCAAGCCCCCGCGGTCACCCGGTCGGCAAACTCGCCTCTGGCATATAAGCGGCTGATGCCCGATTTTGCTGCCTGAACGCCGATTTCGTGGTGCAGTGACGCTGCGTGCGCCCCGAGTTCGAGCATATCGCCGGCGACAAAAATGCTGCGCGCGCCGGCAGATAACTTCTGCAACGATGCCAGGGCAGCTTTCATCGATTCCGGGTTGGCATTGTAGGAATCATCGATGATGTGGAGGCCGTTATCCGGATGAAAGATTGTCATTCGCCCGCTGACCGGTGTAAAGGCTTCCAATCCCGCTTTAATCTGCTGCGGAGATAATTCAAGCAGATATCCCACTGCAGCGGCTGCCAGGGCATTGGCAACCATGAAACGACCGGGTGCCTTCAACCTGACGGAAACGCCATCCCCGGCCAGCTGGAGGGTAAAGCTGCTGTGGGCCTTGCTTTCTTCAATATCGGTGGCCCGGATCGCCGCCTTGGCGCTGAACCCGTAGAGAATGACCTTGGCCTCGATTCGGTCGGCTAACCGAAAAACCCTCGGATCGTCGGCGTTGAGGACCGCCCGGCCGGTGGGTTCCATGTTGGCCACCAGGGAGCCTTTTTCCCTGGCAACGCCTTCAATCGATCCCAGGCCTTCCAGGTGGGCCGGTCCGATATTGGTAATGACACCGATGTCCGGTTCACAAATTTCTGCCAAACGTGCGATTTCGCCCGGATAATTGGTGCCCAATTCCAACACCGCCCACTGATGGTTTGACGCGAGGTTGAGTAATGTCAACGGCAAGCCGATCTGATTGTTGAAATTTCCGGCGGTTGCCAGGGTTGTGTAACGCTGCGAAACGACCGAGGCGGTCATCTGACGGGTAGTGGTTTTGCCGTTTGATCCGGTAATGCCGATAACCGACGCATTGGATCGCCGGCGATTATACGCTGCAACATCGCCTAATGCCCGGGTGGTATCCTCGACGGCAAGACAGGCGATGCCGTCCCGCTCCCAGTCTGAAAGAGGGAGGGTCGAGGTTTTGTCCAGCTGCACGATCAGTCCCTGTACTCCCCGGGCGACAACATCCGTCAGAAATTTATGCCCGTCGTGAACATCCCCGAGAATGGCCACAAAAACACTGCTGCCGGTAATTTGGCGGGAGTCAATAAAGATGTGTGAGAAGGACTGATCCCGGCTGCCGCATAGCAGTTTGCCAGAAGTGGCTTCCTGGATTTCATGCATTGTCCAGGGTATGGGATTTTCTTCGCTCATTTGGCTGCTTAACCTTTTTATATCCACGTCCGCGCTAATTCTACTTTAAACCCGAAAGGAATGTCGAATGTCGAATGACGATTGTCGAATTAAGGTATTCTATCATCTTTTCTACCGACCGTTGGTCTTCATGACACCACTCTGATAATTACTCTTTCCAAACCTGCGGTGACCGTAATCGAATATCCGTTTTCCGGTAACCGGTACCAACCATCGTTTAACCCGCATCCGGTATCGAGCATCCAGTATCGAGCATCCAGCATCCAGCATCCAGCATCCAGCATCGAGCATCCAGCATCCAGTATCGAGCATCCAGTATCGAGCATCCGCCATCGAGCATCCAGTATCCAGCCTCAAGCTTCGACTTTCGCCAGTGCCCGACGGGCTTCTTCACGGTCATCAAAATCGATGGTTTTATCTCCAAGTATTTGATACGTTTCGTGGCCTTTGCCGGCGATCAGAACGGCATCATTCGGCCGGGACGCGCTGACTGCAAGTTCGATAGCTCGTTGGCGATCGGCTTCGATAGTGAACCCTTTTTCCTCGAATCCGCTTTTCAATTCTTCTGACGAGTAGCAGCGTCCGCGCGATTGCTCGACCCCCGGCAATATCTGCTCGATAATGGCGGTTGGATCCTCCGTGCGGGGATTGTCCGAGGTTACGACCGCCAGATCGCAAAGCCGGGCTGCGATTTCGCCCATTATGGGACGCTTCTCCCGGTCGCGGTCACCGCCGCAACCGAACACACAGATAAGACGGGCCGGTGCGATTTGCTTAAGCGCCAATATAGCATTTTCCAGGGCATCCGGCGTATGGGCATAGTCGACGTAGACGAAGCGGCCGCTTGAGGTGACGATGCGCTCGAGGCGACCGGGCACCGACTTTAACGCTTCGATTCCGTCTTTGATGGTTTTTGCCTCGATGTCCAGTGCTACCGCGACGCCGCAGGCATTGCGGATGTTTTCAATGTTGTGAACCCCCACGAGGGGAGTTTTGAAATCAAAACTCCCCTGTGGGGTGGAAAGCCTCCCCTTGGTGCCCACCAATTCATAACGGGAGGTTTCGGCCTGAATATCACTTCCAGGAGATGAGCCGGTTTTAATCAATTTAACCGACAGGCTATCCGCCAGCTCCGCTCCCCGGGGGTCATCGCAATTGATGACCGCCGCGACGTCCGATTCACCGGATCCATCCGCCAGATAACCCGTAAACAGTCGTCTTTTGCTGGCCCAGTACGCTTGCATATCGCCATGAAAATCAAGATGATCCTGGCTGAAATTCGTAAATACGGCGATATTGAGCCGGCAGCCCCGAATTCGGTCCAGATCCATTGCATGGGATGAAGCTTCCATGACAACATGGGTAATTCCCGCCTGGTACATTTCAAACAATATTTTTTGAAGATCCAGGGACTCCGGAGTGGTCATGGGATTGGGATACGTCAATCCCGCAAATCGGTAGTTAATGGTTCCGATCACGCCTACCTTAAAATCGGCTTGAGTGAGAATACTCTCAATCAGGTATGCAACCGTTGTTTTACCGTTGGTACCGGTTATGGCGGTCAGATGCATGTTCTCTGACGGATGCCGGTAGAAGCAGGCTGCCAGGTCGGCCAGGGCCTTGCGGGTATCGGCCGTTTGTATGACAACTGGACCGGCATCCGGCTGTCCCGGATTTTTTAAAAATAGTTGCTCCGGATCGGGCGGTTGTTGAACCACAACCGTCAACGCACCATTTTCAACGGCCTGGTCAATAAAATTGTGACCGTCCGCTGTTTGGCCGGTGATGGCAACAAACAAACCACCGGGCTTCACATCCTGAGCCCGGTAGTGAATCGAGGTGATGTCATGATTCAGGTATCCTACGTCGTCCCTGGACTTCACCCTGATAGATATTTTTTTAGCCGGCGACCCACCCGGCAACCGGTCGGCTGGATCGAGATCAAAGATCTGCAGGGGCTCAATGGCCTTTATTAAATCAAATAACTTCAACCGTTTGCTCCCCAGTCCCGGGATACCCGGAGGCTGTTTATGTCACCTTCCGGCGGCACGTTCAAATAATTAAGCGTTTGCTCGGCGATTTTTTTAAACACCGGTGCCGCTACGACACCGGCATAGACGTCATCTTTGGGCTCATCAATCACAACCAGGATAGCGATTTCAGGACTCTCGGCAGGTGTAAATCCGACAAATGATGCCACATGCTTGCTGTCCGAATATTTGCCGGTTTCATCAAGTTTGCGGGCCGTACCGGTTTTGCCGCAAACAGCGTACCGGTCTAGAGCGGCATTTACGCCGGTTCCGCCGGGGGTTGTAACCGTTTTCATAATACCTTTAACAATCCCGGCCGTTCGGCTGGAAATCACCTGCCGGACGGGCTGTGGCCCAAATTGCCGCACGGTTTGATTGTGCTGGTCGGAGATTTCCCTGACGATATAGGGTTGCATAAGAACCCCATCATTGGCGATTGCGGAAACGGCCGATATTAATTGAATGGCCGATACGGCGATACCGTGACCGAAGGAAATGGCACCGACGTCGATTTCGGACCAAGCGGAATAATGCGACAGCCTGCCGCCCGTCTCCCCGGGGCAGTCGATTCCAGTCCTGGCACCGAAGCCAAAATTGCGAAATGTTTGATACAGATTTCGGGATCCGACTTTTTCACCGATTTTGACCGCCCCGATATTGCTTGAGAATTTTATGATTTGTTGCAGTGACAACCAGCCATGTTTTCCGATGTCGTGAACCACATTTTTACCGATTTTATATTCACCGTTCTCACAAAAGAAAATGTCATTCCGGCCGATATTGGCGGACTCCAGGGCGGCGGCCGCGCTGAAAATTTTCATCGTGGAGCCCGGTTCAAATGGATCGGTGATGGCCCGATTGCGCCAGGTAAAGCGGTCGGACTCCAGATATGCATTCGGATTGAAACTCGGATAATGGGCGATGGCCAGGATTGCTCCGGTTCGCGGCTGGGAGACGATTGCCATGGCGGAGGCGGCTGAAAACCGGTTGACCGCATCTGCCAGGGCATTTTCGGTAATGTTTTGAATATAACTGTCAATGGTCAGCGTCAGGTTGTGACCGCTTTTGCTGGCCAATTGGCGGGTGTCAGCGCGAAAGCCTTTGCCATGTGCATCCTTGTAGATTTTGATGCGGCTTTCACCCCCCTTCAATTGGCGATTGTAATAAAATTCAATTCCCTCGAGGCCCTTGCCGTCAATTCCGGTAAACCCCAGGGCTTGCGCTGCCAGGGTCGTGCTGGGGTAAAAACGGTTGAACTCCGGCACAAATTCGATACCCGGCAGCTTCAATGCTTTTAACGCTGATGTTTCGTTGTCCGTCGTTTTGCGTTTGATCCATATAAAAGATTTGTCGAGGGACAGCTTCCGTTGAACGATGCGCGCTCTGAGCTTTAGAATTTCAGACAGCTTTTGGACCGTACGGTCGATATCTGTTATTTTGGCGGGATTGGCGGCGACCGATGCGACGTCGATGCTGGCGGCCAGTCTCCGCTGATTGCGATCATATATCGTTCCGCGTTTGCCGGAAATGAGCATGGACTTTTCATACCGCTCCAGGGCTTCGCGGGAGAGCCACTGGCTCTGGAACACCTGAAGGTGTACGGCCCTGGCCGCAATTGCCGCCAGGGCCATGAAAAACAACAGCCCCACAATCACAATTCGCAGTTTGATATATTTAGCCGGCATCAAGAACTCGCTAATCTAAACGCACCACTGACTATCTGCAGCTGATACTGGTTGATCGTTATCCATGCGGTTCGATTCTGTAACTGGATGATCTCATTTACTTCGGTTAATGTTCCCTATCCTCCTACGGGATGACAATTGTCTGGTCCGGCGTTGGCGTGATCAAACCCAGCCGTTCCCTTGCGATCTTGGCGATGCGACGGGGCGACTTGAGACGCGCCAGCTCAATTTTCAATTTATCCTGTTCGTCCGTCAGGCGGGCCGTTTCCGCCGTTCGGGCGATGATATCGGTTGCTATTTTGCGGCTCTGGATCCGGCACCAGGTAATAAAAAGCAGTTCACCAATAAACACAACCAGCAGGAGCAGGTATGCCATGAGCAGTTTCGGATTGCGTTTGGTGCGCTTCTTCGTGCGGTTGTTTTTCTTTTTAGCCATCAAACTAACGTGTGGTTGATAAGTTATTACAGCTTCTCCGCCGCCCGCAGGCGGGTGCTTCTGGACATTGGATTTGTGGCAATCTCCCGGTCGGTCGGACGCACCACTTTTTTGGTCAAAATGCGAATTTGAGCCTGTTTGGCGCAAACGCACCGGGGTAAATGGGGCGGACACTGGCAGCCTTTTTCCAGCGCCTTCAGCCGCTGTTTGACAATGCGGTCTTCAAGCGAATGAAATGATAGCACGCACAGGCGACCGCCGGGCGTGAGGTCGTCCACCACGCAGTTCATAAAGGTCTCGAGTCGCTCCAGCTCCCGGTTGACAGCGATGCGCAATGCCATAAACACCCGGGTGGCGGGGTGAATCTTCTGTTTGAACCTGGCTTGTCGCGGAACCGAATTAGCCACTATTTGCGCCAGGCGTTTGCTGGTGCTGATTTTTTCCTTTTGTCTGATTTTTGCAATGCCCCGGGCAATTTGTTTTGCCCAGCGTTCTTCCCCGAAATCTTTAAAGAGCTTTTGCAGGTCCTCCTGCGCCAAATTGTTGACGAGTTGCTCGGCTGTCAAAGACTCTCGAATATCCATGCGCATATCCAGTGGTTCTTCATTTTTGAAGCTAAAGCCCCGGCCGCTGGCTTCAAGTTGATGCTGCGACAATCCCAGGTCCAGCAAAATGCCGTCAACCGCGGTGATGTCGAGTTGAGTCAGGTATTCGGGCAGATCGGAAAAACAGCCATGCCGAAGGTAAATCTTCAGGTCAAAATGTTGTAATTTAGTTTTGGCATAGTTGACGGCATCCAGGTCCCGATCAATTCCGATGAAGATTCCGCCCGGTGTTATTTGATTACATATCGCCGCGGCATGTCCCGAACCACCAAGGGTTCCGTCCACATAGGTCAGGCCCGGACGGCAGTTGAGGTGAGCGAGCACCTCATCCAACATGGCTGGCATGTGGCGGTAAACCATCGGATTACAGTCCTAAATTGTCGATTTCGGTGCTGAGTTCCTCCCTGAGCAAGTCGTCTTCCAATTCGGTTTTTTCGGCATTCCATAGCGCTTTGGACCAGATTTCAAAGTGTTTTAATGCGCCGACCAGTACGATTTCCTTTTCAAGTTTGGCATATTCACGTAATGTAGGCGGTATGAGTATGCGGTCCTGTTTATCGCATTTGCATTCGGAAGCTTCACCAATGAAAACACGCCGGAATCGGCGCATGTAGGCATTGGTTGTCGGCAGGGACATAATTCTATCCTCCAGTTCGTACCAGGCATCAAACGGAAAGGCGAACAGACAGCTGTCCATAACCGTGACCATGACACCATTGCCGCCGTTCGATTTGATCCGGTCGCGGAACCGGGACGGAATGATAAGGCGACCCTTCGGGTCGATCGTATGATTAGAGCTTCCTCGAAACATTTTCTCCACATATATCCACTTTAATCCACTTTACACCCTATTTAATGACAGATCCATGGGAGTGTCAAGCAAAATTTCAATTCTTTATTGGATTTTTAAAATAGTTTTGAATAGTTAAATGAACAAATGTGCTTTTAGAGAGGGTGGGAGAAGGCGAAAAAAAATATTAGGAGTTATACCGGTTCTAATCCCCTTTTATTTTCATCATATTTCCGGCTTGAATCAGTTGGAATTCAAAACTGAATCGCCAATAAATTGGAAATGTATCGATTGACCAACTGAGTTCTCAACAATTATGTTTAGACCGTCAATAATATGCCGGTAACATCTTTGATTCTATCCTCATTTTGATATTTGAGGATTTAATCTCATTCGGAAATTGATATCTTTCATTGGAGCCTATTTATAAAAAATTGACATATATAAATATTCTTACCTTACAGATACCATTCCATCTTGATCATCTTATGAATTCTTGATTTGTACTTTCGGCAAAAGTCTTGCAAATCATCTTTCTATCCCATTTCAATAATTTTTGCTGCAGTAACTTTTCTCGCAAAGTCGCAACGCCTGCAAAGGCAAAAGCATTTTTACGTTTTGGCGATAGATCTTTTTTGGGTTCGGCTTCATTCGGGTTAGATAAGCCGAAGGAATTTAACGAAAGAGGAACTCTCGCTGCCCTGCGATAACTGCAGATTTGCTCGCGATATGGTCTCCACTTCAGAATCTAATTTTGCAAAGCCTATGGGCATGAAAATTGCATAAGTTTCTCATTTTTAAAGCTTTATGATTATTCTGATCGCAATCTCCGAGCCTCAATAAAAGACGAATTTGCTGTAAACCCTCACGGGAAAATTGACCAACAATGCATCATTCGGTTTCTGTTGAGTCGATTGATCGTCTTTGAAAAATAAAAAAATAAATTCAATATCTTATTTCAATATACTTGTGTAATCGACCGGGCGGAGCTTTATATTCAGAAGGCAATTCCATTCTTCACTCAAAGGTCAAGCTGCAATTAAAAGCGGTTCCAAATCATAAATTAGCCTACCTGCCAATATAAATAGCGCCAATGGCACAGCCTGGATTTCTTCTACTTAGTGCGTGGAATGTATTGGGAGGTAGAGAAAACGATATTACATCCTCTTGGTTTTTCTATACAAGCTGATCAAGAAACTAAACGATCTCTAATAGTTATTAGACGACATAAAAAAAGCAATGATTTCAAGTCTCTCAAGACTTAACGCAGAGAATCTGCTTCATTCAGAGCCAACAAAATTAAGTGTTAGAACCTTAAGGGCAGGAAGATGGCTGATTGCCATTCAAGTGTTTAGCAAATTTGCCGGTCTTATCCAGCGGGTTGTTCTGGCGCGTCTGATTGCCCCGCAGGATTTCGGGCTAATGGGGATTGCGCTTTTGATAGTTAGCGGCCTTGAAGCGCTTTCCACCCCGGATTTATCATCTGCATTAATTCAAAAAAAGGGTGATATTCGGGAATATTTGAATTCACTCTGGACATGCCAAATCATTCGCGGCCTGCTTATCTCTCTTATTCTGATAATATGTGCTCCATTTCTTGCAGAATTCTTTAAATCACCGGAGTCGATTAACGTTATACGAATCGTATCATTGGGCATTATTTTCCGGGCTGCGACAAACCCGGGCATGTTACAATTTCAAAAAAACATTGAATTCCGGCCGCGATTTATAATGGTCTCCTCAGCCTCAATTGCCGGAGCTGTGATTTCAATAGTATTTGCCGTCATCTGGCAAAACGTCTGGGCGTTAGTTACCGGGATTTTGTTTAGTGCGTTGTCTAGCTGCATATCTTCATATGTGCTGAGTTCCTTTCGTCCGAAAATGGAATTTGCCGTAGACAAGGTCGCTGAAATGATCAAATTTGGCGGTTGGCTGTGGCTTGCCGGAATTTTAATTTTTTGTGTCACCCAAGGAGATGATCTTGTCGTTTCCCAACTGCTTGGAACTCAGATGCTGGGCTATTATCAAATGGCATTTTGGCTAGCCAATCTACCCGCCACCCAAATCTCACACGTATTGCAGCAGGTGAGTTTCCCGGCATATTCAGAGATGCAAAATGATAAAAATCGTTTAATTGCAGGATTTTCAAAGACGCTACAAGGAACTCTGATAATTAGTCTGCCTTATGCCATAATGATTTTCATGCTGGCTGAGCCGATAACCGATCTCGTATTCGGTTCGCAATGGAAACCGATGGTGCCGGTGCTCAAGGTCCTATGTGTAGCCGGGGTATTTAGATGTGCCTCTTCGACAATCGGGCCATTATTGATGGCGATTGGCAAACCCAAAATGATTACCTCCGGTCAGGTTGTCCGACTGATAGTGCTCGCTGCCACAATAGTAGTCTTTACAATTTGGTGGGGATTTACAGGAACTGCATTCTCGGTTGTCTTATCTGCCATTACATCGCTATTGTATTATGGGACTATGGCATTCAGAGCTTTGAGTATAAAAGGTATTGAATTTCTAAAATCTTTACTGCCGTCTGCCGTCGGGGGTTTAGTATTGGTTATCACGTTAATTGGTCTTAATTCCGACTTGACAGGATTTTATAATTATAACGTATTATTATGCGTAAGTATAGGCAGCCTGGTCTATTTAGGAAGTGTCTGGTCGTGCGATAGGGTTTGCAGATGCGGAGTGAGAGATGTTTTCAGGGAGTTTTGCCGAATAACTAAATAAATATTAATGACGAAAATGACTCCATCAATATTAATCGGCGGCTGTGGCAGCTCGGGAACTACATTACTTGCTCATCTGCTGAATGCTTCCAATTCAATTTTCTGTGGTCCGGAATTAAATCTCTTCAATAAATTTCATTTATATGTGAATCCTTTTGATTATTCATGCGAAGAGTTTTTATCTCTTCTAAAGGAAGGACTTCCAACGACAGGAAATTTAAACACTGATTTGCTTGCTGAAAGTACTCATCGTCGACCGGAATCTACTCGCAATTTTATGCTTGATTTAGATGTTTATGGTTACACGGAAGCTCGGGTGAGTAAATTAGCGTTTGAATCTCAACAATTAAGCGATTTTGCCGATAAATTTTTTGCACCGTGTTTGGACAAAGAAAAGAAGATGATATGGGCCGAAAAAACACCTACAAATGCGTACTGTGTTAGAGAGTTTCTCTCATCATTTTCTTCAGGACACTATATTCATATTGTAAGAGATGGCCGCGATGTTGTTCCTTCTCTCATGAGAAGGGGATTCAAGGCTGAGGCAGCAGTCAGACGATGGCTGCACGATACAGCCGCTGGATATCCTCTTCGGGAGCACGAAAGGTGCTTGATAATAAAATATGAAGATTTGGTAACTGATCCAAGCAAAATAATAGGAAAGATTTTCGAATTTCTAAAAATACAGGAAAATACTGAACACGTCTTTGAAAGTGCCGAAAATTCAGAGCTAATGTGCCGTTTGCATGATGTGTGGAATCTTCGTCCAAATCAGAAAATATCTAATTCATCAATGTTCAAATGGAAAGGCCGCGATTATGCCTATAAGTTGTATTTAGAACAGTTATTTAGATACACTCAATTGCATGAGACACTTGCAAAGGACTGGGGCATCCCATTTCCACACAATGCAAATGTTCTTCTCTCCTTATTTGGTTACAATCCGGCAGATGACTGGAATGCCAACCCTAAATACGGATTTCGTTTTCTGTGGCATTATTTTCAAGAAGCGATTATTGGTCTGTTGCGTCCACGAATATTATACTGCAAAGTTTCAATTCACTAAATTCCCTTGGTTCCGATAGTATCTATTTTTTTAATTCCTTTCTGAGGACCGAATTTACAATACTAGCTCTAGCTTTCCAGGATTGATTTCGCACAAATTCAGCTAAGCGATGATGATCTCTTCTTCCCTTGTTTTTTAGGATTTTATTTATTTCTACAATAAATTCATTAATGGAGTTCGCGTTATTGAAAAATTGCCTTTCTTCTTTCCCAACGCTTTCGAATCGGCCGACGATTGGCTTTCCTGAAGCAAGATAATCATAAAGTTTTGTTGGGCTTATGGTTAGTCCCTTAATATAGGGCGCGATACAGACATCAAAGCATCTGATGTAATTTGGTATGTCGCCGTAAGGTATGTGACCAAGTAACCGAATATTTGGATAGGACTTCAGCGATATTGCTTTTTCTGAGTAGCCTCCTATCAGCAATATTGTGCCTTCAGGAAAAGCCTGAGCTAGTAAACGGGTCAGCTCAAAATCGAAATAATTGCCAATATGTCCCACCCATCCTAAAATCGGTGGCTTTAGATATTTACATTCTTCTGGAACCTCTCGATGTAACCAGTTATCAGCGTAAAAATGCTCGGGAAGGGCTGCGTTGGGCACCAAATGGACATTTTGGTTCAATTTTTTTGCTTTGTGAAGCAAAGGTTCGGATACCACAAAAACAATGTCCGCCCATCGAATCATCTTCTCTTGGGAATCTTTCATTTGCTGATGCACACCCTTTGATACATTGGGCTGAAATTGGGTCCAATCCTCAGTCCAATCAGCAACTTTGAGCCATGGATTTCGCTGATTTTGGAATAGTACGCTGTCCCAAGGGTTATATATCCACAGTACGTCCGGAGGCTTATCTCCGAAAATCATTTCCGATTCTTGCAAGATATATTTAAAACCAATGCACCGTCCCAAACGCCGTAAAATAGAATATCTTTCAAATGGCATGCGCAATGAAGAGTAAACAAGGAGATTTTCAGGAGGAACCAAAAATGAGTCGAGTTTTTCTACTTTAATTTTTTGTGGGCTGAGGCTTGTATATGAAATTCTTGGCGGTTGAACATAAATGATCCTGTAATGTGATTCAATTTTAGATAGTGCAAACATCAATTGTTGCTTGCGTCCGCAACGATCATCCCAGTCGTCCTTTGAAAGACAGATTATATTCACATTGATTCTCTAAGTAAATTTAACTAAGTTATCTACGTCAAACCGGATAATTTTTTATATCACAATTGTTTCTAATTTTCCAATCCAACAAATACGATAATTGAAATGGAATCGACAAACATATTAGAAAAAAACATTCTGCAAGAGGGATTTCACATTTCCACCTTGAAAAATAGGCCAAGATAACTCCACAAGGATAAACTCCTTTGAAACCCCATAAAATACTGATTCTTACTCCCGACCTCCCTTATCCTTCTAAAGCAGGTGGACAAATGCGTATGGGATCCATTATACAGGGACTTAGCGAGATAACAGATTTCCATATTGCATGTGTTGCTTCTGAAGTCTTCGGGGAAACCTATGATTGGGTTGCTGCACATGGGGGAACGATCGCACACATTTCCCCCACACCGTTATCCCGAATGAAGCTGTGGTTGCAGCGGTATAGAGCGATAATTTCGAGATGCAATCTGGTTCATTATTATAGAGAAAGCAGGTTTTTTAAAAGTCAATTTGAGAGGTTCAATCCGGACCTGGTCTGGCTGGAAACATCGTATTTATTACGATATGCCATCGATTGGCGACATCAGACTCCGATTGTCGTTGATTTTTGGGGGACTTCCGAGGGGCAAGAGCGGGATTATCGGCATTCAAAGGGAGTTCACAAACTATGGCAGTGGTTGCGCTATCATACGATTAGGGGGGCCGAACTGCGTTACGGTCCTTTATTAAAGGATATTGTCACAGTCTCGGAGCTGGATGGCCGGCATTTTAAAAGAATTGCACGTGGCACCAGGATATGGCCCATCCCGGTCGGCATACTCAATTATCCCTCAGTCAAGCCGGTCGCCGACGCTGATACAGATCCTAACCTGCTCATTTTCACAGGTGATATGTCTTTCTCCCCGAATGTCGATGCTGTCGTATACTTTGTAAAAGCCATCCTGCCACAAATACAGAGCCAGCACCCGAATGTCCGCCTAATGGTTGCTGGCCGGCGCCCATCGCAGGAGATTATGAATTTTTCAGCCTTGCCGAATGTCGAAGTTACCGGGTATTTGCCAGATCTTTGTGAAGAGATCGCCAAAGCTGCCGTCTATATTCTTCCGATGCGCCTGGGATCAGGATTTCGTACCAAACTACTAGAAGTGTTTCCTTTGGGCAAACCCATTGTTACCACCTCGATTGGTGCTGAAGGATTAGAACTCATACATAATGTTAATTGTCTCATTGCCGACGACGCTCCAAGCTTTGCGCAGGCATGCTGTCGCTTTCTCCAAGATGCCCGCGATGCCAGGCGTTTGGGCGCAAATGTCAAACGACTCGCCTCTGAGGTATACACGCAAGAAAATATCACGAAGTTGGTGAAACACGCAATTGATACGATGTTAGGTGACGGAGTTGAAGCTGAAGTTAATCAGTAACCTGGCATGTCCGCTTTGCGGGAAAGCAGATTCAAGGTCATTTGCTGTGACTAAAGATTATAACTGGGGCATTTCAGGTTCATTTAATTACTTTAGGTGCACTGATTGTGGGCTGGTATTTCAAAACACGAAGTGTTTGGGCAAAAAAATATCTCAACTTTATCCGAAATTTTATGGTACCCATTCAGCCGATTCAACCGAAGATTTTGAAAGCAAGATTAATACCCGCGCAAATTCCATCCGCGCTGAAACATTAGAAAATTTCTTAGCCTCCGGAGCGATTTTTGATGTTGGATGTGGAAGCGGTTTTTTTCTCAAGTTTATGCGGAGACGCGGCTGGGACGTTTCCGGCCTCGATCCAGCCCAGGAACATGTCACTTTTGCAACTGATAAGCTGGGACTCGACAATGTGTCAACAGGGGGTTGGCCTCCTACTTACAGCAAAATGAAAAAAGTGGATGTTGTCAGTTTTTTGCATGTTATTGAGCATCTCACGCATCCGACGATGGCGATTGCGGCAGCAAAGAATATGATGGTACCTGGCGGTCTGCTGTTAATTGAAACACCAAACATAAAAAGCTGGCCAGCTCGAATTTTCAGATCACGATGGGTCGCGCTAGACGCTCCACGTCATCTAAATTTATTTTCTCCTGATAATTTGCAGTACGCTCTTAAGAAAGCTGATTTTGAAATACTTTATGTAACGACTTATTCCCCTTCTACAATGGAGTATTCCGAGAGCTTTCGCTATGCACTGGCGGATTTAAACCTGTATCGGCGGTTTGATTCCAATCAACACATTGACAATATGTCCTCTATTGAAGGTTCAGAAAAAAATTCTCAGGTTTCTAATCCTATTCAGAGGCTGAAGCAAATGGGTCTTCATTGTGAACGTTTATTCATTAATTATATCAATGGCTTGGCAGACTGGATGGGCTCTGGTTGCAATATCCTAATTTTGGCGAGAGCAGTTTGAAAATTCCGCCAACGTGAGACGGAATTCAAGTCGGGTTAGATGACTAAAATCAAATTTGACGCGAAAAATGAATACGGCCTAAATTTCTGGGAGACCGCATGGAAAAACACCGGTGGCATCGAATCATTTTCTCCCCACTCGAGATTCATTGAAGAGGTGAAATGGGATTATTTAAGAAAAGACTTAAAGGACTATTCTGGTTATGCTCTGGAAGTAGGTTGCGGCAGCGGACACGTGGGGTCACTTTTGGCCCAATCCGGTTTCCAGGCTCTTTTAGTGGACTATTCGCCGAGTGGTATTGCCTGTGCACAGAATAGTTTCTCAACTTTCGGGGGTAGAGTACGGAAAACCTACCTGATGGGGAATGCATTCACACTGCCATTTAAATCCGAGTCTGTCGACGTTGTGACCTCGACAGGCTTGATAGAACACTTTGAAAATCCCGAGGCCGTGATCATGGAGATGGTCCGAGTCCTGCGAAGAGGGGGACTGTTTTATGCCGATATTGTTCCTCGAA
>JASJCE010000083.1 GCA_030066155.1 Desulfobacterales bacterium | reverse complement strand
GAATCCGACGAAAAAAGAGTATTTTGTTGCGATAACAAGAATATCCATTTTGAATCCTCCATTTTATTCTTAATTTGACAATTGTTTTGTGTTGACCAAAACGAATTTTGATTGTCTAAATAATGATAATGTTTTGTTGACATTTTGTCAAACTATATATAGAATGTAAATTAAAATTTCAGAATAAACAATGAAGGTTTGTCAAATGGCCACAGCAATCGCTCACCCAAACTTTGCACTAATCAAATACTGGGGTAAATCGAACCACCTTTTAAATATCCCGGCGGCCGGATCGATATCCGTCACGGTCGATAAGTTGACCACAGAAACCACTGTCGATTTTAGCGCAGGGTTAGAACGAGATGTAGCCTGGTTAAACGGAAAACAAGTCAATGATAAAGAGATGTTCAGACTCCAGACATTTCTAAATATCTTCAGGAAAATCGCTGGTGAGAACCGCCGCGCTGAGATAATCAGCTCAAACAATTTCCCAACCGCTGCGGGTATCGCTTCATCCTCATCCGGATTCGCTGCGCTGTCTCTGGCAGCCAGCAGTTCTCTCGGGTTGAGATTGGCGCCGGATGAGCTATCCGAAATTGCCAGGCGCGGCTCCGGTTCAGCGGCAAGATCAATTTTTGGCGGTTTTGTTGAGCTGGTTGCCGGTGATCGAGCAGACGGCCGAGATTCAATCGCCAAACCCATCGCCGATGAAAATTTCTGGCCGTTGAGCATTTTGATTGCCATCACATCCTTTGAATCCAAAAAGATTGGATCAACAGATGGTATGAACCTGACCTCTGAAACATCACCTTATTACTCGGCATGGGTTGAATCGACTCGCCAGGATCTGCCCCAAATGAGAGCCGCAATTGAGGCTCGCAATTTTACCAAGGTGGGTGAGTTAATGGAGTTTAGCTGCCTGAAAATGCACGGCACGATGTTGTCTGCCAGGCCCGGGCTGATCTACTGGAATGCCGGCACGCTGGAGATTATTGAAGCGGTAAAGGATCTCCGAAATCAGGGACACGAGGCTTACTTTACGATCGATGCCGGTCCCCAGGTCAAGATCTTGTGTCAAGAGAAAACCAAATCGGTTGTATTGGATGCCCTGGATGGATGTCCGCATGTGGCCGAGATCATTTCCACCAGGCCGGGGCCCGCTGCCTACCTGAAGGAGAGTTAAACTTGCGGATATCCGCCACCATACCCGGAAAGTTGATTTTGCTCGGAGAATACGCCGTTTTGCATAATGCTCCAGCACTTGTAGCGGCGATCGATCGATATTTACGCATAACCGTGAAACGAGTTTCCGGAGATAAGTGCATATTGAAGCTCCCGCATTTGGGTGCAGAGGTATTGTTTCAAACAAAAGACGGCCAGGCGCAGCCGCTGGTTGAACAACCGGTCCAGTCAGCCGCTATAGACAATTTGTTCGCACTGCTCAATTCGCTGATCAAGAAAGAGAGCCGGTCTATAGCGATGCCCGGAAGTATTGAAATGATTATCGATTCATCTGATTTCTTTGCACCGGATGGAACTACAAAACTGGGGCTGGGCTCGAGCGCGGCCCTGACGGTTGGGTTACTGGCAGCCGTCAGACAAATGCTCGATCGCGATTGCAGCAATAAACAGCAATTGTTGAAGGACAGCTACGACCTGCACAATCATTTTCAGGGACTGGCCGGCAGCGGAATAGATGTTGCCGCCAGTATATATGGTGGTGTTTTTCAATATCAGATGAAGAGGGATGCGTCTGATTTTGCTCCGAGGGTTAAAGTGATGCCAATTCCTAAAGATTTGCAGATGCGTTTTGTGTGGACCGGTCAACCCGCTTCAACTGCTGACTATTTAAAAAAAATGGCAAATTATCGAAAACATAACGAGGCAAAGTTCAATCAAACCATGCAGTCTCTTGCGAATCTGGCCGGGGCCGGCTGTGAAGCCTTTCTCAATGGACGTACTGACACCTTTTTCCAAGTCGTTCAAGACTATCATAACCGATTAGCTCAGCTTGGTGCCGAAAGCCGGATACCGATAATCTCCGACGTACATCGGCAGATTGCGGACATCGTCTATGCCGGCGGCGGGTTCTACAAGCCGTCCGGGGCCGGCGGCGGTGATTTTGGTGTCATATTCAGCTCGAGCAAATCGCATATCACCGAACTCGCTCAAAGCGTAGCAAGTAATGGATTTACAACAACTGACATTAACGTCGGCGCTGAGGGGATAAAGTTTTCGGCCGACAAGGGAGGAATACATGATTCAATACGATTACCCCAAACTGTATAAACGGTCGGTCGCAGAAAGACTGAATTTGCTCGAAAGCGGCAATGTCATCGATCACCGGACGTCCGAAACCCTGTTAACCGGACAGAACCTGCTAAGTGTTGAAGCGGCTGACCGGATGATTGAAAATGTTGTCGGCGTCTTTGGGCTGCCGATTGGACTCGGTCTCAATTTTTTGATCAATGGCAAAAAGTACATTGTGCCGATGGTCGTTGAAGAGCCGTCGATTGTCGCTGCTGTGAGCTCCGCTGCCAAGACGGTGCAGAAATCAGGTGGGTTTTCCGCCATGAGCTCGGAGATGCTGATGATCGGCCAGATTGCAATCTCCGGAATTGCCGACCCGCAACAGGCTGAAAAAGATATCCTGGCCCACAAGGAAGAAATTTTGAGCCTGGCCAACAGTCTGCATCCCAGAATGGTTGCCCGCGGCGGCGGTGCGGTTGACATCGAAGTCAACCACCGACGGTTAAACCGCCTGCGGACCGACCTGGTGATTGTGCATCTTCTGGTTGACACCAGTGATGCCATGGGTGCGAACCTGGTCAACAGCATGTGTGAAGGTGTTGCCGCCCTGATCGAAAAGATCTGCGGCGGGGAAGCATTCATGCAAATTTTGTCCAATTACTACGATCATTCGATTGTTCGGGTTAACGCCTTCATACCGCCTGAATTTTTGGCCGGCAAGGGCTTCAGCGGAGAAAAGGTCCGGGACCGGATTGTGATGGCCGGCGAATTTGCGGAAGTCGACCCCCACCGGGCCGCTACGCACAACAAAGGTATCATGAACGGCATCGATGCCGTGGCCCTTGCCACCGGCAATGACTGGCGCGCCATTGAAGCGGCAGCTCACGCCCACGCGTCACGGGAATCCGGCTACCGCTCATTGACAAACTGGTCCATCGATGCGTCGGGCCGGTTGGTCGGAAGCCTGGAGCTGCCGATAAAGGTGGGAATCGTTGGCGGCAGCCTCCAATCCAATCCAGCCGTAAAAACCATGCTGAAAATTTTAAACGTTGAATCCGCTCGCGAGCTGGCCGAAGTGATGGCGGCTGTCGGACTGGCGCAAAATTTCGCCGCCCTGCGGGCCTTGGTGACAGAAGGCATTCAGCAGGGGCATATGACCCTGCATGCGCGCAGCGTTGCCGCATCAGCCGGTGCCGCTGCCGAGCAGACCGATCAGGTGGTTGAAAAGCTCATCGCCAGCGGTGACATCAAAGTCTGGAAGGCGCAGGAAATCGTGGCCGAATTGCAGGAAAATTCCGATTTTAAAGGTTTAGAGCGCGACAAACCAAACACCGCTGTCGGAAATGGCAAGGTCGTCCTGTTGGGCGAGCACGCTGCTGTGCACGGGCGCCACGCCCTGGCATTGCCGCTATCCCAAACGATTGAGGCCCGGGTGGACGAAGGCCGCAATGGGATCCAGCTCGTCGTGCCGCGCTGGGGAATTGATACGCACTGGATGCCCAAGGCCGATCACCGGATGTCTACATACAGGGCGATCGATCGGATTTTATCTCTGCTGAAGATTGATGATCCGGCCATCCGCATCATGTTATCGCCCCAGGTTCCAAGGGCAGTTGGACTGGGTTCCTCAGCAGCATCGGCTGTGGCGGTCATTCGCGCTCTATCCCGGTATTTTAAACTTGATCTCGATGACGGCGAGGTCAACCGAATCGCCTACGAATCCGAAAAGATCTTACATGGAATGCCGTCGGGGATTGACAATACGGTTGCAACCTATGCCAATCCCATTCTTTTCCGGGGCAACAATCCGCCTTCCATACAGCAAATTGACCTAACGGAGCACCTGCCGCTGGTTGTGGGATACAGTGACCGGGAAAGCCTGACAGCGGCAATGGTGGCCAAAGTCAGCTCAAGCTGGCTAAATAATATGATTCAATACGAGAGCTGGTTTGACGAGATAGACAGGCATGCTCTCAGCGGATGGCAGGCCATCCGGGATTTCGACCTTGAACGGTTGGGTGAACTCATGAATGCAAATCATCGAATTTTGAATGCGCTCGAAGTAGTTGGGCCTGACCAGAACGAAATGGTGCAGATCGCGCAAGAAAGCGGCGCCCTCGGGGCTAAAATGACCGGCGGGGGCGGGGGCGGTGCCATTGTAGCGTTGTCCAAAAAGGGTGAAGAGGCACGTGTCGCAGCGGCTCTCGAGTCGGCCGGCTACAAGACCCTAAAACCGACAGCAGACCTTGATGAAGACAGCGGCATCCATAGCAATCGGGCCGAGACGCCGATTACCCGGATGCAAAAGCCTGAAGATCGGTTAATTGTTGTGAATGAGAAAGATGAAATCCTGCAATTTCTCCCCCGCTCAGAGTGCCACGCCGGAGAGGGGCTGCTGCATAGGGCATTTTCGATTCACATTATAAATGACCAAAACCAGATCCTGCTGCAGCGCCGCAGTGACTGCAAGCAGCTGTGGCCCTTATTTTGGTCAAACAGCTGTTGCAGCCATCCGCGGGCGGGCGAGATCACGATTAAAGCCGCTGAACGAAGATTGACAGAAGAGCTGGGCATCACCGCCAGGCTGGAATTTCTGTATAAATTCAGGTACCAGGCCCGGTTCGACGAGACCGGATCGGAAAACGAAATGTGTTCGGTATACCTGGGGCGCAGCAATGGTCCGGTGCTGGCAAATGCGGCAGAGGTAGCCGAATGGCGCTTCGTCGATCCTGAAATACTAGATACTGAGATCAGAGATTATCCGGAACGGTTTACACCCTGGTTTAAAATGCAATGGGAGGAGCTGCGGCAGCGGCTACTCGTCGATAGCGGATCGATTGTCGTGTAAATCGGTCTCCTTCGGTCAAACTAAAGATCTCAACATTCCATAAATTTATCACTCCATGGACTGGATATTCAGCGTGGTCTATCATCATCAGGCCGACCGTATGGACGCCTGCCCGACTTATTTTTGTCTATATTTTGTATAAATTTTGTTGACTTTTTTAGTCTTTGTACTATCTTTTAAAATATAAGATCTAAGCATCTTAAATATTGAAATAAATTAAAGAAAAAAGGACAATAAAATGAAAAGAATAGCACTAATTATGGTTATTTCCGCAACATTTATTTTTGGTATGGTTGGTCTGCTGGTAGCGGGACACCACTATCATGGCTGCAGTGGAATGAAGATGAGCGATCTGTCAACTATGGATACCGACAATGACGGATTTATTAATATGAATGAATTTACCGAGCCGCACATGGACAAGTATCAGGGCTGGTTCAAAATGCTGGATACCAACGAAGATGGTTTCTTGAGTCAGGAAGAGTGGGATGAGTTCCGTAGAGTTCATGGTTATGGTGAAAAGTCTGAGGGCTAACCGTATATTAAGTATATGGAACTGATTTGAATCTCGGACATGGGGAGAGTTTACTGGACGTTAACCTCAACTTGGTTAGCACTGCTTCGAACAAAGCTCTCCCCCTTTATATGGAAGGAGAATAAACAATGTCGAATAACAGATTGAGAATAGAATTAACCGGAAACGATCAAATTACAATAGAAAGTATGCTCAATGTGGCCATGGATAGTAATTTCTCGTCGATCATGCTGACAAGCGCTTCTGACGGTTACCAGATTAAGTATGTCAATCCTGCCTTTACCGAATTGACCGGTTATATGCCGGAGGAAGTTATCGGAAAGGATCCCAGTTTGTTACAGGGACCAAAGACCGATCGTAGTTTGCTGACTCAGCTTCGAGAAAAACTAAATAGTGGCGATACATTCCATGGTAAAACGGTCAACTATCGCAAGGATGGATCGGAATTTATGATGGAGTGGAAAATTTATCCAATCAAAAATGCCGATCAACAGACCACATTTTTCATGGCAGTTCAACGTGGCGGTTGATTGTTGGATTGAACAACCGGCAAAACGGGGAATAAATTTTTCATGCTGTAAAATTAGTGAGGCTGTAAATGAAATCGGAAAAAAATGTTTTGGGTACCAAATTGGAAAATTGTAGCTTGTCGCCGTTGACCGGATTCCAAAGAGATGGAAGCTGCCGTACTCCCAAACAGGACCTGGGAGTTCATGGCGTTTGCAGTAAGGTAACGGAGGAATTTCTGAATTTTACTAAATCGAAAGGTAATGACCTGTCGACGCCCAATCCAATGTACGGATTTCCGGGATTAAAGCCGGGGGACAGGTGGTGTCTATGTGCAACCCGTTGGCGAGAGGCAATGGATCACGGGGCAGCACCACCTGTCATTTTATCGGCGACCAGTGTAGGCGTTTTGGAGTATATTAAACTGGATGTTCTTTCGAGATATTCAGATGACAGCAGCCAAACATGATTAAATCTGGCCGTCAAAATTAATTAGTCCAAGTAGTCTTCAGTATACGAATCCAGTTTTGATAGGAAATCTTATGTAATGATTCTTCGTCATAGCCACTGCTTCGAAGCTTTCCGATTAGTTTTGGCATGCCGGCCGCATCACCCAGATCGGCGGGCATAATCGCGCCGTCAAAATCTGATCCCAGAGCGACTTTATCGACACCAATGCGCTCTGCAACATAATCAATGTGGTTCACTATTTCTTGAATCGATGTATCCGAGTCGAGACGGCCATCAGGTCTTAAAAAGCCCACATGAAAATTGATTCCGATTATACCGTTAGACTCTCCTATTGCGTCGAGTTGCTTATCAGTTAGATTACGGGTTGACGGGCACAGGGCATGAACCCCGGCATGCGTGACGACAATTGGCTTCTCCGTAACGCTTGCTGCGTCCCAAAACCCCTTTTCATTAACATGAGCCAGGTCGACAATCACTCCCAGCTCGTTACACTTTTTAACTAATTCAAAACCGTTCGGGCTGAGTCCAGGCCCGGTATCCGGAGTGTGCGGAAATTTAAAGGGAACGCCGTGTGCAAACGCATTGGGGCGACTCCATGCGAGCCCCAAAGACCGCAACCCGGCCTGATAATAGACATGCAATGCATCCAGGTCGGTATCAATTGCTTCGGCCCCCTCAAAATGTAAAACCGCGGCAACTACTTGATGATGGATGCAGTCCGTTAGTTCGTCGGCAGTGCGAACGACTTTCAGCTGCCCCCTGGATTGTCGCTCGAGCCGAAACAAGGTTGCGATGGCTCTCATGGTCACCGCCTGAGCGCGGCTGAATTCCAAGGTGGGGGGAAGCGGCAACGCGTATTCCGCTTGACCGGATTTTGAGTCGGCACCTGGAAAATCGTCGTCCTTGGTTCCAGATGGCACGAAAACGGCAAAAAAGCCACCGGCAAATCCGCCTTGTCGCATGCGGGGCAGATCCAGATGGCCACTTTCATTCAATTCAAAAAATGGACGGGGTTTGCCGTCTTTAGGCAAATAAATACTCTGAAGAACATCGTTGTGTCCGTCGAAAATCGGCAATAAACTGTGCGCCGTCATTGTTATATCTAATCGGTTGGGACTGGTATTGAACCTGATACTTCTAAACGCATATCAATGCCATGCAAGCCATTAAAAACAGTAGCTATCAAGGTTTGCACTGGATGTAAAGCTTCATAAGCAATTCTTCGACCTTATCAATCAATATCTGTAAGACATCTACTTATTCCCGGATCAGAATGCATAGGACAAATAACCGGTCAATTTAATCCAATCATATTCGTTGGATATGTATTTTTGTCCATCGTAACAAAAATCCATTTGGGATCCCAATTTTAAGGAATTCGATATCTGTTTTTCGGTCATACCAACAAAATAAAATCCCTTTTCTTCGTGATTTATAACACCCTCCAGTCTATGTAGAGTTTGCTGATTTTTGTTTTCGACCGCGGCCCTGACACTGAAGGAATTTCCAAGGTCTTCCCACGGAGACGTTCTCAGATGTTCGGATTGATAAAAGCTATTTACGTAGAAATATGAGCCGCCAACCGACACCGGTGTTCCCCATAAGGACAAATTCTTGTCGACCGAAAATAGCATGTTGTAGACTGTGCCGGCGTTCTCATCGGCATCCTTTACCAGAGCGGTACTGCCAAGCGTCCAGCTGTCATAATGTTTGCGGGCTTTGACATAAAACGCCGATATTCGGTAGGGATTTGGCGCAAATTTAGAGGTAGGCTCCCTTTCCTCGCTTGGCCATGAGCCCCATCCCTTGGTCAGGCCGAATTCAAAATCAGTGTCGTCAAATCGCGTCCCAAATGTTGAGAAAAAACCATACCCCTGATCTCCCGATGGATCTCTCAAGTTCTTTTTCCTCAGATCCGGCACGACATCCGGTGAGATTTTACTCCATTGGCTATCATATCCCGCCACGCTGATATACGTATCCGCGTTAAACTGATATTTCCCCCAAAGGCCGGGTACGCTGATTCTTTTCATTCGCAGGGGGCTGGTTGCATCAACCGGGAAAAATTGGTATTCGATATCCTGCAAGGCACTGACCAGACCTTCACGCTCTTGGAACGTCTTGAACCCTGCACCACCGGAAAACTGATCTTTCCCGACTTCCACATAAAAATTATTGAGAGAGACCGGTGCCCTGGAAGTGTAGTTGCCGGCGGTCCAATCATTGATATCAGCAGATGATTCACTATGGTAGGAATAGCCAAGATCCACGATGCTGGCCGAACCGGTAATATAATCGGAGAGTTTAGTCTTGAATTCCATTTCCCTTGTTATTCCGGAATATATTCCCAATTCTCCCAGATCATTTTCGAACGAATGACTGTTAGAAGATATCCCCAAGCAAAGGGGCAAGAAAGCGAAGATAATGACGATTGATTTTTTGAGTAGTGCCTTCATGACGATCCTCCATTGTTTTGGTTGATCAACGTTTTGTTTAATCCGCCCCTGGAAGAATAGTCTACTGGCCTACTCCTTAGGCAAATCATATGCCAACTACCGATAAATTTCGATTTTCATTGTAAAATCAATGAAATAGTCAATACCACGATGTGGTTCTCCCACGATAGACTGGAAACGAAATGGATAAAAATATGAAGTGAAATTCCCGTTTAAAGGAAAAGTTTGAAATTATCGCGCTTGCCGGAAAAACACATCAATATTGGCGACTTGGCAGGTATGCCGCTGATTGCAAATGGGAGCGTTTCAAACCATATATGGTTGACCGTATATATCGAAGATGCTACAAAAAGAGCGAGCTCAAACCGGAGCTCTTGAGCCTGCCTACCATTGAATATACCTGCCAGACAATTTCTTACCAAAACAGAAAGGAGGATAACATGATCAAAAAACGTTTCGTGTGTGTGATGGCCGTCCTGGTGTTCCTCGGCCTGGGGTTTTCCCCGGGAGCCGATGCCGTCGGCCGCCAGGATGTGCTCGTTATCGGCATGGCCACCAGCGATATCATATCGCTGGACCCGGCCAAAGCTTTTGAATTTTCGGGAGTGGGCATCGATGCCCAAATATATGACCGTTTGCTCGACTTTCCGGCCGGCAAATTCGACAAGCCGGAATTTTCCCTGGCGAAGTCCTACGATGTTTCGTCGGACGGCAAAACTTGGACATTTAAGCTGAGGGAAGGCGTCAAGTTTCACAGCGGCAATCCCCTCACCGCCGAGGATGCCGTCTATTCCTTCCAGCGGGTGGTCGTTCTGAAGGACCAACCGTCCTTCATCCTGACCCAGTTCGGCATTACGCCGGACTCGGTCAAAGCGATCGACCGCTATACCTTTCAGGTTACCCTGGATGACAAGTACGCCAGCGGAATTTTCTTTGCCTGCCTGGCAGCCGGTGTTTCGAGTGTCGTGGATTCGAAGCTGGTCAAACAGCATATCCAGAAAACAGATAAATATCCCGACGGGGATATGGGCTTGACCTGGCTGGCCCGCAATTCAGCCGGCTCGGGGCCCTTCATCCTGCGCAAATGGGAGAAAGGCGATCGGGTCATTCTGGATGCCAACTCGGACCACTTTATGTATCCCCCCAAGGTTAAGCGGGTCGTGATCAAGGAAATCAATGAGGCCACCAGTCGCCGCCTGCAGGTTGAAAAAGGCGATATCGACATTGCCTGGGAAATGTTTCCCGACCAGATCAAAGAGCTCAAAAAGAACCAGGATCTGCGTATCGAAAGCTCACCCGCCACGACGATCTACTATATCGGCATGAATGTGACCATGGGACCGCTCAAGGACAATCGGGTGCGCTCCGCCATCCGGCATGCCATCAATTATGACGGCATCATCAACAATATCATGGGGGGCGCTGCTCAGCCGACCAATTCCTTTATTCCGGATGGCTTTGCCGGATATCAGAATTCCGTCTATTACCGTGAAGATCTGGAAAAGGCACGTCGCCTGTTGAAGGAGGCCGGACTCCCGGACGGATTCAGTATTTCCATGGACCATGGAGACCAGACGCCCAACCCCGAAATCGCCCAGGCCCTGCAAAATTCCCTTGCCCGGGTCGGCATCCGGGTCAAGCTCAACAAACTGATTTCGGCCCAGCTCTGGCCCAAGTACCGCGCCCAGAAGCATGAATTGATCCTGGCCCGCTGGGGACCCGACTATGTCGATCCCCATACGAATGCCCAGCCCTTCGCCGATTACAAAGCCAAACAATTGTGCTGGCGCAACGTGTTTTACAACGATGAGACATCTGCGTTAATCCAACGCGCCGGTCAGGAAATGGACAACGACAAGCGCATCGCCTTGTACCAGGAGGCCAACCGGATTATTCAGACCCAGGGTCCCTATGCCATGCTGTATCAGAGCCGCTATGATCATGCGGTTCGCAGCAACATTGGCAAAGTATACGCAGCCCCCCAGTTCGATCTCTGGAAGCTGTATCCTATAACCAAGAAGTAATTCGCGACCAGACCACCTGCCCGGCTGGACGCCAGCCGGGCAGGATTCGTCCGAACACCAATGCTCCAATACCTCATACGTCGCCTGGTCACTCTCTTGATCACCCTTGCGGGTATTATGGTGGTGACCTTTTTTATTTCCCTGGTGGTGCCCATCGATCCCCTGGCCGCCATTGCCGGGCCCCAGGCACCCCAGGAAACGGTAGAGCGGCTGCGTACCCTTTATGGCTTCGACCAGCCGATATACGTGCAATTTTCGCGGTATTTCCAGCGGCTGCTCCAGGGAGATCTCGGTACGTCCTTTCAAACCGGCCGGCCGGTGCTGGAAGATATCTTTCAATATTTTCCCGCAACCATCGAATTGGCGACAATGTCGCTGATCGTATCCATTATCGTGGGGATTCCGCTGGGAATTCTGTCCGCTGTTTATCGCAATTCACCCATCGATCACTTTTCCCGCATATTGAGTTTGATTGGCGTGTCTATGCCGGTGTTCTGGCTGGGTCTGGTATTGCTCCTGGTGTTTTATTTTAAACTGGGCTGGTTCCCGGAGCCCGGTCGACTGGATATCATGCTGATCGAGCCGGATCGCGTCACCGGACTGTTGCTCATCGACAGTCTGATTGCCCTTGATTGGGAAGTTTTCTGGGACGCGCTGAAGCACATGGCCCTGCCGGCATCGGTGCTGGGGCTCTACGGTCTGGCCGGCATTGCGCGGATCGTGCGCTCCAGCATGCTGGATGTGCTTTCCCAGGAATACATTAAAACCGCTCGCATCAAAGGGTTAAATGAATTTCTGGTATTGACCCGGCATGCCCTGCGCAATGCCCTGGTACCGGCCGTGACCGTGATCGGTTTGACTTACGGCGGTTTATTGGAAGGATCGGTGCTGACGGAAACCATATTTTCATGGCCGGGTCTGGGACGCTATCTGGCTACTGCCTTTCTGACCCTTGATTTGAACGCCGTTGTTGGCGGAACCATGCTGGTTGCCCTGACATTTTCACTGGCCAACCTGGCGGTGGACCTGATTTACGCATTCCTGAACCCGAAAATAACCCTGGCGCAGCCATGAATGCTATCGATGCCCTGAACAAAAGTGAAGCGCGCCGCCAGCGCTGGAATGCACGCCGGCGGTATTTAAAGGACAGCTTTATCCTGTGGCGCCGCAATCACCTGATGGTTCTGGGAACCGGCATTATTGTTTTTTTGCTGGTTGTGGCAGCTGTAGCGCCGTTGCTGGCAACCCATGATCCTTTTGAACAAATCCTGCCGGACCGATTGCTCCCGCCATCCCTGCAGCATTATTTCGGCACCGACAGCCTGGGACGGGATATCTACTCCCGGGTGGTGTATGGTTCGCGCGTAACGCTGACCATCGCTTTTCTGGTGGCGGTCATCAGCACGCCCGTCGGCCTGGTTATCGGTGTTTTGGCCGGCTACTTCGGCGGTGCGCTAGATGAGATATTGATGCGCCTTTCAGATGTTTTCCTGGCCTTCCCCAAATTAATTCTGGCCATCGCCTTTGCCGCGGCCCTGGGACCGGGCGTGGAGAATGCCATCGTCGCCATTTCGGTTGCCAACTGGCCGAGCTACGCCAGACTGGCCCGGGCCGAGACCTTGAGTGTCCGCAACAACGATTACATCCAGGTCATTCGCAGCATGGGTGCCAGTAATCTACGCATCATGGTAGGCCATATTACGCCCATGTGCCTGTCATCGATCATCGTTCGTCTCAGCCTCGACATGGGAACCATAATCTTGACGGCGGCTGGACTCGGCTTTCTCGGCCTGGGTGCCCAACCTCCAACTCCCGAATGGGGGCTGATGGTCAGCGACGGCCGCCAATTTCTGGTGGATCAATGGTGGGTGTCGACATTGCCGGGTTTTGCGATTCTGGTCATCGTCATGGGATTTAACCTGATGGGAGACGGCTTTCGGGATATTCTCGATCCGCACCAGAGACAAAGCTAGGGAATGACGATTGATGAATGTCGAATGAAGAATTTATGAATCGCTCCGCTCTTTCGTTTATAAATTCAAAACGGACAGAATTCCATCATTCGACATTCGCCAATCGACATTCGTCATTCACAACCGGTATCTGAAAAACAGTTGATTTACCATGAATATACCTGACGCACCCCTGCTCGATGTCAAAAACCTAAAGGTCCACTTCCACACCCTGCGGGGCGTGGTGCATGCGCTGGAGCGGGTTTCCTTTTCCTTGAACCGCCAGGAGACCCTGGGATTGGCCGGTGAAACCGGGTGCGGCAAATCCGTTACGGCGCGATCGGTCCTGGGATTGATCGACCCACCGGGCCGGATTGTAAACGGGACCATTTCCTTTAACGGGCAAAATCTGCTCAATCTGGATGAAGCAGCCATGCGCACCATTCGGGGCAGTAAGATTTCAATGATCATGCAGGAACCGAAAATGTCGCTCAATCCGGTCATCCGGGTTGGCGATCAAGTAGCTGAAACCCTGGTCATTCACGACCGGACCCTTAACCGCCGTTCCGCCAAAACCCGGGCCGTTGATATGCTGGCGCAACTGGGCATCGCCGATCCGTCCCGCATGGTTCGACGCTACCCGCATGAGTTGAGTGGCGGCATGTGTCAACGGGTGATGATTGCCATGATGCTCGTTACCCGCCCTCAGCTTCTCATAGCGGATGAACCGACATCGGCGCTGGATGTCACCATCCAAGCCCAGATACTGGAGCTGATCCAGAAGCTGGTTAGGGAAATTGAAACATCGGTCCTGATGATCACCCATGACCTCGGCGTGATGGCCGAAACCTGTGACCGGGTCGCCATCATGTATGCTGGCGATATGGTCGAGATCGGCCCGGTTCGTGACGTGCTTAAAAACCCACAACACCCGTACACCCGCGGTCTGCTGAAAACGGTGCCCGATAAAACTAATCCGGATCAACCCCTGTTTTCCATCAAGGGCAATGTTCCAAGCCTGCTCGAACCCCAGACAAACTGCCGATTCGCACCTCGCTGCGAGTTTGTCATGGAGCGTTGCCGCCGGGAAATGCCACCCCTCTGCAAACTCGGCGACAATCATCATGCTGCCTGCTATCTGCATGACAGCTGATGAATGGTATGAAATATTGAGAAATGTATTTTAACCACGAATAACCACGAATTTTCCCGAATACTTTTTTTCTTAATTCGTGCTCATTCGTGATAATTCGTGGCTAACAAAATTAAAAAAAGGTAATCTGTCATCAATCCTGAGACCAATCCTACATTATTGCAGATCAAAGACCTGCACGTTCATTTTCCCATTCGGGAAGGCTTTCTGCTGCATCATCAGGCCACGGTCAAGGCTGTCAACGGTATTGACTTCAAGCTCAATCGGGGGGATGTATTCGGTTTGGTCGGGGAGTCGGGCTGCGGTAAAACGACCCTGGGTAGAGCGGTCATCGGGCTGGCACCTGTCACTGACGGCGACATTTACTATAACGGCCAGAATATCGTCGGTCTCGAGGGTCATGAGGCCTATGAACGGGCGCGGCACATTCAGCTCATTTTTCAGGATCCATATTCATCATTGCATCCGCGCAAGACGGTCTGCGACCTCGTCGGCGTCGGACTTAAACTTCACGGTCTGGCCCATGGTTATCAGATCGATGAGATGGTCCTGGCCATGCTCAAACGCGTCGGTTTTAGTGTTGAGCATATGTATCGCTACGCCCACGAATTCTCCGGTGGACAGCGCCAGCGCATCGCGCTGGCGCGGGCGCTGATTCTGAAACCTCAGCTGCTGATACTGGATGAACCCACTTCCGCCCTCGATGTTTCGGTCCAGGCCCAGATCCTGAATTTGCTCAAAGAACTGCATCGCGAATTCAACCTGACCTATCTATTCATTTCCCATGACCTGGGAGTGATACGGTACATGAGCAACCGCATCGGTGTCATGTATTTAGGGAACATGGTGGAAACCGGATATACCCGCGACGTTTTCCGTCAGTCTCAGCACCCCTATACACGAATACTGCTATCCTCATTACCGTCTCTTGATCCCGACACCCCGCACCGCAGAGTTGTGCTGGAAGGCGATCCCCCGACACCCATCAACCCGCCACCCGGCTGCCCATTCGCACCGCGCTGCCCGATCGCCAAAGACCGCTGTCGCGTCGAAAAAGCCGAATTGAAAACACGTGGTAAAACGCCATCACATCTTTCGGCCTGCCACTTTCCCTACATGGAATAACGGACCAAAAAGCCGCGGTTCGAAAGGCAGTTGACCGATCTCATAAAATTATTCTGTTTTATGACTAGGAGACTTTTCACATCACCAGAATCAGACTTCGTTTTTGCATTTTGATTACCTGACCAATCTACTCGTTTGTGTTTTCTTGTCTTTTTCAGAAATCAATGATAAACCTATAGTAAATGAAGATGTAAGATCCTGCTCAAAAAGCTGAACCGGATACATACACCTCAATTACCAGAGAAGTGTTAAGTAAAAACCAGAACGCAAATTATATGACAGCCCTGGATCTTCGAAGAGATCCATTTTCTCCGGAACCGGATTCCCAGTTTTTCTATTCCTTCGATTCCATTGAACAGCGCTTGCAAATACTGAATAGTCTGGTTAAAGGCGGGGATCTTTTTGTCCTGATTATCGGAGAGGCCGGCTGCGGTAAAACCACCATGTTAAACCGCTATCTGGCGTCCTCCAAATCTGAATGGACATCTGCCCGCATTCGAGTGGACGCCGAAGGGGTCGGTACTGGTTCATCCGAACAATCGTCACCGAAAGGTTACCCGGTTTACGTTCTGCAAAGATCGGCTGATCCGATCGTGATGGTCGATGATGCCCACCTGCTGCCGAAAAAGGAGCTGGAATTCCTGATTCAGGAAGCGCTGGCGCCGGGCAGTCAACACAAAATCAAACGATTGGTCCTGTTTGGTGAATCGGGTCTTCACACGACGGTAACCAACCTCGCGGCATCTTTATCCACCCAGCGGGCCATCGATAAAATTTATTTGCCCGGTATGACAGAAAGGCAAACGGCCGATTTTCTTCGGCACCGTTTGAAAAAAGCCGGTTATAGGGGCGATCCCCCTTTTGGCGCAGATGCCATTAAGGCGATTCATCAAAAGGCAGGCGGATTTCCCGGCCCGATAATTGACTGTGCGCGTCAGTGGCTGGTTGAGCAGTATTCAAACCAACAGGAAGGTCAACATATGTTGCAGAAACTATTGCCCGGTTCTCGACGAATGATCGCCTGGACGGGTGCCGGCATCATAGTCGTTTTACTGGCTGCATTTTGGTTTTTTTCGGATCGCAAACCATTGTCCCCGGAAATGGCGGATCAAAAGCCCCAGAAAACCATATTTCGACAGAAAATTGCCAAGCGCCCGAATATCAATGACCGCTCGGCTGCTCCAAAAACCCAGGTCGCCAAGGCCCCCGCGTCATCTTCGCGACCAGCTGCTGCTGATCAAGCACCAAAGGCCATAGTGGTTAAACCGATGCCGACCGAACCATCCAAGACCAGCGACGCTGTGAAAATGGAGCCCGAGCCGGTGCGGGAAGTGAAATCTCCGCCAAGCACAATCGTGGCCGCCAAAACCGGGCCGAAGACAATGCCGGTCGAAACAGCGGCGGTCGAATCGGTAACGGCCGATCAACCGAAAAAAAAGCCTGCTCCCCAACGTATTCAGCCGCCTGCCCCAAAACCAAAGCAGCCTGAGCCGGTGCCGGTCAACACCAGATCCAAGACGCGCAAAGTCCGCCGAGAAAAGTGGCTTCTGGACCAGGATGGCGCATCCTACACCATACAGATAATCGGGGTTTCCAGCGAAAAATCCATGTTGGATTTCATTAAAAGAAATCAGTTGTTGGAAAAGAATGAAATTGCCTTCTATGAATCGACCTTTAGAGGAAAACCATGGTTTCAGGCCCTGTACGGCCTGTACCCCAGCGGGAAGGAGGCCCGTTCGGCTGCGAATAAATTACCCGAAAATATCCGCCACGCCGGGCCATGGATCCGGAAGCTATCGGACGTGCAGAAATCGATTCGGAATTGATTGAAATTAATTCAGCAACCGTATTTGGACAACGCTGCTTTCCCGCATTTCAGGATTCCAGGATTCCTGCTCCCCGGTCTCCCAGCTTTTATGCCTTCCAGCTTAATAGGCCTTATGCGTTTCCTTATAGATTTTCTCCGCCGTCAACTTATCGCGCATCAACCGGTCTATCCAGCTTATATGAAAATAGAAAATCGAACGTCGAACGTCCAACTTCCAACATCGAACGTCCAATGTGGATGACGCTGCGCTTTATCGATTTATATTAATGAACAAATTAAAGCCTTCCAGATGCTTGCGCTCGAATTTGTTAATTGGTAGTCGGGTCGAATTCTCAAGAGAATATTCGCTGGAGCAATACCGGCGCCGCATCTTGTTCATTATTAGATCGATAGAATACATTATTCGAAGTTGGACGTTGAGCGTTCGATGTTGGACGTTCATTAGTTTCTCTTCCGATCAGACCGGACGCTTGCGGCCGGAGGCGGCGCTT
>JASJCE010000082.1 GCA_030066155.1 Desulfobacterales bacterium | reverse complement strand
TCAGGTAGGAAACCGGCCGTGCAAGGGGTTGATCGGTTTGGTTGGAATCCTGGTTCTGGCACCCAACCGCAAGAATACCCGCCAGTGCCAGCAGGAGGCAAAACGGTATAGCCGACTGTTTAAAAACGTAATTTTTCATGGTTACTCCTGGACGAAAGCGTTATGGGTAGGGCCGAATCTGCCGATGAATTCAGGTTTCAGGAACAATAATTTAGGAATTGCGAATTCAGGAATTTTGGGATTAAATTTGGGAATTTAGGGATTAGGAATTGAATGAATTCTATCTTTTTATTGATTTTTATCCTTTAATTCCTCAATCCCTCAATTCCTCAATCCCTCAATTAATGGACGCTGACACCCCTGGCCCAGACCGAACTTAGCATTAATCTGGAAGATAAGACACTATCGAGAACTTTTAACTATAGGTTTTTACAACATCTTTCAAGTTTAATTTTGCCATATTGGGTCTCAACCCGAGTATATTTCCGGTCTCCGATGCGGCAGAAAATAGCGCATGCGATGGTCTCGTACCGCTGCCAGTCGATCCGCTTTCAGGCCTGTAATGAGGAGTCCCTCCCGGCCGCTGGTGTCTTTATCCAAAATCTCGCCGGCCGGGTCAATGACCACGGCAACACCCGGGAACTGCAGCCCGTTGCCATTGTCACCGGTTTGGTTGCAGGCAACGATATAAACGCCGTTATCAAATGCCCTGGCCGTCAGGTGGCGCAGCCAGGAGGTTAACTTTCGGGATGGCGTCCCGCGGGGTGACGCATGGGGCATGAAAATGACATCGGCGCCATCCACCGCCATGCGGGTCGAAAGCTCGGGAAAGTGGGCGTCATAGCACAGCTGAATGCCCAGTTTTATGCCCGCGATCTCGAATAAGGGAATTGCATCTCCGGCCGAAAAAATACCCATTTCCGGGGGAGCGATGTGAACTTTTTGGTACGTACCGAGAACTTTTTGGGGCGTAATGACCAAATGGCCGGCAAATATGCGGTCATCGTGACCTTTTTTAGCCATGCCGGCCAGGATTGCGATTTGATACTCCTGCGCCAATTGTTCAAGGTGCCGGCTGATGGGGCCCGGAACCGGCTCGGCCGATTCTTTGATTGATGCCTTTGTACTGTAACCGGTGATGTTCAACTCCGGAAAGCAGATCAGGTCCGCAGCCTGTGATTTGGCCTGTTCGATGAAGGATCGCATCCGCTCCAGGTTTTGTCGGGGCTTATTAACGATCGAGTTGAATATGACGGCAGCGATGCGGATGTCTTGCATGTTTGGTTGATTAGTTGACTGGTTGATTAAGTTGAATTGTTACAATAAGCTAACTGGTTGATTAAGTTGAGCACGGGAGACTGGCATCAGGTAAAAGGCTAAAGGAAAAAGGATAAAGGTTTTCTTTCCTCCTCTTCTTTCCGACTTTCACATTCCAAATTCTCACCCTCCCAGCTTCTCTTCCTTCACGCTCTTCGCTACGCTCTTAGCGCTTTGGCTTAAAAATCCGCAATCCGAAATCTGCAATCCGCAATCGAAAAACCTGCAACTCGTCACACATCAAATTGGGCCTTGATCTTAAAGACCCGGGTGGCCGGCAGGTTGAGGATATCATTGACACCGGTTTCTGTCGTGATTTTCTTTAAATTTGCTTCAATTTCAACCATGGAAGGGGAAATAAAGGTAAACCAAACATTGTAATGATTGTCGCGCTGATAGTTGTGGGTGACACCCGGATAGCGATTGACAACGGCAGCGAACCGTTCGATTTTATCCGCGGGTACCCGGGCGGCACACAAAGTGCTTACAAATCCCAGTTTACCGGGTACAAAATTACCTCCGATGCGTCTGATGATGCCTTCTTTTTTTAGGCGGGCGACACGCTCCAGAACCTCCTTTTCAGTCAGGTCCAATTCTTCGGCAACGGTAAGAAAGGGGCGGGAGGTTATCGGAAACTCGGATTGAATCCGATTAATGATCGCTTTGTCGGTGTCATCCAAATTCGGCATATTTTTCCTCTATTATCCTCACGTGCAGTTTACGGGATCTGGGTCCATCGAATTCGCAAAAAAATATTCCCTGCCAGGTGCCGAGGACTAATCTCTGATTTTCAATGGCGATCAATTCGGATGACCCGACCAGGGTTGTTTTGATGTGGGCGGCAGAATTCCCTTCCAAATGGCGGTAGTTCGCATCCCATGGAATGACCTGGTTTAAGACCTTCAGCATATCCGATTTTACGGTCGGATCCGCACTCTCGTTGATGGTGACGGCAGCCGTGGTGTGCGGCACATAGAGCATGCAGAGGCCCTGTTTAATTCCTGATTTCCGGACCAGGTCCTGTATCTCTGAAGTGATATCGACCAGTTCCGTTCTTTCGTGTGTTTTGACTGAAAGAAGCATGATGACTCCATGTTATCTCGTTTGAGTAAGTTGTTCTGAAGAATTGCGACTGCTCAGCTAAATTTTTGCCATTTTGGCGCACTAAAAATTCCAAAAGTCAAATTCCAAATCCCAAATAAATTCCAATGATCAAAATAGCAAATAACAAACTCGTTTTGGTCATTGAATATTGGATTTTGAGATTTGTTTGAAATTTGGTGCTTGAGATTTGGAAATTTTCAACGATCAGGCCGTTCTCTCCGCCAGGTCTTTTCTTACCCCAATTTTCAAAACATTAAGTGTTCATAGGCGCAAAGAAAAAAAGGCCCTGCAAGCTGCGCAGGGCCTTTTTTAAACTGATTGGTCGGTCACGGTCTGGTCACTAGACGCATCCGGTCGGTTTTGGCAGTCCGGCCATTTTACAGGCTCCCTTGCCCGGACCTGACGGGAAAAGTTCGTAGATATGTTTCAGTTTGAAGCCGGTCACTTTGGAGAGTACGCGAACCATCGGTGCAATCCCGTTTTTCTCGTAGTAGTCGCGCAGAACGTCGATAACTTTATTGTGCTCTTCATTCAGCTCATCGATACCTTCTTCCTTCTTAACCCACTGTACCCATTCCTCACACCAGTTTTCGTAAGAATCGATAAACCCGTCTTCGTCGACCGTAAATGTTTTACCCATGAACTCTACATTTGGCATTTAATCTTCCTCCTTATACTATTTTATGATTTTTTCGGCGCGCAGCCTGTTAAACTCCAAAGTTGTAAATATCAAAGAGAGACTTTTACATTAATGATATTTCGATGTCAATATTTAATTATCAGGATTCAGTGTTCAGGTGTCAGATTTCAGTAAATGTTCGAAGCGACTAATACTCTCTCGGGGTTTGGTTCAATTGTTCGAGAGTGAAAACCGGTCCATCCTTGCAAACGAATTCTCGCCCGATGTTGCAGCGGCCGCACATGCCAATACCGCATTTCATTCGGTTTTCAAGCGACATGATAATTTTGTCATACGAGTAGCCGAGTTTATCCAAAACTGGCTGGGTGAATTTAATCATGATCGGCGGACCGCAGACGATCGCGTAAGTATCACTACCTGCGGGCGGCGCTTTTTGTTCCGTGATGGTCGGGACAAAGCCGGTGTTATATTTCCAATTCGGGTCGTCGGTACCATCTACGGTGATGTGCATGTGGATATCATCACGTTTTTCCCATTCAGCCAATTCATCCCGATACAGCAGCATGCCCGGTGTTCTGGCGCCATATATGACATGAATATCTTTAAATTTCGACCGGTTGGCAGGATCCAACATGTAAATTATGGAAGAGCGCAGAGTCGTGAACGCAAATCCACCGCCAATGATCACAACGTTTTTGCCTTCCAGAGCATCCCACGGGTACCAGTTTCCCAATGGGCCCCGGATACCCATAATGTCGCCAACATTCATGGAGTGCAAAAAGCTGGATACGAGTCCGACTTTATTGACGGTAAATTTCACAAATCCGGATTCAGTTGGAGACGACGCAATACCGATGGGAATTTCCCCTTTACCGGTCACTGAAAGTTCCGCGAATTGACCGGCCCGGTAGTCGAATTTTTCTTCGTCTTCTGAATTCAGAAAAACGAAATTGAAGGTTTTTAAGTTTTTATCTTCGGTTTCGACGCAAATGTCGTCGATGCGAACCGGATAAGGTAAATATGGATTATACACGCTCAAACCCCCTCTATATATTGAAGAATGAAAATTGAAGATTGAATATTTGTTGAAGTCGCTCTCCGAGGCGTAGGCGCTACAGTCCCTACGAGCCGGAGGCTTCGCTCCGTCATTTAAATATTTTAAAAAGGACAGGATTCCTTAATTCTTCAATCGACATTCGACATTCGTCATTTATTTCACACTTCACAGGCGTCTTCCAGGGAACCGTAGCTGTTCATGTAATTGGATACCCGGCGGATATCGATGTTGACCGGACAGGAGCGGATACAGCGGCCGCATCCGACGCACTGAATGCCGGCATCATATTTGTCCACGTAATATTTCAATTTATGCATGAAGCGCTGGCGCACCCGGTGCAGCCTGGTGCCCCGGGGATTGTGGCCGGATCCGTGCATGGTGAACAATGGAAACATGCAACTGTCCCAGTTGCGCATACGCAGTCCGGCCTTGCCGCGATTTTCATCCTGAATATCAAAACACCAGCAGGTCGGGCAGGCGAAAGTACAGGTTCCGCAATTGATGCACGAAAATGATACCTCTTCCCAGAACGATGAATTGTAGAGCACGTTCGTATCGGCTTCCTTCAATTTGTCCGTAATGATGGTTGCGCTGATTTTTGCCTCTGCAGCCGCTTTTTTGGCGCCAATCTCTTTTTGGGTGGGGTCGAGGTCGGCAATTTCATCCCACCCGGCAGTCTGCATCAACTTTTCACCCTTTTCCGTCAGAATTTTAGCCAGGTAGGTTTGGCCTGAATCCACCAGCAGCACATCCAGACCTTCCTCATGGAACGGACCGCAGCCGGCCGTCGTGCAAAAGCAGCTGCTGCAAGGTGAATCGCATGCCAGGCCCACCAGGGTGGTGGCTTCATATGCTTGAATCCAGTAGGGGTCCTTGTATTCGGGGGTATCAAAATTAAGACCCACCAGCAGAAACGCCTTGGCATCGCAGGGTCTGATTCCGATTACCGCTCTCGGCGAATAATCCGTATCAACTTCTTTCATAATGTGGTGATCTTCCCGGGATTCATCGAGGGAATATTCGAGCAGCGCCTGGGATTGGGGATAAATGATCGATTTGGGAGACAGACGCGTATTCAAACAATTCAAATCCAACGTATCCCCTTTGGCCAATTCTTTGAAATTATGAAACTCGGCCTCCTTAACCGGGCCGAAAAGGCGGTAATCCCCTGCCAGTTGGTCAAGTCCCCGGGTCCATTTATCTTTATTGATAGAGATAATTTTCATTGCAAATGCCCTTTTCGTCAGTTGTCAGTTGTCAGTTGTCGGTTGTATTGGCAACGGACTACGGACCACCCACAACGGACAATTCCTATTTTATAAAATCGTCCGGATCACCGGGATTGTATGTGTCCAGCGGCGGACGAACATCCAGGGACATACCGGCTTCCCATTGAAAGAGATCGAAACAATCCTTTTCCAGCTTCTTGGTGAGCGTGCGCATATTGATGCCGACCGGACAGGCCCGTTCGCACGCACCGCAATCGGTGCAGCGGCCGGCACAATGGAAGGCCCTCAAGAAATGAAAGGTCTTGATATCGGTTTCATCCTGGCTTTTTCCCACCCACTGGGGCCGTGATTCGTCCACAAAACAGGTCGGGCAATAGCACAGGGGGCATGCGTTGCGGCAGGCATAGCAGCGAATGCAGGTCGAAAATAAGTCGTCGAAATATTTGGTTTTTTCCGCCGGTGACAATGCCTCGATTTCACGCACATCCGCATAACGGTCAATATTTTCCTGCTCGTCGACCATCTCCCCCACCAGTTCGTCATGTTCAACCGGGTTGCGGTGGAGACAGACGGCGCAGTTTTGTTGAAGCACATCCTTCTTATTCAAAAGCTTCTCAAAATCGGCGCCTTTTATGGTGATGTTATATTCATCTTCGATGACATCCAGGATCTCACCGTCAAACATGGTACTGATCTTGCGTTTGTCGAGCATGCCTTTGCAAGGGACTCCGATGATGACCAATTGTTCCCGCTTAATCTTGTTTTCGATGATATGGGTGACGATATTGCGCGAATCACATCCCTTGGCGATAATGCCAATTTTTTCGGTGCGATTGGTCAGATAATTGGCAAGGTTGATCCCGCAGTTGCTGTCCCAAACCAGGTGCTGGGCCTCAGCCGGCGTTTTGGCAAAATAGGGTTCATTCATCATCGGCAGGGTGCCTTGACGGAAGCCGATGACCATGTCAACCCGGTTATCCTCCAGGAGTTTGGCCGAAACTTCCCTGATTTTTTCGATGTAAGGTGTCATTTTAAGCGACCTGAGCCTTTGTTTTAATGAAAGATTGATTCGGTCCGAGGGCCTTTATGTTTTCCGTAACCTCCCTGACAACCTCCACGAATTTGGTGGATTCTGCCGAAGAAATCCACGAAAACTGAAGGCGGCCGGGTTCGGTTCCCATATGCTCCATCAGGTTTTGGAATAGAGCGAATTTTCGTCGGGCGTAGTAATTACCTTCCAGGTAATGGCATTCTCCAGGATGTCACCCGGATACCCAGACACCATCCGCTCCTTCACGCAAGGCGGCGAGAAAGAACTTTGAGCTCATGCGGCCGGTGCAGGGTATCCGAATCACCCGGATGTTGGGCGGATATTCCATGCGGCCAACACCGGCCAGGTCGGCGGCGCCATAACTGCACCAGTTGCAGAGAAACGCCACGATTTTAGGTTCCCAATCAGACATAGAAAAAATCTCCCGTTTATATGTTTATTGGTTGATTGGTTTATTGAGTAAAAAGGAATTCTTTCGGTTTAAAGGTAAAATCCTTTCACCAGTCAACTTATCAACTAATCAACCATTCAACTACGCTATACCGCATCACTCAATGAAAAGATCTGTGAGAAGATCTGATCGTTGTCAAAGCCTTTCAGGTGGATAGCGCCCGAGCGGCAGGAGGCGACGCATAATCCGCAACCCTTGCACAACACCGGATTGATCTGAGCCCTGCCGGTCCAGGGGCCCTCCTCTGTGCGGGACGGTGCGGAATACGGGCAGACCGAGACGCAGACACCGCACTCACTGCAAAGCGCAGGGTTGGTATCGGCAATCATTCCGCTGGTAAATATGGTCTTTCGGGCCAGCAGGGTGACAGCTCTGGAAGCGGCGGCTCGGCCCTGGGCGATGGATTCATCAATGGGTTTGGGATAATGCGCCAGACCACACAGAAATACCCCATCTGTGGCGAACTCCGACGGCCCGAGTTTGGCGTGGCGCTCCACAAAAAATCCATCGTCATTGACCGGTACTTTGAAAAAATTAGCCAGCCTGTCATCCCGATTGGGTATGACAGCTGTTGCCAGGGTTAAGAGATCGGTTTCGATCTCAACCGGTCGACCGATAATATGATCCACGGTCTTAACGAGGATTTTGTGATCTTTAATATTCACCACCGGCTTTCGGTCAAGGTCGTAGCGGATGAAAATAACCCCGGCTTCCCGTGCTTCCCGGTATAGATATTCGCGCTCACCGTAAGTTCGGACATCGCGATGCAGGATGAACACATTCATGTCCGGATTTAATTTTTTCAGGTTCAGGGCACTGTCGATCGAATGGGTACAGCAAACCCTGGAGCAGTACATTCGTTCGGGTTCGCGTGAACCGACGCACTGGATAAAAACTGCTGTGTTGACGTCCTTGAGGGACGTATCGTTTTCCATGAACTTGCGGTCAAGTTCCAGTGCCGAAATGATTTTTGGGCTATCTCCGTAACCATACTCGGCGGGCTGGTGCGGCGAGGCGCCGGTGGCCATAATGGCCACGCCGTGCTCGAGTTTTTCCTGACTGCCATTGGATGAGAGGGTTGTCTCGAAATTGCCGACAAAACCCTCGACATCGGATATTTCAGTATCCAGATGAACATGGATCTTATCACTGGCCTCGACATCGGCAATCAATTGATTCAGCTCTGCCTGGATGTCTTCGCCTTTGGCTGTGCGGTACAGGTTTCTGGCCTGGCCACCGAGCTGGGAACTTTTTTCGATGATATGGGTTTCATAACCCTGGCGGGCCAGGCTTCTGGCTGCCGACATGCCGGATATGCCGCCGCCCACGATCATCGCAGCCTGGTTGATCTGCAGTTCGGCCTCCTTTAGCGGCTCCAGCAGGGCAACTTTCGACACGGCCATCCGTACCAGGTCTTTGGCCTTTTTTGTCGCAAGCTCCGGATTGTTTTTGTGTACCCAGGAATCGTGGTTGCGGATATTGGCCATCTCAAACAGGTATTTATTCAATCCGGCGTTGATCAGGGTTTCCTGGAACAGTGGTTCATGGGTCTTGGGCGTACAGGCTGCGACGACAACCCGATTCAAGTTCTTTTCCTTGACGATCTGGCTGATGGTCTCCTGGGTATCCTGGGAACAGGAGTACAGGTTATCCGTGGCATATTCGACGTAGGGCAGGGTTGCCGCATATTCGGCAACGGACGGCACATCGACGACGCCGGCGATATTAATGCCGCAGCGACAGACAAATACGCCGACCCGCGGACGCTCGTTGGCCACATCGATTTCCGGCACCACTTCCGCCGCCCGGGTGAGGCTGTTGCGCGCCTGGACCAGTATTTCTCCGGCGGCGGTGGCCGCGGCACTGGAGTCGACAACCGACTGAGGAATGTCTTTTGGTCCCTGGAAAGCGCCGCAGACAAAAACACCGTCTCGGGAAGTTTCGACCGGGGCAAATGTACTGGTTTGACAGAATTTGCCGGGGGTGATGTCGATGTCCAGGCGTTTGGCCAGATCAACGATTTCCGGTGAGGTTTCGAGTCCGACCGACAGGACGATCAGATCGAAGACTTCGGTTTTAAGCTCACCGTCGTCCGTTATGTAGCGAATTTCAAGGTCATCCGTGTCGCCAACCGGGGTGACAGAGTGAACCTTGCTCTGGATGAAGCGAATCCCGTGTTTTTCCTTGGCGTTGTCATAAAACCGTTCAAACTCCTTACCATGGGTCCGCATGTCCATGTAAAAAATGGCGCAATCCAGATCCTCGCCCTGGTGTTCCTTGGCGATCACGGCTTCTTTGATGGCGTACATGCAGCAGACCGACGAACAGTAGGCGTTGTCGCACTTGTTCATCTCTCTCGAGCCCACACATTGGAACCAGGCGATCTTTTTGGGTTCGGCTTTGTCTTTAGACCGCCGGGTGATGTGGCCTGTAGTCGGTCCGGAAGCCGACAGGATTCGTTCAAATTCCATGGACGTGATCACATTGGGCAATCGCGCATACTGATAATTGTCGAACTTGGACGGATCGAAAGGCGAAAATCCCGGTGCCAGCACCACCGAGCCGACATTGATGGTTTCGGTTTTGGGCTGCTGGTCATAATCCACCGCATCCGTCGGACATAGCTTTTTGCAGTTACCGCACTTGCCTTTTTGGATATAGATGCACTGGTCTCCGTCAATACAGTATTTCAAGGGAACTGCCTGGGCGTACTCGACAAATGCTGCTTTACGCTTGACGAGACCCATGTTGTAAGTATCGACGACTTTTTTGGGACATTTCTGAGCGCAGGCTCCACATGCGATGCACTTGGATTCATCAATGTATCTGGGCTTTTCAAGCAGCTCAACCTTGAAGTTGCCTGCTTCGCCCTTGATCTCCTGAACTTCATTCAGCGTTTTTAGCTCGATATTTAAATGCCGGCCGACCTCGACCAGTTTGGGTGAGATAATTCACATTGCGCAATCGTTGGTGGGAAATGTCTTGTCCAGCTGAGACATTACACCGCCAATCGAGGAGCCTTTTTCTACCAGATACACATAGTAACCGGAGTCGGCCAGATCAAGGGCAGCCTGCATTCCGCCAATTCCGCCTCCCACGACCATCACCGAGCCAACAACTTCATTTGGCATGTTCGTATTCTCCTAAAACCTGAATTTGCAAAATTCGCATCCGTTATATCATTTTTTATGAAATTTAGCCAAAGACGAATCATTTATATGTTTAGCAAGATTTTGTCAATAAAAATCCGTGTGATTCATATCGCTTCGCCGACTTCTGACACGGACTGCGACTGAATAATAACGTTCCGATTTTTTTATTAAAATGTTTTAAGCTCGATTCTCATTTTCTCAGACTGCTTGGCCCTCAAAGAGGGATTGGAGGCTTGTATTGCTAAATTTTGCTCAATCCGTGTTTAGATATCATAGAGAATTGATATGATTAAATATAAGCAGGACTCCGGTTGCAATTGTACAGTTGATCCGGTATAAGCTTATGCCTTGTCCGGTTTTTGCGCTGCGGTTGATGGCGCGAGACACAATTCAGCGGTACGCGGTTTGAAAGGGTAGGGAGAAATCTTGATGATGAAAAAGCTATTGGGAATGTCGATCCCAACATTGATTTGTTTGGTCTTAATCTTATCCGCATCCTCCCAGGAAGACATGCGATATGTCAGCAATGAACCGTTCGACAATCCCCGCCGACCGCCGTCTGTTTTTCGGCATGATGAGCACAATGAACTGGCTGAAATCGAGACCTGCAGTTTCTGCCATCATGTATATGATGATAAGGGCCAACTGGTTGAAGATGAATCATCTGAAGATCAACTCTGCTCGGCTTGTCACGAATCGGAGCGCTCCGGCAATAAACCGGGCCTGATGAAAGCCTTTCACATCAACTGTAAAGGCTGCCATAAAGCCCAAAAAAAGGGCCCGTTAATGTGCGGGCAATGTCATGTAAAGACAGGTGCTAAGGATGAGTGACTCAGAATACTGAGGAAATCACCAATTCTGGCTTTATAAATCTCGTGTGAAACTATCAATTTATGAAGGAATGTGGAATGGATTCGATTTATATTTTTTTAATTTAGACAGGATCAACAGGATTATTTGGAATTTTTTCGCCTGCGGCGAGGGGTCTTTCGGCCGAAGGCCGTATTATCCTATCGATCCTGTTGATCCTATCTAATTATTTTCCTTTAGATAAGAATCCATTCCTCTTTGTAAAATCGACAAAATACCTCACTTCGACATTCAATATTCATGATTCGATATTCGATATTTATTTGCCTCGGTAAGATTGGCCTTTGCGGTTTTAAATTATACTGTCTATCTTTTGACAGCACCAACACTCGTACGTAATGAGTTCCTCACCTTCCAAACCCAGAATCATCGTCATCTGCGGTGCCACCGGAATCGGTAAAACGGCTGTCGGCATCGAACTCGCCGAATTGTTTGATGGGGAAATAGTCAGTGCGGACTCCATGCAGATCTACCGGCATATGGACATCGGGACGGCCAAACCCACCCCGGTAGAAGTGGCCCGGATCCCTCATCATATGATTGACATTATAATTCCGGATGAAGATTATGATGCGGTTCAGTTTTCAAAACAGGCCAGGAAACGAACTGCAGAATTAGTAAATCGCGGTCTGACGCCGTTTGTCGTCGGGGGAACCGGGCTTTATATCAAGGCCCTGCTGCACGGGCTTTTCGAATCCCTTCCGGTTGATCCTGAAATCAGGGCGCGCTTAAGACGCGACGCCCAGAAAAGAGGCGGGCCCTATTTATTCGAACGCCTTCAAAAGGTCGATCCCGAGACTGCCGGCCGGCTGCATCCGAATGATTCTTATCGCATTATCCGGGCTCTGGAGACAATCGAGTCCGGGGGGCAATCGATTACCGCGCTTCATCAGGTACACCAATTCGAGGACGATCCGTTTCGCGTATTGAAGATCGGTTTGCAGATGGACCGCACAAAGCTTTACGCCCGAATCGATAGACGGGTCGACTTGATGATCGAGGCGGGTTTGGTTGATGAAGTTCAGGGGCTCCTGAATTCAGGGTATGATGGCGGTTTGAAATCGATGCAATCCATCGGTTATCGGCATGTTGTCCAGTTTCTCGAAGAAAAATTGTCCTGGGACGAGTGCGTGCGGACTCTCCAGCGAGATACCCGAAGGTTTGCCAAACGACAGTTCACCTGGTTCGGTGCGGACAAGCAGATTCACTGGTTCGAGCCGGATCAGTTAAGCGATATGGCCGGATTAATAGCCGACTTTTTAAAACCCAAGCCGGCTGAGCCGGAAATGAATATTGATTATTGAATATTGAATATTTGAGGTATTCTATCGATCTGAATTCACCTCTGTTATCAATACTCAAATCCTATGCAAACATGATCTGATTTCAATAAATAGGCCTAATTGACCTACTGCAGCTTCAATTTAAAACCTTTCTTCAATTTTCATATGGCAAGTATTTTCTTGAACATTCTAATTTTCAGGGCGGATTAATTATACTAGAGTTTCTTCAACAGCTCTTTGGCACGTTCACTATAAAACCCATCATTGGAATTCGCAGCTTTATCCAGGTAGCCTTTTGCTTCGGCCTTATTTTTTTTGCCCCCGATTTGAATCAGCAGTTCACCGAGATAGACATGAACTTCCATATTGTCTGCAAAGTAAGGCGTGGCCTGATACTCGCGGTAGTATTTCAATGATTTCTTGCGATCCCGCATCGGCCACGGCAGAACCTGCCAGAAGCGTCCGAGGGCGATCATCGGTCCGCCTTCCGTATACATTTTATCCAGCGTGTAGGCTTTTTCGAAATTATCCTGGGTTTTGTCTTTTAAGCCTTCCGAAAGGGCTGTGAAAATGCTGACACCGTCCGAGTACGTTCCGACATTGAGACCATAGAAGTAATAGCCATCGGGTTTATTCGGGTCGATTCGGGTGGCTTCCAGGGCGCAGTTCATCCCGGCCTTACCGTATTCGGCACATATCTTTTTCCATCCCTCAATTTTTTCCGTTTTAGCGGTATCTCCGTACTCGCGGTGGGCCCGGGCACATTTCCAGGCCGCTTCATAGTTTTGGGGATCCCGGGCAAGCGCCTGCTTATATAACTCAATGGCCTGTTTATAGTTTTCGAGCCCGCCCTGGGAATACAGCTTATCGGCCTCGGCGAGATCGTCTGCCGCTGCTGGCGGCAGCGGGCCGACGATCAACATCGTTAAAAACAGACAACAAAAAATTGGTTTTATCATTCGAAACCTCGTCTTAGATCATTTCAATTGCACAGGCCATTGAAACGCCGCCGCCGCCGCAAAGGGTTGCCAATCCCAATGTCTTGCCCCTTTTTTGCATGGCGTGCAGCAGGGTGACCATCAATCGGGCGCCCGTGGCACCGACGGGATGCCCGATGCCGATGCCGGATCCGTTGACATTGGTAATCTCGCGGTTCAGGCCCAATTCTTTTTCACAACCGATGTACTGGGCAGCAAAAGCTTCATTGACCTCGATCAGGTCGAAATCTGCCATTTTCAATCCGCTCTTGGACATTAGCTGATGTACGGCTGGCACCGGAGACAGCCCCATAACAGACGGATGGCATCCGCCGCGACCAACAGCCTTGATACGTGCGAGGGGTTTTAGACTCAATTCTTGTGCCTTGTCGTCCGACATAATGACCAGTCCGGCTGAACCGTCGTTAATACCGCTTGAATTGCCGGCCGTGACCTTTCCGATCTTCGGCACAAATGCGGGTGACAATTTCTGGAGTTTCTCGATGGTCAGGCCGGCTCTGAAATGTTCGTCTTTATCGAAGATAATCGGGTCCCCTTTGCGTTGCGGTATTTCGATTGGAACGATTTCGTCGCTGAAGGAGCCGTCATGGGTTGCGCGTTCGACGTTGTTGTGACTTCTCAACGCCACTTCATCCATTTCCTCGCGGCTGATATCGAGGTGCTGGGCCACAAATTCTGCTGTATGTCCCATTATGTAGGGCTTGCCCTTAAAGTAGCTCAACGGCGCCTGTTCGGAATCAACCGGCCCATCTTCCGGGTGCGGAATGACGTGGGATCCGCAATGCAGGCCCCGGATTATATTGTCGACAAATTCATGATCCTGCAGGCGGCATCCCCAGCGCGCAGCCGCCACGGAATAGGGCACCCCTGACATGTGCTCGACCCCGCCGGCCAAAATGACATCCGCCATGCCGGCCTGAATCATGGCCATTCCGGAGATGACGGCTTCCATGCCGGAAATACAAACGCGGTTGATGGTCACAGCGGTAGCGGAATCCGGAATGCCGGCCAGCAGCGCTGCGATTCGGGTAACGTTGAGGGTATCGACCGGTTCCATACAGCATCCATATCGAACATCTTCGATCAGTGCCGGATCGACTCCGGCACGCTCTATGGCGGCCTTCATGGTAACGCTGGCAATCGTTGCCGCGTGACTGTCGCGCAGCGTCCCCCCGAAAGTTCCGATGGCCGTTCTGCAGGCCGATGCGATTACGACATCTTTCATTACTGGCTCCTTGTTTCGGGTTGCGAGTCCTTCGATTTCGGATTTTGGATTTCGGATTTCGGATTGTTTAAATCGGGTGATACATTTTCCATTCCGACTTCAAAGTTCTGTTTTCTGTCATCTGTCGTCTGTTACGAGTTTCGGGTTGCGGGTTGCGAGTTACGGGTTACAAGTCACTTTCTGCTCGTCACTTGTCACAGGTTACGCATTACGAGTTGCGAGTGTTGTGTACCTCTTTATCGGTCAGCATGTCAATTTTCAATCATCAATCGTTGATGTTGTCAAGCAGTAGCGTCGGCTGATGCAGATTGATGCGCCGGCAAAAAGTAATACGCCGAAGACGATCATTGTAAAATAAGTTCAAAACTGCTTGACAGGCTGTCGCCTGATCAATTATTTCACCTTCAGGATTCAGGTATCGTGATGATCAAAAAGTCTTCCGCAGCCGTAATTTGGTTGAAATGCGAAAGGTTAAATCTAAAAATTGCGAGGAGTGAACATATGAAATGTCCGCTTTGTGGTTGTGTCAGCTTTTATGTCAAAGATCCTGATGATGCCTACGAGACCTATGAGTTCGACTGGCGGGACGGTAATGTGGAATTCAGTGCGGATGTGGATCCGGCCGTTTGCCCTGAGATCGGCGACGACACGGAGGTCTTCTGCGACCAGTGTTCCTGGCACGGAGAGTCCCGGGAGCTCAAGGATGTGGAAGGATAGGGATGGGGTATAGGAGGGTATAGGGTAACCGCTGAATGGCTTTCGGCATCAGGCGTTCGGCTTTCAAAAAAAAATTGCACCAATTTTGTCAAGTATCCAATTTATTTTGATTATTTCTATGCCGGGGAGTCGGGTGCGGCTAGCGCCGCCGGATTTTGTGGAAGTCTAAGATTATGGATGGAAAAGTAAGTTTCCGTGCTGGAGCGGAATTACCGGTGAAAGCCCCATCAATCTGTAGATCAGGGAAACGACCGTTAGCCTCTACGGAGATACTTTGCAAACTTTAGGCTTCGGATCTTGACACTTGACCACTTTCCGATCCTTACCCATCCATCTCTTCTCTCGACTAAGTGCCTCCGTTCCGCTGAAATTCTTCGTTCGGATCCTTTGTATCGCAATCGATGAAGACTTAATATCTTGCGTCTATCCTTACCAGATCTTCTGTCAGTAAGTCTGCGTTTTAATGCGAACATACATTTTCCTCCACATCAGGGTGGGAATTTCGGATTTGGTCGCAGCAGGACGGTGATATATTGACGGAATTGAGGTAATATACCCCTGTTAACCGATACCAGTTTTTCAAACTCGTAACATTTTATAATTCTTGACAAATTTTTATGTTATCCTAAAATATTCATAATATGGTTTGAAAAACGTCGAAAATCTTGGAACACCATACATACTGACCTTACCACGGCTAAGTTGGCCAATGCAATAGGAGAGCAAACTGGGTAAACGAAGACACGATCATTTAAATTGAGGAAAGCACATGGATCAAGAAACCATCGATAAAATGATAGAAGAGCATGAGCTTTGGTCAAATTATGGCGGTGATGTCGGTAAAAAAGCAAATTTCCATGGCCTAAAATTGAACGATATTGACCTGAGAGATTCCGATTTTCAAAATGTCGATTTCTCAGAGGCTGATCTTAGAGGAGCGAATTTCAATCGCGCCAACCTCCAAGAGTCTAATTTTCTTTTGGCTAATCTTCAAGAAGCAGATTTTGAAAGAGCAAATCTGACCAAGGCCTCGCTTCAGAAAGCTGATCTTCGATTTGCTAATCTATGGTATGCAAATCTCAAAGCAGCCGATTTGTGCAGAGCTAATTTGGAGGAGGCGAGCCTCCAGTTCACTGATTTTTCGAATGCTGTCATGATAGGAGCGAATCTTATAAAAGCAAATTTGATGGATGCCAATTTTGTTGGTGCTAACTTAGAGGGTGCAAACTTTTGCGGTACAGCACTGGAGAATACGAATTTTTCGGATGCTATATTGACGGGTATCGTTATTGGTGCTGAGAATCTCCCGAAAATTCCATCGGAGATCGTTGAGGAATATCGGAAGACTTTTTGGTTGATAGAATCAATGAAAAAATGATTGCTACTTCCAGCCTTGCGTTTGTTTGATTCATTGAAGCAGTCGAGTAGCGTTGGGTTAGAAATGTGCAAAAAAGAGGGTGACCTCCCCTCCTTCAAGAAAGCCACCCTCTCAGCACAGGTTTGGCAGTGCTTTCCACACTGCCAAGAATATTTTCGGCAACTAACTTGGAAACTTTAAAGAAATCTACGTTACCCTCTAATCAAAGCTCACCATAAAGCCTAACCCAGTCTGAACTTAGCCTGCCGGTAGTGATCTGTTGGCGTATTATTCTTTCCCCAATTCTACAGATGCGTCAAAAAAAGCACCTTGTTCAACTGAAATACTTTTACTATTTATTTTCCCTGAGAAATTCGCTTCTTTGGTTATTTCGACCTTTCCCGTCGCTTTTATATCACCTTTCATATAGCCCCGAATTCTCACATTCTGAGCATGAACCTCACCCTCTATTTTTCCACCAGGACCCAAAAAAAGATTAAAATTATTAATTTCCACGTTGCCTTTTATGGTGCCGTTTATGATCATGTGCTCTTTAGCTTTTATACTTCCTTCAATAATCGTAGAATTGTTAACGGTAGTTTTCTCTTCTTTTACAATTCCATCTTCCATACGATACCTCTTTCAGTAGCGAAGTTTGTATAAATGGTTGCCCATCCAATTAATACAAAATGTTGCCGGGGGTGTCAAAAGGTTTGTCTTGGACGCCGGGTAAATATTTTGGTTCGGGTTCCCACACGCAAATTTGCAGAGGACTGATCGTCCGGGGGATAATGTGGTGGCACATGGAAAAGGGACGTGTAGAAAAGACGGGTAGGAGGAACTTCACAGCACAGCACAGGCCATCGAAACCCCAACGTTGCAAAAGTCGGAGGGCTTCAGAGTCAAGGCGCCTGAGGGTGAAGTCGTAGTTCTTTACTTCGAGCTCTCAGCAACGCAGAATCTGAAGTCCTCCGGCTTTCCCTCCGGGTAAACAACATGGCAATATCGACCCCATCCTTCGAATTCACC
>JASJCE010000081.1 GCA_030066155.1 Desulfobacterales bacterium | reverse complement strand
AGAAACCTCACTTGAAAATTAACGTGGAGTGCATATCCATACACTTGACCATGTGATAAACTGATGGATGGTTGGTATAGAGTTGAATTTCAGCAACAGGTGATGTTAAAAGCATAAAACAAAAGGAGCCGACGGCTATCCATTGAATAGAAGCGAGCTGTTTCACAAACGGTTGACGAGAATTTTGAAGGCAGCGACGCTGGAAGCGCCCGACCGTGTCCCGGTGGTGTTGGAATACTCCGGATTTGCGGCATATGTGACCGGGACCCGGATGGCTGAATTTCTCAGATCACCGACGACAAACCTGGATACCATGATCCAAACCTACCGCACGGTCGGTGATGGTGATGCAATTAACTACGGTTCGTTCTGGCCTTATGGCCTTTGTTACGACTTTATGTCGCGGGTAGCGGTGCCGGGAGTCGATTTGCCGGAAAATGAAATGTGGCAGGTTGTTGAAGCGCCGCTGATGCGGCGGGAGGACTATGATCGGATTTTAGATTTGGGTTGGCCTGCTTTCTTCACAGACTTTATGAAGAATAGAGTCTTAAATCGTGTCCCGGAATCGTATTTGCCGCCCCAACGAAAATCACCGGATGTGCCGGCAGCCTGGCGGGCCGAAGGTGTGCCGGTACTGAGCGGCGGGGATGTCACGACACCGTTTGAACTGCTCTGCGGATCCCGTTCGCTGGTGGAATTTTCCAGGGACCTGATGGAAATACCGGATAAAGTGGCTGCCGCCATGGAAGCCATCACGCCTCATCTGGCAGGTAACGCAATCGCAACGGCCAAAACACGGGGCTGTCCACTGGTCTGGATCGGCGGATGGCGGGCGGCCCCGATGATGCTGTCGCCGGAGATGTGGCGGCGTTTTGTGTGGCCCTACTTCCGCAGGCTGGTTTATAAGGTTACGGATAGCGGATTGATCGCGCTACTGCATCTGGATTCGGACTGGACCCGGGAACTCGCGAAATTCAAAGAGCTGCCCAGAGCACGGTGCATCATGGCCCTCGATGGAGAAACCGACATCATCAGGGCCAAAGAAATACTGGGAGATCACATGTGTCTGATGGGTGATGTACCGGCCAGTATGCTGTATCTTGATAATCCAGATGCGGTTTATGCCTATTGCCGAAAATTGATTCGCGAATTAGGGCCCCAGGGCTTCATCCTGCAATCAGGCTGCGACATTCCCGCCAACGCCAAACTGGAAAACGTAAAGGCCATGGTTGCCGCCGCAATAGAGAGCTGATAAGCTCGTAAGTTGATAAGCTCATGAGCTGGTAAGGCATGCCCAGATTGAGCGAAAAACGTCTTAATTTGTTTTGCTCAACAACTCAAGAGCTTATGAACTTAAGAGCTTATCAACTTATCAGCTTTCAGAGCTTCACCCACCTGGGCGCCGGTTGCACCCATCGATTCGTACCGCCGTCGTAGAACCACTTGTCGGGAAAGCCCCGGCGCCTGATGAAGGTTGGATTTTCCGACCACTTGATGATCTGCTCATAGGCCTCGTGCAGCTTTCTGAAAGCATTGGCATCCCCGCCCAGGTCCGGATGATGCTGCATGGCCTGTTTGCGGTAGGCGGATTTGATTTTTCTCTGGAGTTGAGGGGAATTTAAATCGGCTTTTTTCAATTTAAGAAATGTCAGAGATTTTGCCAGACGCGTCGGCTCCTTGACTTCCAAAGGTCTAATGGGAGCCGAATCGGCATTTTTAGTCTCTGCTTTCTCAAGCAAAAACTGAGTGGCGCGATAGCGTTTATTGGTTCGATTTCTCTCCGCCCACCAGGCATTGCCCAGAATATTGGACAGGGTACAATAGTCTTCCACCGGCTTGCGGCCCTGGGTTCGCGGATAGAGGTAGCTGAAAAGTTCACCGGAGCCCCAGGGTAAAACATCCAGAATGATAACGGAATCCGTAAAATAAAATGTCGCGTACCGGGTATTCAGCGCCCTCAGAAGTCCGGTTCTGAGGTTTAAATGGTAGCGCAGCTTTTGGCGGCATTCAATGGAACAATATTTGCGACGTCCCATGTTCTCGACGGTTCCACAGGATAAACATCGATATTTGGCGCTGCCTCGGGAAACGATCAGCTTTTTTTTAATACGGGTATTCATTCGAGCACGCACATTTGCGACAATTAAAAAGACTACAAAAGATACATCATACCACGCCTGGGAACTGGAGGTCAAAGGCCGAACAACCGCTCTTTATGCTTGCCAAATTAGCCAACAAAAAATATGATGAATAGATTATATGCAGCCTAAGGAGAATAACACCATGATGAAAGCCGCCTTTGAAAAAAATATCACCGTTTGCCGCGTATTATTGCTTCCCGTAATTTTAATCTGGTTTGCCTGCACGGGACCCCAGCTCGAAGTCAAACCCATCTCGAAAACTGAAAATCCACAGGAACTCATCAACCAATTGGACAATGACATTGCCCTGGCGCGCAAAAATCAAATCAATGTGCTGGCCCCGACCTGGTTTGAAAGGGCTGAATCCTCTCTCAATGCTGCCAAAAGGGGTTTGGATAAAGGTGATCAGTTATCCGAGATACTGGACAATATCGCAACCGGACGAGCCCAGCTGGACCGGTCAGCGGAATTCGCCAGAGTATCTCGAACCACCCTGCCGGATGCAATCAAAGCGCGCACCATGGCACGCAATGCAGGTGCCACCACTCTGGGAGAAGACTACACCGATGCCGAAGATCGATTCATCGGGCTTACCCGGGCAATTGAAGACAATAATTTGGGTTACGCTCAACGAAATCAGACCCGGGTGGTGGAGCGTTTTCGGGTACTCGAACTTAGAGCCATAAAAATACGCACAATCGGAGAAGTCCGTCGCCTCATCCAATCTGCCAGAAAACAGGGCATGCACAAGGTCGCCCCGCAATCATTTGCGCTGGCTGAGAAAAAACTGGCCGATGCCGATGCATTTATCACCCAAAACCCCTATCAAAAGGAAAAAATGCATAAAATGGCCGCCGAAGCGCTGTTCATGGCCCAGCGCCTGCATATCGTCGCCCAACAGAGCCATAAAGTCGATAAGATGGAGCCTGAGCAAATCACCCTCTGGGCGGAGGGATTGTTGTATCAGACCTCGGCAAAGCTGGGTGCTCAGGATATGCGCAATCAGCCCTTCAATAAGCAACTTGAAAACATTCTGGCCACGGTTGCCGCGCAACATGCCGATCACAACTTTATGGTGGAAAGCGCCAAAAAGCGGCAGGCAGATCTCCAGAATTTACAGCAACAAATTGCAAGGCTGGAGGGACAGTCCCAAAAAGAACAGCGGGAAAAGGAACGATTACTGGCCGAAAAACAATTCAATCAGAAACTGGGCAGCATCCAGGACTATTTCAAACCCCAGGAGGCCGAAGTGTACAAAAAGCAAAATCAGGTCATTATCCGCCTCAAAGCCATGCAATTTCCGGTGGGACAGAGCGTAATTATGCCCGAAAATTACGGACTCCTGAGCAAAGTTCAGCGGGCTATCCGCACTTTTGGAGAACCGGATGTCATTATCGGGGGTCACACGGACAGCACCGGCTCGGAGGGCCTGAACGAACATTTGTCCCAACAGAGGGCCGATGCCGTGCGCCAGTACTTCGTCGCGAATGGTACCCTGCCATACGAAAAGATCATTGCCGTAGGATACGGTTCCATGCGCCCGCTGGCTTCCAATGCAACTGAAAGTGGCCGGGCCATTAACCGTCGCATCGATGTAATCATTACACCGGAACAAACAAGGCCGAATTAGACCTACCAATACTTACTGCCCTAACAGTAAGATGGCGGCAAACATCTCAGCGACCGAGCCGATGTGGGGCTGAAAAAAGATCAATGCATGATCCTGCTCGGGGATTTTAACGATGTTGCACCCCGAAGTGACGATCCGACCATGCTGGCGGCGCAGCGAGTAATCAGTACCAGATAAAAATAAGCCCGCTCTGCTACTACGTGTAAAAAAACAAATGCTCAAAGCCGCTAAAATCCCAAGCACCAATAAACAAATTCCAAATAAATCCCAATAAATCAAATTCAAAATTACAAACGACTAAGGACATCGCAAGACGTACAATTAAGCTAACTTGGAATTTGCCTCAGAAATGAAGCCGGGCAATCTCAGGAGAGTTAAAAAGATTTTAAATGAGCAACTATTGTTTGAGTCATTGAGATTTGTAATTTGATTTTTACCTGCCCGGTTAAATTGTTTGACAATTCTCTTTGGATTCTGCCACCGTGTGATCTTCGACAAAACAGGGCGTTTCGCATAGTCAGATTTATTTAACTGGGTAAATGATTTGGTGCTTGTGATTTGAAATTTTTGATTTCTACCGAAACTTCTAAAACAAACAATTTTGAACCTACCCAGACACTGCTTTGTAAGGCGTGGATCCTGCTTGATTCATTACAGTTATCCTGATATATTTTTTTGAGTTAAATGTCATACCCCATCAAGAATAAGGTTTCGATACACCAGTCAATCCGACAATCAATAAAATATGGAGTGAGAATGGCTAAGAAAGCGCAGTTTCTGACCACCGGAGAATTTGCATCAAAAATAGGGATATCGACGGCATCCGTTTCAAAGCTGATCCGTGATGGCAAAATCAATGCTCAAAAAAAATCCGGCAAATGGATGATATCACCGGATCAATTGCAAGTTCCGGCCGTGAAAGCGTTGAGCAAGTCGGGAAAAAAGGCAGGCTTGAAGAAAGCTGCCAAGTCGACTCCCAACAAGGCGGCCCCCGCCAAGCCGGCATCAGCCGAGAAAAAGGTCCCTGCCGCGGACAAAAAATCCACAGATAAAGCCTATACCATTGCTGAGTTTGCGACGCTAACCTATCTGACTGAATTTGGTGTAAGAGAATGGCTCAAAATTGGCCGTCTGGCTGGCCGCCAGGCACCCGGCGGTGAGTGGTTGATCGACGCCGCCAACCTGCAATTGCCGTCACTCAAACATCTGGTGCGATAACATCGGCCCGCTGATAGTGATCTTTTCAAAATTACGTTCAGCAAAATGCGCAGTATAAAACCATAAATCCGCCGGGCAACGCGGCGGACTTATTGTATTATGGGCAACCCGGAATGCCGTTATTTTCTCATAGCCGGCTTCTCATTTGGGTAGAAACGGAAGCCTTCCGGAAAAGATGCACGCGCACCCGGGAAGCCACAAATGGAATTTTTTAATTGACCAAGCACTGAATCCTCTTTATTGATTCTTGCCGGTTTATGCAATCATCTTTTTTCCAAAAATCGCGCATTTTTTTTCCGTTCGCTCTTGGCTATTTTCTTTCCTACCTGTTTCGTGTTGTCAATGCGGTGCTTGCACCGGATCTGGCTCTGAATCTTGGCATTGATCCCTCAGAGCTCGGACTGCTGACAGCCGCCTATTTCATCACTTTCGCCGCTTTTCAGTTGCCGCTGGGCGTATTATTGGATAGATTCGGTCCGCGAAAAATTGAAGCGTTTCTATTGATTTTTGCAGCCGGCGGTGCGCTGGTATTCTCCCGCGCCCAGAGTGTTACCGGTTTGGTTATTGGAAGAGCGTTAATCGGCTTCGGTGTCTCCGCCTGTTTAATGGCCGCTTTCAAGGCCTATGTCATATGGTACCGCCGGCAACAATTGCCCCTGATCAACGGATTCCAGATGGCGGCTGGAGGGTTCGGCGCACTTACCGCCACAGCCCCGGTTGAAGCAGCCCTAACCGTAACCGACTGGCGCGGTATATTTTTGGCCTTGGCGTTGATAACCCTGGCGGTTGCAGCGACAGTATTTTGTGTCGTGCCGGAAAAAAAACATGAGACCACCGGTGGCAGCATTAAAGATCAACTTGTTGACGTGGCAGGCGTTTTTTCCAGTTTAACCTTCTGGCGCATTGCCCCGCCGGCCGTGATGTCCCAGGCCACATTCTTAGCCGTCCAGGGATTGTGGTCCGGGCCATGGCTTCGGGATGTTGCCGGCTTTGAGCGGGCGGTCATAGCTCAGGTTTTACTGACCATCGCAATTGCCATGGTTGTGGGGTTCATATCTTTGGGCGCTGTGGCCGAACGCTTGAGTCGATTGGGCATTAAACCGATCGCTGTGGCGGTGACCGGGATGAGCATATTTATGGCGGTTCAGATTTTGCTCGTTTTAGAGGTTGTCTCATGGGCACACGCCCTGTGGATCTTGTTTGGAATTTTCGGCACAACCGGCATTATACCCTATGCGGTTTTGTCGCAAAGCTTTCCCCAGCATCTTTCCGGCCGGGTCAATACGGCCTTGAACCTCCTTGTTTTTGTAGCGGCATTCTCCGCACAATGGGGAATCGGCGCCATCATAAACCTGTGGCCAAGCACGTCTGACGGCGGATACGCAGCAACGGGTTATCAGGCGGCATTTGCCATGATGCTCGCACTGCAAGTGATGTCGATGCTGTGGTTTATATCGATAACCCTGATCCAGCATCGTCGTAAACAAATAAAATAGATAAGTCAAGAAGCAGTTAGATTTAAATTAGGATTTTTTTGGAAAGCTCGGACCCCAAAGAACCCGATTTTCTGATAGGGATAGAATGGTAAGATGTATAGCAAGATAAAAAAATACGTATTTGAATTTTGGGGGTCATTGCTCTAAATGAGTGGCGCCCGGGAAACGGAATATTGATACCGCACGTGGGACGCACCCAAAAAATTCAAATACTATTCGACCTTGATGTTAGTCATCTTTTTGCCCCTTGTTTTCGAACTTTTTCTCTCATAATAGTCGATCCCATCATCCAACAGGGACCGCAGGCCCTTCAAAAATTCAAGCCTTGAACGCGTCATATGCTCCCTAAACTTTGACTTTTTCCCCATAACATCTTCCAGGTCCATGAAAAATTGACCGACCGGGCAAACAACCATTTGTTCTTTACTCTTTTTCTCCGCCATTTGCATCTCCTTCAAATAAGACATTCAAATATTCACCCTCCATCTTGGCCTTGACCGCATCCAGAGATGCGACCTGCCGCGGCAGCAGGATATGCCGTTTGAACCCGCCGATTCGAATAACCAATTCTTCATGCAGTTTATTGAGCTCGACATCTTTTTTGGTAATAAACGGCAGCTTGAGCTGAAGCCGGTAGCTGGCATTCTGCTTGATCAGACGATAGGGTTCATCTTTATAAAAACGTTGGAGCGGATTTTCATTTTGATAGATCCGCTCGGCCAACTGCTTTAAATCATTGTAGCCGATTACTTCGCCGGCAAACAGGTCCACGGGGAAAATGGGCACCGGATTGAAGAAATCTTTCGCCTCTCCCAGGTGGTACTGCTGCCCCTTGATCCAGCCTTTGAAATAGTCATCCTGTATGTTGTCCGGCAGCATTCGATTCATAATGATGGCATCGATGCTCATTTTGTACAAACAGAAGTACATAAAGGCTCTTTGCGTTTCTTTCAGAACCACTTTTTCCGGATTGGTCACCAGGCGTACGGTGGTTATCTCCGGATTTACCAGAATTTTATCCACGCCCTTCAGTTTTTCGAAAAGATCTTCGATGGCCTTGAAATAGTCGTCTCCCGGCAGGGGAACATCGTACACTTTTTTAGCGACAGGCCTGACGTATTTGACGACGGTTCGTTCCAGTTTAAAGACCTTGTTCATGTACCATTCCAGCGTTGTCGGAATGCTGATGAATCGCAGCGATTCCCCGGTCGGCGCGCAATCCAGCAGTATAACATCGAACTCCTTCTTTTTGACGTACTGGTTGATATAGAGCAGCAGACTGATTTCTTCCATGCCGGGCAAGACGGCCAGCTCCTCCGCCAGAACCTCATCCAGTCCGGTGGTGTACAGTATGCTGGATAGATATTTGTGAATATCGCCCCAGTAGCGTTGAATTTCTTCCTGGATGTCCAGCTCCTGGATGAATAATTTTTTGTTGATCTCGATCGGCACACCCTTGTTTTTGTCCAGCAATTCCCGGTCAAGATCGAAAATATCCGCCAGGCTGTGGGCCACATCCAGAGACATGACCACGGTCCTGTGTCCCATTTCGGAAGCTTTAATGCCCGTAGCCGCCGAAACCGAGGTCTTACCAACCCCACCCTTGCCGGCAAAAAATATGATCCGCAATTTGCTTACCCTAAATATTCAATCTTCAATTTTCATTATTCATTTCCGTAACCGGCTTTGCCGTCTTACGGACTGCCCAGATAGTGCTCCATTCTTTCGCGCCACAGCTCCTGATCCATCACACACACGTCGCCGTCGTCATCCCGCGTGGCAATGACGGCGCCAAAATCCTCCGGCGAGACCAGACCGCAGGCGTCCCCGGGCCAGCTCGCAAACATCGGATCGACGGAGATAAACGCCTCCAGGCGCTCACGGTCCACCGGTATGGCGCACTCTCTGTCAGGCAGTACAATAACGTCATTTTCCTTCTTTTCGTCATGGACATAATACGCGATCATCACACCTCCCAATTAATCTATAATAAATTTAAATATAAAACAGCTTGGAACGGATTTCGAGAACTTTTTGGGATGAAATCAACCCGCCTGATTTGATGTTGATAAAATCCAACAGACGTGGCAATAGGTAATATACCGACCCCGGAGAAGTCGACCTTGGTCCACCCGGACGGGTAATGTCTAAGATGGAGGAGAATAGGATGACGATTGCTGACAACATGGCCGTAATGGTTGAAAAAGCCTCAATGATCCGAAAAATGTTTGAAGAAGGTGCCAAACTCAAGGCTATTCACGGGGCGGAGAATGTCTTCGATTTTTCTCTCGGCAATCCGGATGTACCGCCCCCGCCGGAATTCAAGAAGGTCCTCCGGGAATTGGTTAACGATGACACCTTAAGTCACGGATATACGCCGAGCCCGGGATATCCGCATGTCCGGCAGGCCGTAGCCGAGCACCTCGGCAAAGAACACGGCATTGAATTCGCTCCTGAACTGGTGATTATGACGGTCGGCGCGGCCGGTGCCCTGAACGATATTCTCAAAGCATTGATAAATCCCGGGGAGCAGGTGCTGACGCCATCACCCTATTTTGTCGGCTATAATCAGTACTGCTTCGTTGCCGGCGCTTCCCTTGAGACCACAGCGTGTGATGCCAAATTTCATCTGGATTTAGGCAAAATTGAAGGGGATATCAATGAATCGACCCGGGTATTTCTGATCAATTCACCTAATAATCCCACGGGCGCCATCTATTCCACCGAAGAGCTGGCCGGATTGAGCGACATATTGGAAAAGGCCAGCCAAAAATTTGGCCGACGGATTTATCTCGTATCAGACGAGCCTTACCGCAAAATCACCTATGATGCCGAAGTGCCCTCTGTGTTTCAGGCATATCCTCATACCATCCTGGTCAGTTCCTATTCCAAGGAGTTGTCCCTGGCCGGTGAACGAATCGGCTACCTGGCCGTCCACCCCGAGGCCGAAGCCGCAGAGCTCGTAGCAGGGGCAGCTGCGGTGGCCAACACCATGTACTGTGTCAATGCACCCAGTCTGATTCAACTGGCAATCGCAAAGTTGCAGGGCGTCTCGGTGGATGCCTCGATTTATCGGCGCCGTCGCGACAAGCTGTGTGCCGGATTGTCTGAAGCCGGTTATGAATTTAACGTTCCCGAAGGCGCATTTTATTTGTTTCCCAAAAGCCCGATCCCGGATGACGTGGAATTCATCAACCGTTTGAAAGAAGAGTTGATACTGGCCGTCCCGGGGGTGGGTTTTGGTGCACCGGGTTATTTTCGCCTATCCTACGCCGTTCCGGATGACACGATTACGAGATCCTTCGCCGGATTTCAGCGTGCTATGGAGAAAGTTAAACCCGGATAATTCGGCAACTAATAAGGAATGACTGAGCCAAAATATTAAATGTAGTTTCTGGCATTTTATCAAAGAAAAAGCTTCATCACGAAAACACGAAAATAGAAAGCACGAAATCTACCTTGTTCTTTTTTCGTATTTTCGCTCTTTCGTGCTTTCGTGATCGTTTTTTCTTTTTTGGTCTCCGCCTCCGTTGCATCAGCTATTTAAAATTGCGGAATCCAAGTATTAAAGGATAAATTGTCTAAAATTGATAGAATTCCACTAATCCCTGAATTCCTAAATTCGCAATTCCTAAATTACCTTTTCTTCGTCTGGAAAAAGTGAGTGGCCGTTCCGTGGAACAGATCGGCCGCCTCCATGATGGTTTCGGAGAGGGTTGGATGGGGGTGAATCGACAGGCCCAAGTCTGTGACATTGGCGCCCATTTCGATAGCCAGAACGCCTTCGGCGATCATTTCACCGGCCCCGGGCCCCGCAATACCCATTCCCAAGATGCGCTCGCTTTCCGGATCTACGATGAGTTTAGTCAATCCGTCGCTACGGTCCAGAGTGGCTGCACGGCCGGATGCCGCCCAGGGAAACCGGACAACTTTATGGGCAATCTTCTGAACCTTCGCTTCCGTTTCAGTCAAACCGACCCAGGCAATCTCGGGATCGGTAAACACAACCGCCGGGATCGCCGCCGGTTCGTACACAACCGGCCGGCCGGCGATAACCTCGGCTGCCACGCGTCCTTCATGGGATGCCTTGTGGGCCAGCATGGGCTCTCCAGCCACATCGCCGATCGCGAATATATTACCTTCTGTGGTGCGCCGCTGAGAATCGACCTTGATGAACCCCTGATCGTCGACTTCGACACCGGTATTTGACAACCCTAAACCGGCCGAGTTAGGTTGTCTGCCAACGGCAAGCAGGATGAGGTCAAAAAGACGCGCTTTATGATCGGCCTTTGGTCCGTCCAGGGTCACCTTAACACCATTTTTCTGAACTTTGAGTGTCGTTACTGTGGTCTGCAGTAGAATATCCGTAATCCGGGTTGCCAGCCGCTTTTGCAGAATCCGCACCAGATCTTTGTCGGCGCCGGGCAGCAGCCCCGCTGTCATTTCAACCACTGTCACCTGACTACCCAGGGCCGCATAAACGGTGCCGAGCTCGAGGCCGATATAGCCTCCGCCGATCACCAGCAATTTTTTGGGAATTCGGTTCAGCTCCAGGGCTGAGGTGGCATCGAGCAGTCTATCGGAGTTCAGGTCAAATTGAGGAATACGGGCCGACTCTGAACCCGTGGCAATTATTGCATGCTCAAATTCAAGGGCGCCGGACTCCCCCTCAAGCAGATCGTAGGTCAGGGTTCGATTGTTCTCGAATCTGGCTCTGCCCCGTAAATAATTGATTTTACGCTGTTTAACCAACTGTCCGAGACCACCGGTCAGCCGGGTGACCACATCGTTTTTCCATTCCCGCAATTTCTTGTGCTGTATTTTTAAACCGCTGAAAGTCAATCCCCAGGCTTTGGCCTCGTGGGCTTCATCGATGACTTTGGCCGCGTGCAGCAGGGCTTTTGAAGGTATGCATCCGCGGTAAAGGCATACGCCCCCCGGATTTAGTTCCGGATCGATCAGGGTTACATCCAGTCCGAGATCGGCTGCCATAAATGCTGCCGCGTATCCGCCGGGGCCGCCTCCAATCACTGCCAGTTGAGTCTTCAGGTTTGCCATAGAATAAGTCTCCAATATATTCATAAAAGCAGGGTAAGTGGTTGTTCAAGGCTTTCGCACATCCAGCGCAGGAAGCGCGCCGCATCTGCCCCGTCTATAATCCGGTGGTCAAAGGACAAAGACAGCGGCAGCATACTGCGCGGCCTGAAATCCCCGTCGATATAGCGCGGTTGAATAGATGTGCGGCTAACGCCCAGAATGGCTGCCTGGGGCCAAAAAACGATCGGCGTGAATCCCACACCGCCGATGCCGCCCTGGTTGGAAATCGTAAAGGTGCCCCCTTCCATTTCATCCGGTTTAAGTTTCTTGCTGCGGGCGCGCTCGGCAAGATCGGTGATCTCAGCGGCAAGCTGAGTGATGCTTTTCCGATCGGCATTGCGAACAACGGGCACCAGCAGACCGCGCGGCGTGTCGACCGCAATACCCAGGTGAACATACTTTTTCAAAATCAACTGCTGGCCCGCGGTATCGATACTGGCGTTGAATCGTTCGAAGCGTTCGAGCGCCGCGGCACAAACTTTCGCCAGAATGGCAGTGACGGTCAACTTGCCGCCACCTAAACTGACCTTCTCAGCATTCTTATTGATGAATTCCTGAAGGGTTGTCACGTCTGCCTGATCAAATTGGGTAACCTGCGGTACCATGTGCCAGGCCGTCGACATATTGGCCGCCGTAATGCGCCGTACCGCATCCAGGTCTTGAACCTCGATATCTCCCCAGCGACTGAAATCCGGCAGAGCCGCCTCTTCAACCTTGATGGCCCCGCCGGGCGCAGGTACTGCCGCTTTAATCGGCTTTTCTCTTTCTTTAACGTGGGCTTTGACATCGGCTTCGGTAATCCGACCACCCGGCCCGGATGCCGCAACTTCGTGGATATTGACGCCCAATTCTCGCGCAAAGCGCCTCACGGACGGGGATGCCGGTATCGGACCGACTTCTGTCGGCCGATCTGCAACATCAGGCTCTATTTTGGCCGGCGCGGCCCGTTTTCCCGGTTTTTCGGGCAATTCTTCCGGCTCCGCGGCGGTGATTTCGACGGGCGGCTCAGCTTCCTGCTTTTCGGCTGGGACTTCCTGGGGTACGGCTGCTACTGTCTCAGCTGGAGCGGCCGCGATGGGCACGGACTCCGGCGTGTCCGGGAAGGCGGATTCAGCCTCCGTATCGACCTTGGCAATGACATCTCCCACCCGCATTTCATCTCCCACTTTGGCGAGCAGTTCCGCTATTAAACCTTTGGCGGTCGAGGGGATGTCGACCAGCGCTTTTTCCGTTTCAAACTCAACCAGCACATCGTCGATGTCGATCATATCACCAACCTGCACCAGTACGCTGACGACGGTTCCGGATTCGACGTTTTCACTGATTTCGGGGACTTTGACTTCCTCTATCATATCGGCTCCTTAAATTAATCCGCCCTTAAAACCATAGAATTGGCCAAGCAGTGCTAATTGAACAACGGATTCGACCTCTCGGGATCAATATCCAGTTTTTTGCAGGCATCTTTGACCAGCGACATCTTCACCCGTTTTTCCCGGGCCAACACCCCCAGAGCGGCATAGGCGATATGGCGGGCATCCACCTCAAAAAAATCGCGTAGACTGGCACGGGTATCGCTGCGGCCATAGCCGTCCGTGCCCAGCAGAATCGACGGTCCCGGCAGCCATTTGGCAATTGAGGCCGGCAGGGCTTTCAGATAATCCGAGGCGGCAACAAAGGCGCCTTTTTCGTCGACCAACTGCTGCTGGAGGTATGACAGCCGGGGCTCCTGTTCCGGATGTAGAAAATTCCATCTCTCCGTGTCTATTGCATCCCAGTAAAGGTTTTTGTAGCTGGTAACGCTCCAGACGTCTGCCGCCACGCCGTAGTCGTTTTCCAAAATTTCCTGGGCTTTGAGCGCTTCATTGAGAATGGTTCCACTACCAAAAAGATGGGCTTTTATTTTGGCCCGTTTATTGTCCGAGCCCCGAAATTTATACAGGCCCTTGAGAATGCCTTCCTCGGCGTTTTCAGGCATGGCGGGCATTCGGTAAAATTCGTTCATAATGGTCAAATAATAGACGATGTTTTCGCCCTCTTCCAGCATTCGTCGCAACCCTTCGCGCACGATGACCGCCAGTTCGTAGGCAAAGGCCGGATCATATGCCAGGATTGACGGATTGCCGTAGGCCAGCATGTGGGTGTGTCCATCCTGATGCTGCAGCCCCTCCCCGGCCAGGGTCGTGCGGCCGGCAGTGGCTCCCAGCAAAAAACCACGGGCCTGGATATCGCCGGCAGCCCAGATCAAATCGCCGATGCGCTGAAAACCAAACATCGAATAGAAGAAAAAGAATGGAACCATGTTGATGCCGAAAGTGGAGTAGGCCGTGCCGGCCGCAATAAACGACGACATGGAGCCGGCTTCGGTAATGCCCTCCTCCAGAATCTGGCCGTCCCGGGCCTCCTTGTAATACAGCAAACTCTCCTTATCGACCGGTTCGTAGTTCTGCCCGACATGCGAATAAATGCCGATTTTGCGAAACAAGGACTCCATGCCGAAGGTGCGGGCTTCGTCCGGCACGATGGGCACAAGGTACTTGCCGATTTTTTTGTTGTTCAGCAATTTGCCCATCAGGTGCACCATCGCCATGGTGGTGGCGACCTCGCGGTTGCCGGTGCCGGCCAGGAATTCAGCGTACAAATCCTTTCCAGGGGGGCGGAACACCGGCACTGACTCGTAACGCGCCAGAAACAGGCCGCCGAGCGCGCTGCGCCGCTCCATGAGGTATGTCATTTCGTCACTGTCAGGAGCTGGTTTATAAAAGGGTGCATCTTTGATCGCCGAATCCGGGATGGGAATTCCGAACCGGCTGCGAAAATCGCGCAACTCCTGCTCGTTGAGGGCTTTTTGCTGGTGGGTGACGTTGCGCCCTTCTCCGGCCTCGCCCAGACCGTAGCCTTTAATGGTTTTGGCCAGAATAACGGTCGGAGAGCCCGTGTGCTCGACAGCAGCCTTGTAGGCAGCGTAAACCTTTTCGGGGTCGTGGCCGCCGCGCCGCAATTTGCGCAGCTGCTCGTCACTGTATGTACGAACCATATCCAGCAGCTCCGGGTATTTGCCGAAAAAATCTTTCCGGATGTAATCTCCGCCGGCCACCGAATACATCTGGTACTGGCCATCAGGCACTTCTTCCATGCGTTTGACCAGGAGCCCGTTTTCATCCCGGGCCAGCAGCGGGTCCCAATCATTGCCCCAGATGACCTTGATCACGTTCCAGCCGGCTCCGCGGAAGGCCGCCTCCACTTCCTGAATGATTTTACCGTTTCCGCGCACCGGTCCATCGAGACGCTGCAAATTGCAATTGATGACAAAGATCAGGTTGTCGAGCCGTTCACGGGCCGCCAGGGTAATGGCGCCCAGGGATTCCGGTTCATCCAGCTCACCGTCACCGAGAAAAGACCAGACCTTCTGGTCCTGGGGATCAGCCAGGTTACGATCTTGGAGATACCGGTTAAACCGTGCCTGGTAAATGGCCATGAGGGGTGACAATCCCATCGAAACCGTTGGAAACTGCCAAAAATCCGGCATGAGATAGGGATGCGGATAGGATGACAGCCCGGGTTCACTTTGCAGTTCGCGTCGAAAATTTTCCAGGTGCTTTTCGGTCAGACGGCCCATGAGGTAAGCCCGGGCATAAATACCGGGAGCCGAATGCCCCTGAAAGTATACAATATCACCGGGATGTTTGGCCGTCTTGGCCCGGAAAAAATGGTTGAAGCCGATTTCGTACAGCGTAGCACAGGAAGCAAAGGTCGAGATATGTCCGCCAAGTCCCGGATTCTGGCGATTGGCCCGCACCACCATGGCCATGGCGTTCCAGCGGATTATGCTCTTGATCCGTCGTTCGATTTCACGGCTGCCGGGAAATACGGGCTGCTTTTCCAGCGGAATCGTGTTGATGTAAGGCGTATTGGCAGTGTAGTGGAATTGGACACCCTTTTGCTGGGCATGGGTCTGAAGACGCCGCAGCAGCTGCCTTACGCGATCCGGCCCCTGATTTTGATAAACATAGTCAAGAGACTCGAGCCATTCCCTGTTTTCATACTCGATTTCATTGGCGATCTCGCCAGGATGCTGATCATTGTGCGACATAATTTCTAACTTCCTGTAATAAATATGATTTTATTGGTGTTTCAGAAAAACCGCTTAACGATATAAATGATGCTGATACCGGAAATGTATCAGTATTAGATTGATCGGGTGGGAATCCTGTCTATTTGAGTGGTAAGCTATGGATTTGTTGATCAATTGTCAACAACGGCCTTATTACCGAAGCGCAAAATGGCAGGCCGGCCATCTGCTTTTTTTTGTTTTCCTTCGATATTCTTCGAGCATAAATAAAGGACACCCCACAGTGAACCGAATTGCCGGGGATTATCCCGGACCATTACTTGTTGAATGTCAATACCAGTTTTCCGACAGTTTGACCGGACTCCAGTGCCCGATGGGCATCGGATACCTGTTCAAACGAGCAGGTTCGCACCGGCGGAGCATGAATCCGGCCGTTTTCAACCCATCCACAAAGTTTTTTCAAGGCATCGTTGAATAAATTAATCTGGTGGAAGAGGTAAGACAGGTTGAAGGCGATCACGCTTTTGTTATCCCCTGTCATATTGAGCGGATTGAATCTGGGAACTCGCAAATATTGGTAGATCAGTTTAAAATAATTGGGAATTCCCTTTCGGAGTGACAGCATCGAATGGAAGCCGTAGGTCACCAGCTTGCCGCCTGGGGCCAGGTGCCGGTAGCTTTGCTTCAATGTGGCAGGACCGTTGGCATCGAACACCACATCAAAACCGTCCGGATTGATTTCTTTGGCTTTGGCCCACAAGTCCTCCCGGCTTTTGTCAATGACGGCATCCGCTCCAAGGGCCAGGGCCGGTTCGATTTTGTGGCTCGCGCCGACGACGCCGATCATCCGGCAACCGGCAATCCGGCCTAACTGCAGCAAGGCGCCGCCGACGCCGCCGGCGGCCGAATGAACCAAGATATCCATCCCGCGTCTGACCACAATATCATGGAATAAACCGTGATAGGCTGTTAAAAACACGGCGGGAAAAGCCGCCCATTGTTCGGAAGTAAATTTGGAGTCAACTGGAATGGCATAAACCTGATGTTCGGGTACACACAAGTGGGAAGCATACGCGCCAAAGCGCGTTACTCCAAAAACGGCCGCACCTTCGTCCATGTCCGATACACCGGGACCGCATTTCACGATTTTCCCTGAAAATTCGAAACCCGGTGTGATGGGCCACCCCACATACTCCCGGCCGGATTTATAAAGTCCCAGCCGCACAAACACATCGGCAAAATTCACTCCTGCTGCTGTGACCTCGACGAGGACCTCATTGGGCTGGGGCTCCGGCGTGGGGAACTCCTTGACTTTCAACCGGTGATACCCGCCCGGACGGTCGATGACGATTTTGCGCATGACTGCTTCCTTTTCTGTTCGAATAACGATTAACAAATAACCAATAACGCCTAAATGAGCGTTTTTCGCTCATTTAGGGTATGAGGTATCAGCCTGCCGGTCCATAAATATCCGGATATCACAGGAATCATAGGCAGACAATCCCGATTGAAATTTAAAATCAGCGTATTACTTTCAACAAGTTAGATGCGTTTTGTAGATCCGGAGGCAATGGCTTGAGTCGGTCCAACACTCCGGTGCTCCAATACTCCACCACTCCGCCATGTTTTACCGGCTGAACTACTTAATGGAGATTTGGCCCTGGGTTCCACGATTTCAATATTGGATTAACCTGTATAGCCGGCACTTCGCCTGTTATTCCGTTGTCCAGTTCATCTGTGCTGCAAATCGCTGAGTTTTCTATCACTCGGCAAGCGGAGGTCAAATGAGCAATATCTTTATCAGCTACTCCAGCGAAGACCGCGAAAAGGCTCGGCAA
>JASJCE010000080.1 GCA_030066155.1 Desulfobacterales bacterium | reverse complement strand
TCAAAAATCATGGGGCCGATGGTCTCATGAAATTCTCGCAGAATCGCCATCACCTCCTCCGGTTCCTGGTTTTCCGAGAAGGCTGTAAAACCACGAAGATCACAAAATACGACCGTAATTTCTCTGCGGTGGCTTTCAAGTATACTTTCGTCTTGCGAAGACACAATCAAATCAGAAAGCTGAGGCGAAAAAAAACGCTTCAATCGCCGAACATTTTCCAACTCGGCCAGTTTTGCGGCCATCCGGTTGAACTCTTCACCCAGAGATTCTAATTCATCGCCTGATCTGAGTTCGACCCGGTGGTCAAGTTCCCCGGTACCAAAACGGGTTGCGCTTTCCCGTAAGGCCTGGATAGGATTCACCATTCTGCGTGCAAGTATTAAACTGGCTAACACCGCCAGAATAATACCGACAAGCATAAGCAAGGCCGTTCGGTAAATGCTGGCATACAGTGGTTTAAAAGCGTCAGCCAACGGCTGTTCAATAAAGACAAACCATCCCAGCGACGGAATGTTGGTATAGGCGGTAAGAACTTCTTGTCCCTTAAAATCTCGAGCAACCGCAACCGTTTTTCGCCGCTCATATAATTCGAGCGAACTCACTCGAGCAGATGAAACCTGGCGCAACGATGAGAAGTTTGTTTTTTTCAGAACCAGTGTGATGTCCGGATGGGCGATAAGATTGCCGACGGAGTCAGTCACATAAGCTCGACCACTTGTACCCACCTTGATTTCGGATATGACGTCAGCGACGAATTTCAGATTCACATAAGCCAGTGTCACACCGGAGTCTTTTCGCCTTCCTGCCACGGCAATGCTCATATATGGCTCAGAACCGCTGCGGAAATGTGCAGTTCCCAGATAGGCTCCCTTCGCCTTCGCCTCAAAAAACCGGGGATCCTGAGAAAAATCGGCCTCACTCCCGACAACATCCATTCTCAACCTGGAAACATGCAGCTTTTCTCTGCCGGAGGAATCCAGATATTTGACCTCGGTGATCGCCGGTACCCTGCGAAGAAGTCGGATAAAGTTGACGCGCAACTCATTGGGGTTAGTTGCATTGGCGTTCCACGGTGACGGTGTGACCCAGCTGATCTGCATTTTGAGCTGCGCTATGAATTGATCAATTTTGGCGGAAGCAGCCAGGGCCTTTTCCAGCTGAATGCCGATGATGGCCAGTTTGTTTTCCTGATAGGAGAAATATATTTCCGTGATACCACTGGCCAGCATCACTCCGGCAACCAGCGCCACAAAGAGGAATGCATACTTCCGAAAAAGATTTCCCCTGAGTTTTAGCATGGATGCCACTTCCAAATACAGGTGTTCCCTATCTTCCAACCGCAACCAGCATTATTCGATGATCTCATCAGCACGCAGCAACAGGGTCTGTGGTACTTCGAGACCGAGGGCTTTGGCGGTCTTTAAATTAATCGAAAGCTGGAACATCGTAGGCTGTTCGATCGGCAGGTCACCCGGTTTTGCGCCTTTTAGAATGCGATCAACGTAGTAAGCGAGCCGATGCAGTATATAACCATACTGCGCTGAATAGGCTATCAGACAGCCTTCTCCGGTGTACCAGCTACCCCAGGCCATTGTCGGCAAGCCATTTTCGAGCGCCAGGGATGCAATGCGCGCTGCGGAATGGCCTAGCATAAGATCGGGCAGCACGAAAACCGCCTGTGCGTTTTCGGCTTTCATCGCAGTGAAGGCTGTCGCGAGGTCGCTGGATTTCCTGACCTGGTGGATTTTCAGCTCGATGCCGAGCCGTCCGGCCGCACGTTTGGTGTCCGCTTCAAAGGGAAGATAAGCGACAACGGGATTGGACAACACGGCAACCGTGCCCATCTTCGGAATCATCTCCTTCAGGAACTCCATTCGCTTGGCGGTGAGCTCGGTAGCATAGTAGCTCACCCCGGTAAGGTTCCCGCCCGGTTTCGCGAGGCTGCGAACCAAACCGGCGGCGACCGGATCGCCGCTAAACATCGTCACGAATGGACTCGCACCGGTGACACCACGGGCAGCATGTACCGCCGGCTGTGACCAGCTGACGAACACATCAACGTTGAGTGCCACCAGCTCGGCTGCAGCTGCCGCAAAACCGTCGTCGTGCCTGCCTGCATCGCGGCACTCAATTGCAAGGTTCTCGCCTGGCTTATAACCGAATTCCCCGAGACCGCGCAAAAACGGTTGGGGGATGTCACAAGACGACCAGGCCAGAACGCCAATCCGTGGTATCTTTATAGGGGACTGCTGACCGAATACGGAAGTAGGTAAAAGCAGCATCGACACCATAGCGCCAGCCAACACAACCAGACTAAGCTTGCCTGAGATTTTCACTGGAACATGATTCATGGTTTTTCCTCTCGTTAATTAACGGTTTAGACGATCCTGATCCAACGCGGGAAAATCTTAAACGGTAGAATACACAACAGCTCTGACTTCTTTCATCTGTCATCTGCGTGCCGCGGCGAAGCTCGACGGGTCAGGTCGAAGCTGAAAGCGAAGTCTGAAGAGCGAAGCCGGGTCATCTATCAACCGAAAACGCCGCTGGCCACAGGTAGTAAAATCCGGTATTGAAGTGGTTGAGAGTTTCCGGAAAATCCACGGATATCAGTGACAGGTCACCGCCGCCGTATCGTGTTGAGGTATTGTAAATATTATCATCCGGGTATTCTGTGCGGCGGTAGACAACGACCCGGGCATCATCCGGAATTCCAGCCAATTGCTTGGCTTTGGCTGTAGCCTGGTCCAAGTATCCAATGGCATCCACCATTCCCAATTCGAGGGCTTCTTCTGCCAGATACACGCGGGCCGTGGCTATTTTAGCCGCAACGGCCGGTTGCAGATTACGATATTTGGCCGTCAAATTGACGAACCGGACCCCCAAACGGTCGGTCATGCTCTGCAAAATTTTACGCTCTTCAGCAGTTGCCGGTCGGTAGGGCATCCCCATGTCTTTGTTGACACCGGATTTACTCACTTCAACCCCCACACCGATCTTATCCAGAAGTCCGGTTACCTTGGGCTGCAAAAAAATGACACCGACCGAACCGGTGAGTGTCGTGGGATGGGCGATAATGTAGTCGGCCGGCAGCGATATGTAGTAGCCGCCGGAGGTCGTGATTCCCATCATGGCAACGACGACTTTTGCACCGGTTCGCTTCTTGAAGGTCAATATTTCGTTAAAAAGAATGTCGCTGGCCGTCACGGATCCGCCGGGCGAATCAATTTTTAACACAACCGCCTTAATTTTTTCGTCGTCTTCAGCCCGTCTGAGTTGAGAGACAACTGCCTGCACCAGGCTCGGCCGCGTGCGTATAATTCCCTCACGGGGGCTATCCGATATGATACCTCGGACCGGTACTACAAGAACTTTTGGATCCGCTTTCCCCTCCAGGGTAAACTCTCTCAGGGGATCCGCCTGACTAGGAAAAAGTCGAATTTTGGGTGCCTGGCAGCCAACGGACAATAGCAGAATAGCCGCAAAAGTAATTAGCAAGTGCTTTTGCATAATGATCCCCCGTGACGAATTGAGTTGATGTGAAAAATGGGTTAATCGAGTTGATTGGGTTTATTGAGTTTATTGAGTTGGTTATGCTTCACAAACAATACACGGGGAATATAAGGGGAGCATTTTGCCGTGTCAAGAAATGACCAGGTCCATCCCATGGCCTATAATTCAGAAGACGAAGTTGGTTCTATACTTAAGGCCCTTTGCATTTATAAAACTATAATTGTTTATCGGGCCGCGTTAATCGCGGTTAAAAACCGCTCCCACAACCAGATTTTTGCCTAAAGGGCCTGATAAAGTTTCCGCTTCGATCAGACCCCCACTCAGCGGCCAGCGGCCGGGCTGACACCTGAACCCTGACACCTGTCTACGATCCCGTCTGAAGCGAAGCGTAAGCGGGGAAACCATTAACAGATCCGATATACGACAGCGCCGGTTTTTTCTGACCTAGCCCTGAGGACCAGGTTTTCGATTATTAACAAAAATCATTTGCCTAACCCCACGACCGATCTCAAAATATCCGGGCGGTTCGTAATGATGCCGTTCACCCCCATCTCCAAAAGACGAATCATCTCGGTGCGGGAATCGACCGTCCATACATAGACTTTCAGCCCCAGCCGATAGGCCTCCGCCAGCCGGGTGATGGTGAGGGATTTGTAGTGGGGCGCCCAGTGCCTACCGCCGGCAGCTTTGACAGCCTGCGGGACCGAGCCGTTGAAATCATCGATATCGAGGCCGGCCAACCAGGGTGATGCACCCGGCCGACCGGGCTTGACCGTATTAAACCGAACACCGTCATGGGTCAAGTAAACGAGGGGAATATCAGGAGCAGTCTTTTTTAGGTGGCTTAGCACACGCCAGTCAAAGGCCAGTATCCGCGCTCGTTCGGTGAAGTTTAGCTCGTTCAAAAGCAATACCACGGCATCGGCAATTGTTTCAGGTGACGGGGTAATCCAGGGCTTTTCCGGGTTGGTTTTGATTTCAATCCAGATCTGGGTGGCATCCCCACAACTCGTCTTTATAAGTGCAATGCTCTCTGCAAGTGTCGGAATTCGCTCCCCGTCTGCCGGCTGCTGATCCGGGTATCGGCGCGAATAGCGTGTGCCGGGCTTAAGGCGTCCGACATCGTAGGTTTTCAATTGCGACAGATTAAGGTCTTTGACAGCCGGTCCCGGGCGGCGTAGCCATTTACCATCCGATCCGCGGGTTGTTTCCGGTTTTAACCGATAGTCGTGGTGCACGACAAGTTCGGCGTCTGCACTTAAAAAAACATCGAGTTCAATCGCATCCACCTCGAATTCACAGGCTTTTTTTACGGAGGCCAATGTGTTTTCGGGCGCAAGACCGGCTGCTCCGCGATGACCAACAACGAAAAATTCATTATCCGATACGGAGTCGTCTGAGGTCGAATTCAATTTATCACCGGCAATCGACCAAGTTGCCGTCGAAACAATAGTCCATATTAAGACTGCTCGAAAAAAAGGACGCAGAATCATCCATTTTGCAGGGCTCATCCATAGTCTCCTGAACAAACTCTAACGCAATTTACTGGCGATTGGCCAGAACGATTCAAGATATGGTTGACTTTTTTTAACTTAATTATTATCAAAATTAAGTTCAACAAGAACCTCAATTCAAAATCTAGTTCACATCGAGCAATTCTTACCAGCTGATTCAGGCTGTAATCGTCTAGCTGAATCAAAATATTAATCTCAACCAGAGAAAGGGGGATCTCACCATGAAATTTCCGAAAGGGTTAATTTTCGCTGCATTCGTCGTATTGGTCATTTTTCCGATCACCGGATTTGCAGAGCAGATCACTATCAACTGGTGGTTTGCCCATGGCGGGCGCCTGGGGGAGAAGGTTCAGTCAATTGTGTCCGATTTTAATTCGATGCAGAGCAGGTACAAAGTGGTCGCGACTTATAAAGGCAATTATTCCGACACCATGACCGCCGGCATTGCCGCCTTTCGCTCCAAAAAACATCCGCAAATCCTTCAGGTATATGAAGTCGGTACAGCAACCATGATGGCCGCCAAAGGCGCCATTAAACCGGTCTATGAAGTAATGGCCGAGTCCGGACAGCCCTGGAGTCCCGACGCCTATCTGTCTACGGTAACCGGCTACTACACAACCCCCGAGGGCAAAATGCTGTCCATGCCCTTCAACAGTTCGACACCTGTTCTGTACTATAATGTTGCAGCTTTTGAAAAGGCCGGACTCGACCCGGACAAACCGCCCAAAACGTGGTCGGAGGTGGCGGAATATTCCCGCAAACTTATTGCAGCAGGTTATCCGGGCGGCTTTTCGACAGCCTGGATATCGTGGATTCACCTGGAAAACTTCAGCGCCTGGCACAATATTCCGTTTGGCACCCAATCCAATGGTTTCGAAGGAATGGAAACCGAATTCGTATTTAACAGCCCCCTGCATGTCAAACATATTCAATCCCTGGCTGATTGGCAGAGTGAAAAGATATTTGTCTACGGCGGTCGGAGGAACAAAGGCAATGCGCTGTTTTCTTCTGAAGAAGTGGCCATGTACACGGAATCGTCAGCAGGCTATGCCGGTTTCATGAAGTCCTGTAAATTTCCGTTTCGGACCAGTATGCTGCCCTATTGGCAAGGTCAGGGGGGGGCGCCCCAAAATACTATCATCGGCGGCGCAAGCCTCTGGGTGCTGTCGGGTCATTCACAGGAAGAATATGAAGGGGTTGCCACTTTCTTCAACTATCTGTCATCACCGGCCGTACAGGCTGATTGGCATCAATTTACAGGATATCTGCCCATTACAACCAATGCCTATTACCTGACCAAAGGTCAGGGTGTTTACCAGGAAAAACCCGGCATGGAAACGGCACTGAAACAAATGACCCTTAACAAACCCACCCAGAATTCAAGGGGGCTGCGTTTCGGCAATTTTGTCCAGATGAGAGCCATCATGTACGACACGCTGGAGGCGATCTTTTCCGGAAAGACGAATGCCGAAAAAGGTCTTGGTGAAGCCGTGGCAAAAGGCAACAAACTGTTGAGAAAATTCGAAAGCGCCAACAAGTAATCAATCTCACTGGCGCGCAAGACTTGATTTGCCGGTATAGAAAAACAACCGGATCCATCAATATTAATTTGATGGGTCCGGTTTACCCCGTTTTCTCATATTTAAAGATTGCTTAAAATATGAGGATATTCGCTTTATCTGGTTCAAACAACCTACCAATTAACTAATCAACCAATTAACCAATCAACCAATCAACGTTTTAACCAATCCAATGGAAAAACGAGTCGTTTTTAAAAATAAAGCCTTACCCTATTTCTTGTTAGCGCCCCAAATTATCATCACCCTGGTGTTTTTCATCTGGCCGGCTGCGATGGCGCTTTATCAGTCCGTTATGCAAGAAGATGCCTTCGGACTATCGACGACTTTCGTGGGAATGGAGAACTTCAAGTACATCTTCACGGATTCCATCTATCTGAATTCTATCAAAGTAACGATGATATTCAGTTTTTCGGTGGCAGCCCTCGCCATGTCGACAGCTCTCATTCTGGCCGTGATGGCCGAGCGGGTCATACGCGGGGCGACATCCTATAAAACATTCATCATCTGGCCCTACGCCGTCGCCCCGGTGGTGGCTGCCGTCCTGTGGTACTTTCTCTTTAATCCAACGGTGGGAATGATATCATTTTTCCTGAAAGCGATTGGAATTGACTGGAATTTCACCCTGAACGGCACACAGGCGATGATCCTTGTTATTATCGCGGCGGCCTGGCGGCAGATTTCATACAACTTTCTATTTTTTCTGGCCGGACTCCAGGCCATACCCAAACCGTTTATCGAAGCGGCCGCTATCGACGGCGCGTCTCCGTGGAAACGATTTTGGACGATATCCTTTCCGTTGCTGTCGCCAACCGTATTTTTTTTGCTGGTCATGAATTTAGTCTATGCCTTTTTCGAGACATTCGGGATCATCCATGCCATCACCGAAGGCGGCCCCGATGAAGCCACCAATATTATGGTATTTAAGATCTACCATGACGTTTTCGAAAGTCTGGATCTTGGCGGATCGGCGGCTCAATCCGTTATCCTGATGGCCTTTGTCATCGTGCTGACAGTGGTTCAATTTAAATACATTGAACGAAAGGTTCATTATTAATGGTAGAACATCGTCCATGGTTGACATTCGTTACACACGCAGTGCTTATTCTGGGCTGCCTGGCTATTGCTTTTCCAATTTATACGACCTTCGTGGCCTCTACCCACAGTCTGGAAGATATCACGTCCTACTTTCCGTTGCTGCCGGGCCAATTCTTAATCGACAACTACCACCAGGCGGTCACCGTTGGCAGCGGTGAGGTAATTGCCACGGTTGGGACGATGATGCTGAACAGCGCCATCATGGCATTCGGCATTGCATTCGGTAAGATCCTCATCTCTCTTTTGTCGGCCTTCGCAATCGTCTACTTCCGCTTTCGATTTCGAATGACATTTTTCTGGCTGATTTTTATTACCCTGATGCTTCCGGTGGAAGTTCGCATCCTGCCGACCTATGAGGTTATGGCAGATTTAAACATGTTGAATTCTTACTCCGGCTTGATTTTTCCGCTGATTGCATCCGCCACTGCCACATTTTTATTTCGACAGTTTTTCATGACCGTGCCGGATGAGCTGTGCGAGGCGGTGAGAATTGACGGCGGCGGTCCGTTTCGGTTCTTTTTTGATATCCTGGTGCCCATGTCGCGCACATCAATCGCGGCCCTGTTTGTCATTTTGTTTATCTACGGCTGGAACCAGTATCTCTGGCCCCTGATGATTACCACAGAAGAAAAATACTACACGCTTCTGATCGGCATCAAACGCATGCTGGATGTCGGAGAAGGCCAGGCTGACTGGCATATCATCATGGCGGCCACCATGCTGGCCATGATCCCGCCCGTCCTGGTGGTAATCCTGATGCAGAAGCAGTTCGTAAAAGGTATGACGGAAACGGAGAAGTAGATGTTATCGGTTATTGGTTATTGGAATTTACAAAAAAACCGATACCAATGACGCACCAATTGGATCAAATAAAATCGATGATAATCCCTTGCATCTAATAACTGATAACGAATAACAAATAACTTTGAAAAATGTGAAGAAAGACTTAACTCCAGACCGCTACGGTCTATCGAATAGTTAAATCAGTCCCCAAGGGTATTTCCATGGCAGATGTAAATTTAAAGGACGTCCATAAGTCGTTTGGAAAAACTGAGGTAATCCACGGGATTACCTGCAACATTCAGGACGGCGAATTTATCGTCATCCTGGGCCCATCGGGCTGCGGCAAGTCAACCTTGCTGCGCATGATTGCCGGACTTGAAACCATTACCGCCGGTGAGATCAAAATCAACGATGAGGTTGTCAACAAACTGGAGCCCGCCGATCGTGATATCGCCATGGTTTTTCAGAATTATGCGCTTTACCCGCATATGACGGTCTATAAAAATATGGCTTACGGTCTTAAAATTCGCCGGATGCCCAAGGCGGAAATCGAACAGCGGGTTCACAGGGCCGCCGAGATTTTAGAACTGACCGAATTGCTGGATCGCAAACCGCGGCAATTATCCGGAGGCCAACGCCAGCGGGTAGCCATGGGCCGCTGCATTGTAAGAGAGCCCAAAGTCTTCTTATTCGACGAGCCTCTGAGCAACCTGGACGCCAAACTGCGGGTGCAGATGCGTCTTGAAATCAGAAAACTGCATGAAGATCTCAAAATCACCAGCATCTACGTGACCCATGATCAAGTTGAAGCCATGACGCTCGGCGACCGCCTGATTGTCATGGATGACGGGAGAGCTGCGCAGATCGGATCCCCCCTCGAAGTATACGAGCGACCCGCCACAAAATTCGTTGCCGGTTTCATCGGCTCGCCGGCCATGAATTTTATCGAGGCCCATCTAAATGCGGACGGCAGCACGGTTGAGCTCACCGAAAATATCAATCTGGCACATGCCAACGACATCCCATCCGCATACCTTGGAAAGGAAGTTGTTTTGGGCGTTCGGCCCGAGCACTTCGAGATTGCCGAAGCTCATTCCGGCATGTTGAGCCTAGGTGTCGACCATGTGGAGGTACTGGGCGCCGACACGCTGGTACACGGTCACTTCGGAGAAGACCGGACCATGTTGACCGTCAGGTTGCCCGACGTACACCATTTCCAAAAGCATACCCCATTATCAATCAACGTTCCTTCCCGCAAACTGCATCTATTCGACAAAGATACCGGCAGCCGCATCGGGATTTAAATTCGGGATGAAAATGGCACGGAATCAAACCTCGTTGGGTTCAATAGGAAACGCCATCAAACGCCTGCTGAAACCACCGGTTTTTGAAGATGAAGAGAAGACGCGCATTGCCATGATCCTGGGGATAATTTTGTGGTCTGTGGTCGCAGTCGTCGGCACTATGGTCATCACATGGATTCTTACCGGAAGGTCCCACGATTTGGGCCCTTACGCTTTTGTAGCGAATTCTTTAATCATATTATTCGCAATAGCTCTCTTGTTTCTGATCCGCAGCGGGTTCGTCAAAGCAGCCGGGTTTACCTTTGTAATTTTTCTGTGGGGCAACATAACCTTTCAAGCAATCACTTCTGACGGCGTGCGGGGATCGGCCGCTATTATCTATCTGACAATTATGGTGCTGGCCGGCCTTTTGCTGGATTGGCGTTCGAGTGTCGGAATCGGTATTCTGAGTGCCTTGTCAATCTGGCTGCTCGCCCATGCGGAAAAAATCGGCTATATGAGCTTTCAACTGGATGGGCCCTATGAAGTCGCCCTTGAAGTCACCGGCATGTTCGTTCTGACGGCGGTATTTCTAACCCTCGCCACCACCGGGCTCAGCAATGCATTGAAACGGGCCAGAATAAGTGAGCGATCTTTAAAAGAGAGCAACCTCGCCCTGAAGTTCAATCTGGAAGAATTGAAGCAGCGTGAGGAGGCTTTGTTGGATAGCGAGGAGAGATTTCGCCTGCTGGCCGAAAATGTTGTCGACTGTATCTGGATTCTGGATCCGGAAGACAGGCGGGTTAATTATGTCAGCCCTTCCGTGGAGTCGATCGTCGGGTACACACCTGAAGAAATGACGGGAGTTAAGATCGAGCAAATTCTTCCACCTGAGTCCAGAAGGCTTAGCAAAGAGTTCCTGAACAACGAGTTGGAGCGATGCAAAAAGGATCCGTTCAGGTTTTCACGCGGGGAGCTCGAAGTCTATCGTAAAGATGGTTCCACGGTATGGGTTGAGACTATCGCCAGGGTTCTTTACATTAACTGGCTCTCATCTTATGGTATTATCGGTGTGACGCGGGATATCTCCGAAAGAAAAGCATCAGAACTGGAACGCAGAAGGCTTCACGATCAACTCCTTCAATCCCAAAAGATGAAAGCAATCGGCACCCTGGCCGGAGGGATTGCCCATGACTTCAATAATTCTCTGCAAGCTATCCTGGGCTATGCACAAATATTGATCTTTGAAAAAGAAGAGACCGATCCGGATTTGAAACTTCTCCGGCAAATCGAAAAATCGGCTAAAAGATCGAGTGAATTGACCAGGCAGCTGCTCACTTTCAGCCGTAAGCTCGAGAGCCGACTGCGCCCCCTCGACTTAAATCAGGAAGTTAAACAGCTGGAGCAATTGCTGGAGCGCACCATTCCCAGGATGATTGCCATTGAAACCGTTCCAGGTGACAATCTACAGATTATCAACGGAGATCCGGCTCAAATCGAACAAATCATCATGAACCTGTGCATCAATGCCAGGGATGCAATGCCGGATGGCGGCAAATTGAGAATCGAATGCCGGAACACAATCCTGGATCAGAATTATTGCGACGCCCATATCGGCATCGATCCCGGAGAATTTGTATGCCTGACTATCTCCGATACCGGAGATGGCATGGATCCACAGACTCTGGAGCATATTTTCGAGCCTTTCTTCACGACCAAATCAACCGGCGAAGGGACCGGACTGGGTCTGGCGATGGTATACGGGATTGTTAAAAACCACAACGGACACATCACCTGCGACAGTGTTCCGGGCAGCGGAGCAACCTTCAATGTCTACTTTCCGGTTATCGAAGAGACGGAGGTCCAGACAACGGATCGGTATAAAAGCAAACAAGCGCCCGCGACCGGGCAGGAGACGATTCTGCTGGTGGATGATGAAGAATATTTGCGGGACTTGGGCGAACGACTGCTGACCCGATTCGGCTACAACGTGATCACCGCCCCGGATGGAGAAGCGGCGGTACAGATCTACCGTGAACATGAAAAGCAAATCGATCTGGTTATCCTGGATTTGATCATGCCGGGAATTGGCGGCATAAACTGTCTTGATCAGATTCTTGCCAGGGATCCATCGGCCAGGGTAATAATTGCCAGCGGCTATTCTGTCGATAATACCACCCGGCAAGAGCTTGAGCTAAAGGCCAAGGGACGCATTAAAAAACCGTTCGAATATGACGAGATCCTTGAAATGATTCGCAGTCTACTGGATGGAAACGGCAGTGAACCGAAGGGGGGAAAATGAAAAATATTCAATCGGACGACAATTTTGGATCGCCCTGGATCGTCGGACATCGGGGTTATCGAGCCAGATACCCCGAAAACACCCTCGTCGGTTTTGAAGCTGCAATATCAGCGGGTGTGGCAATGATCGAACTGGATGTAATGCTGAGCCGCGATCGCCGTATCATTGTCATCCATGATTCGACGTTGGATCGCACGACAAACGGTTTTGGAGATGTTGCGGATAAGACCCTCGCCGAATTGAAGATGCTGGACGCCGGCGGATGGTTCGATTCACGGTTTAGCGGGCAACAGGTCCCCGAGCTGAGCGAAGTTCTGGATCTGATCGATCGGCGTATTTTTGTAAATATCGAGTTGAAATCGACTGCTTATGAGCCCGATCATCCACCGGACGCCATTGAGAAACAGGTCATTGAATTATTGAAACGGAAAAATATGCTCGAATCCAACCTGGTGTCCAGCTTTGAAGCCGGCTTTCTGGAGCAGATTGCGGTCATGGCGCAGCCACCGGCGATCGCGTTGATTTCTGATGAGCCCGCCAGCGGGGATGTGATCGGAATGTGCGGCAGCCTGAATCTATTTTCCTGGCATCCGAATTATCGGGTCGTGACTGAAGACCAGGTGAACCGGATGCATGCCGTCGGCCTGAAAGTATTTCCATTCACCGTCAACACCCGGGCGGACGCCATCAAAATGCTGGACATGGGAGTTGACGGCATCATTACCGACGAACCGGAACTGGCATTCAATTGGATCCACAAGCAATAATTGGAGTACAAACTTAATTTATGAAAACCATTATTGAACCGTTCAGGATCAAAAGCGTTGAACCCCTGCGCTTCACCAGCCGTTCGGAAAGAACTCAGATTCTCCAGGCTGCCGGCTACAATCTCTTCAATATCCATGCCGACGACGTGTTAATCGATTTGCTGACCGACAGCGGAACCTCGGCCATGAGTGCCCGCCAATGGGGGGGCATGATCGAAGGCGATGAGTCCTACGCCGGCTCACGCAGCTATCATCAGCTGGAAGAAAAGGTGACCGAGCTTACCGGTTTTCGCCATTTAATCCCCACCCATCAGGGTCGGGCGGCTGAAAAAATCCTTTTCAACATCGTTGGCGGCCAAGGCAAGATTATTCCCAACAACACCCATTTCGACACCACCCGCGCCAACATTGAAGTCAGCGGGGCAGAGGCCGTAGATTTGCTGCCCCCGGCCGGGTTTGATCCCGTTGCAGTCGATGCATTTAAAGGCAACATGGATTTGGAAGCTTTTGAAGCGCTGCTTAGCAAACATGGTGCCGAGCGGATCCCCATAACCATGCTGACCGTTACCAATAACTCGAACGCCGGCCAGCCGGTTTCAATGGAAAACATCCGCAGAGCGGCAGAAATCAGCCATCGTCATAATATTCCGTTTTTTCTGGATGCTTGCCGGTTTGCCGAAAATGCCTATTTCATCAAATTGCGTGAACCCGGTTACCAAAAGATTACGGTCCGTGAAATTGCCGCGGAAATGTTTTCCTATGCCGATGGCTGCACCATGAGCGGTAAAAAGGATGGACTTGTGAATATGGGAGGATTTTTGGCATTAAATGATGAAGAACTTGCCCGGCAGGCCCGCAACATTCTCGTCGTCACGGAAGGCTTTCCCACATACGGGGGTCTGGCGGGTCATGATCTGCAGGCTTTTGCCATCGGCCTGGATGAAGTACTGGAAGAGGACTACCTGAAATACCGCATTCGGTCCGTCACTTATCTGGGTGAGCATTTGACGGAACTAGGGGTACCGGTTTTTCAGCCGCCCGGCGGCCATGCTATATATATCGATGCCGGCGCATTCTTACCGCACATCCCGGCCCGCCAATTTCCCGGTCAGTCCCTGGCCTGCGAACTCTACTTATGCGGCGGCATTCGTTCCTGCGAAATCGGCAGTGTCATGTTCGGAAAAACAGATCCCACCACCGGAGATTTTGCGCCCGCCAGGCTTGAAATGGTGCGTCTGGCCATCCCCCGCAGGGTCTACACCAAAAGCCACATCGATTATGTCATCGAATGTATCGGCGATGTCTACCGGCGCCGAAACGAAATCAGCGGGATTCGCATCGTTCAAGAACCGCCAATACTAAGGCATTTCACTGCCCGATTTTCTCCATTGTGATTTCATCTCCTCGCATCAAACATCAAAGTTATACATCGCAATATCTGAAGGCACTTCTTCCGTCCCGAACCCGTCAGACAATTCTCTAAAAGAATCCACCCGCTTTTGACAGTCTTCGATCCATCGAACGATTTCTATTATGTCAAATGGTTTGGTAAAAATACGACAACCGAGATTTTGAGCAATCTGCAAGTTGGTGTGCGTCCAGTCACCCGACATAAGCGCCCGGCTTTTAACTTTACAACCTTTTTGGATTTGAGCCTTTATAAAATCCAATCCATTTACAAAGGGCATGTTCACATCCGAAATAATGATATCCGCGCACGTTTTACCGGACCGGCAGTCGCAAAAACTCTTCTTATAAAGCGGGGATGCGACAGGGTCCTCGAATGTGAAGACTTCATAGCCAAATTCACCCAAAAAATCTTTAAGTGCGCCGCGGACGAAATTGTTATCCTCGAAAATCAAAACTCTTAATTTGCTTTCAGCACCCATCGTATCCTCTTTTCAACTTAGGTAAAACGGAATCCTTTCTATTGCTCAAAAAAGCAAAAAGTGCGCCACACTGAGGATAGGGCGAACAGGTTGTCCGCTCGGATTATAACAATTTGAAATATAATGATTTTTTAGAAGGACAACGTAGAAGATGGTTTAGCAGCAAATAAAATAAACGCTCGGAGTGTATATAAGGTTTACAAAATTGGATATCTTTGTAAATTCGATTTACTCAATTTAGGAAAAATTTGGTCAGAAATGAAAATCATAAAAATAAGCAGCACCAAGTAATTAATCCGCTGACTTTTCAATCCATTGCCCTCCGTCGAGCGAAGACAATATTACAATCTTGCAAATGTTTTCTCTTAAAGCGGATTAATTACTCTCACATTTGCTTGAAGAGCTGGGCATAAGACCGGCTCACCGTCAGCATCTCCGGCAAATCTTTAAGCTGAACGATGTACCGGCCGGCAAAAGACCGGCTGACCCTTGAAATTCGACTGACGTTGATGATAGTTCCCCGGTGGATGCGCCAGAATTGATCCGGGTCGAGTTCTTGATCCAATTGCCGGATAGTCGTCTTAATCAGTGATTCACCGTCACAGGTTTTAACGACCGTGTACTTATCTTCCGCTTTGAAATAGCAGACATCGTCACATGCGATCAATCTGAGCTCTTCCCCGCGCCGAACCTTTATCCACTTCAAATATCCGGGAAGCTGCCGGTTTTGCAATGCGACCAACAGACGATCCATGGTTTCCGTATAATCTTCAGGTGGTTTGGAGATAAGGGACACCTGACGCTTCAACCTCTCGATGGATTTTTCAAGCCGTTGATCGGTGACCGGTTTGAGGATGTAGTCAACTGCCTCATTTTCAAACGCTTCAACAGCGAATTGATCAAATGCCGTGATAAATACGACGCGGCATTCAGCGCTTATTTTCCGGGCGACCTCAATCCCGGTCAGGCCCGGCATCTTGATATCCAGAAAGGCAATGGCAGGGCGGCAGGTTTCAATCAACTCCAGCGCCTCAAGCCCGTTGGCAGCTTCACCGCATACGATAAGCTCCGGCCAGAGACGGTTCAGTTTTGACTTCAAATGAATTCTCAACTGCTCTTCATCATCGGCGATAACGGCTTCAGGTTGGCCCATGCGGCACCTCGATTATGGCTCTGAAGCCACAGGGTGAATTGGCTTCCAATATTAAGTGTCCGTCGTTTCCGTACATCGATGATAACCGCTCCCGGATGTTGGACAGACCCACGCCGGAATCCCGCTCCCCGCTGAAACCGATTCCGGTATCTATGACCTCCAACCGAAGATGGTCGTTTTTTTCAATCCCCCTGATCAGAATTTCGCCGCCGTCGACTTTGGGTTCCAGGCCGTGTTTAATGGCATTCTCCACCAGGGGCTGAATCAGCATGGGCGGAAACGGAATCTTTTCCAAACGCTTCGGCAGATCTATTTTATACGTTAATCTGTTGCCCATCCGAACTTTGAAGATTTTCAGATAGGCATGAATCATGGCCATCTCCTGTTCCAGTGTTGCCGTCTCCTCCCTGATCTTTGTAAGAGAGGCACGCAAATACTGAATGAAATCGATCAGCATGGACTTTCCTTTTTTGGGGTTAGTGTCCAGCAGGCTCAGCACATTGGAAAGGGTATTAAACAGGAAATGAGGCTCTATCTGGGCCTGAAGCAGTTTGAGATTGGCTTCCGCCGCTTTTTTTTCACTGGTCAGCCGTTTAATTTTTTCTTCCTGAGTCTGGGCCCGGGATTCGGCCAGCAGTTCCCTGGAGCTGAAGAAGTAGGTAATAATGGCGCCAAACATCACCCCCAGAAAAAGAAGCTGGAAAAGGCTGTGCTTCGCAAAAAGATGTTGCGGACTGAATCCGGATAAGAAAGATCCGATGTAAGATCCGCACATCGAGCCGACAATCAAGGCGGCTGCCACCAGTGCCGCCTTCAGAAACGGTCCGACTCGATCAAAAAAGCGATGGGCAATAACCATGCACGTGCAGATGGAAAGGCCGATGGACTGCGAAATTATGAAATTGATCACAAAACCGGCCCCGAATTTTATAGCAGTTAAAAAGACGGCAATCAGCGTATCGAATATAAAGGTGTATCCTAGAAATTTGAGGACCGTTTTTGTGGTGATATGGGATCTATAGGACTTCATACTTGAGACCTGTACAAATGGATGGTGTCAGGTGTCAGTGTTCAGGTTTCAGGAAAAAGTGTATCGCTTGCCTAAATCAAACTACCTGGAATGACGATTGACGTTGGACGTTCGACCTGCCCGTAATGCCTATATAGTGGTGTAATTCCAGCCGAACGATACCATATTTATGCCGATGTTAGCACACACCAAATACATTATGCATAGCAGGCGGGTGTTGGACATTCATCAGTTTCTCTTTTGATCAGATCGGCCGCTCCTCGGCCAATAGCCGTGCTGAAACCCCCGGGCCCAGACCTATCATTGCCTGTAATCCGTAAACAAGAAAATATTGGGATCTTCAACCGTGAACAGCAACAATTATTCATATCGCACCAGGGCGG
>JASJCE010000079.1 GCA_030066155.1 Desulfobacterales bacterium | reverse complement strand
TTGTGGCTGGCGGTGCTTTGTTTTTAGGACTTCTTATAAGGAGATTTGTCGAAAAAAAATGGCGAAAACACCATAAGCAGACTGAAAGCTTCGATATTTTTCCGAATTTAAGATTGAATGCACTTGAAGAGTGGGGCCTACAAAAGGGGCAACAATATAAAGATCTAAAAAAGATTGTATTATTTGATCCTCCGCTAAAATACCCGCTCGATGTAAATTATATATTATATTTCGATTTTGACACAACAACTTCAGAGGGGAAAAATAGTGAAAAACACTTTAACGAAAACAACGCATTTCAAATTAATGCTATTTTAGACAACGGATTTCAGGAAGTATACCGAAATAAGGGGAACTCCGATTTCAGACAAGAATGGTTTGTGACCATCGTCAGATATTCTGGATTTAATGATGACTATTCGTGGGTGATATATCAGAAGGACAACGGGTGAAATCATATTAACTCAGCTGGTGTTACCCGAGTTTGCCCAAATTAGCATTTCCACTTCCAAAAATCGATATTGACAATCTGAAGTGCCCTGTCAAAGCTTGAATAGTGAATGAATATCGATCAATTCTGAACCCTCAAATCGTGAACGCTTAGCCCAATATTACCGTGATTGCGCTTTTTCAATAAATTGTACCAGCGCATACCCCATAAGTTGAACACCGACATCCAACACACGCTCATCCAGATTAAAATGCGGGGAGTGCAGCGCATATTGAAAACCCTTGGCCGGATCGTGGCAGCCGAGTCCTATCATGGCACCCGGCCATTTCTGACAAAAGTAGGCAAAATCTTCGGCGCCCATCTTGGGCCGCGAGATGTGGGCTGCATCGACTCCGAGTACCTCACCCACACAGTCTTTAAGGTGATCCACCATTTTTGAATCATTGATATGAGCCGGATACCCTTCCGTGTTCACAAGAGTGGTCGTTGCGCCGAAGGTCAAGTCCAGACTTTTTACCATCTCTTCAATTCGGCGAAGGGCCAGTTCGCGGACTTCCGGTGTGAAAGTGCGCAGGGTTCCGTTCAGCACAGCTTCTTCCGGGATGATATTTTCAGCCGTCCCGGCGTGGAATTCACAAATGGAGAGAACCGCACTGTCCAGGGGACAAAGGCTGCGACTGGCAAATGTTTGCAATTGGGTGAGCAAATGAGCCCCGGCAACGATAGGATCGACGCAAAGATGAGGGGCTGCGCCGTGGCCGCCTTTGCCTTTAATTTTGATGCGAATTGTATTGGTGGCCGCATGGGCCGTCCCGTAGATAAGCTCCACTTTTCCGACAGGCAGCTCCGGGTTCATATGACTGGCAAAAATAGCTTTAACCGGCTCCTGATCAAACAGGCCCGTGTCCAGCATTGCCTTGGCGCCGGCACCGCCTTCCTCTGCAGGTTGAAAAAAGAAAAGAATTTCCCCTCGGCCTTTGCGGTGCCAATCTCGCTCTTCCAGCCAACGAATGATACCAAGCGCAACCGTCACGTGTCCGTCATGGCCGCAGGCATGCATCATCCCCTTATGTTGGGATTTGTAAGGAACATCATTGGCCTCTTCCAGCGGCAAGGCATCCATGTCGGCCCGATAGGCAACCAGCGGTCCCGCTTGATCGGCCTTAAGTCGGGCCACCACGCCGGTTTTGCCGACCGCGCTCCGGTAGTTTACGTTGAGCTGGTCCAAAACCTGACGGATTTTTGCGGACGTCTTTTCCTCCCGGTAGCCGCGTTCGGGGATTTGGTGAAATTCACGGCGCAATTCAACCAGCCAATCGTGAAACGACAGCATTGGGATTGGGGACATGAAGCCCTCCTAATTAATCCGCCCCGTATACTAACACATTCAAAGCTATACAATACCTTTAGATCACTGGATGGCCTTGATAGATTGAAGATCCGGCGAATTAATTATTTTTTCTGCGCATTTTATTTTATTTTTTTTCTTTTTCGTTTAATTTCAAATGCTGATGTTAAAATTATAAGATATCATTCCGACAAACCCAGCACTTCAACCCTCCATTATTCCGGTACCTCATGGCAGGACATGACGACTATCCCGCCTCTGACAGGAATGCCTTGGTCCAAAGAGAAATATCTTGGCTTTTACATGTCTTCCACCGCCTGTCGGATCGCGCTGACGAAGCCCCGATCCGTGCCGCAGCAGCCGCCGATGAAGTTGGCGCCGGCCCGAATCAAATCCGGGACAAAATTGACAAACTCGCTGGGAGTCGTCCGAAAGACCGCCTCATCATCGACGATTTCCGGTAATCCTGCATTGGGTTTAATCCAGATGGGAAGCTCGGTTGCCTGGCGCAAGCGTCTGCAAATCGGCAAAAATGCCTCGATACCCTGTCCGCAATTGGCCCCAATTCCGTCGATCCCGATTTTTGAAATTTCAGCCGCCACATCCTCGGGACTGTTGCCCATCATCGTGCGGTCTTTGTTCTCACCGGAATCATACACCATACTGACAATTACTGGCAATCCGGTTTGCTTGGCTGCCATACCGGCGATACGGGATTCCTCGATATCGATCATGGTTTCAACGATTATGCCATCCGCCCCGGCTTGGGCCTGAGCATCGGCCTGTTCTTCGAATGCCATGCGCAGTTCATCCGGGTTGGTTTCTCCGGTAACGAGCATCTTTCCGGAAGGACCGATCGAAGCAAAAACATGGGCCCGGTCGCCGGCTGCTTCTTTCGAAATCCGAACTCCGGCGGAATTGATTTCAACTGTTTTGCCAGCCAGCTGGTAATTTGCCAACGCCAGGCGACTGGCACCAAAAGTGTTGGCCAGGATAATCTGACTGCCGGCGGCCACATATTCTTCGGCCACTGCCCGGACCTGATCGGAGTGGCTCAAATTCCAGGAGTCCGGACATTGCCCTCGCTTTAGCCCGCGCTTCTGCATCTGGGTACCCCAGGATCCGTCTGTCACAACCGGACCGTCTTTTATGAGTGATTCAATTAAAGAATGCACAGGTGTCTCCTTTGTCAACAGAGTTGAAGGGTTCCAGGTTATTCAATTTTGGATTTCGGATTGCGGATTTTGGATTTAGGGAATTGCCCAGCAGCGTGAACATTTGCGCCGCTTGTGGTTCAATCATTTTCTATAAAATAGAAAGGATCTATTCCGATCAAACCAATAACAAATAACCAATAACAAACAACTATTTCTTTTCTTCCGTCTTCTGCTATCTGCCCTATGCGCTATGCCTTCTGCCCTCCAATCTGCAATCCGAAATCTAAAATCCAAAATCGCAGCATCTGTCTTCTGTCGTCTGACCTCTGTCATCTGCGTGCCGCGGCGAAGCTCGACTTGTTGGGTCGTAGCTGAAAGCGAAGCCTAAAGAGCGAAGACGGGTCATCTGTCATTTTTCAACAAATCCGAACCATACTGCCGTTTAAAGTACGTCGCGGAATATTTGCTCAGTTTCCATTCGGGAACCCGGCAGGTGCCACAGACCCCCTTGAACCATTTATTGCGCAGCCAGCGTGCCGCCCGGCTGTTGCGTGAATTTCGAATCATAAACGTCTCACTACAGTGGGTTGTTATTCGTGCCTGTTCACCGATAACTTCGACTGTTTTGATACCGTGCAGCAGTCCCCTTCGCGACGGCCAGAGCTTTATTTTGTCGATCAGCCGGAAAAGCTCCACCCGTTTGCGGTAATATCGCTTGACCGGTTGTTTGGGTGGTATTTTTACTGCCAAAGGAATATCCCTCCGGGATACGATTGGGGTGTTGAAGTCTTGGAGAACTGGAGTAGTGGAAATACTCCAACCTGTTAACCTTGGTTTATCGAAGTGAATTGCACCTATACTAACCGAATTTATACCTGCTCAATTGCACTAAGTGAAAAAAATTTTCATCACGAAAACACGAAATCTTTTTTGGGTTTTTGCTATGAACCATGAACCATGAGCTATGCGCTATGATCTATGAACTACGAGCTATGAGCTTCTATATATTCAACCGGATACCGTCAAGATAAGCCAAACTGCGGCCCATTTTTCCCAGGCTCCGGCTCTTTTGCTGAATCATCAGCAACCGTTCCAGGCCGAAACCGATCCCCATCCAGGCATCGGTAACTTCCCAGGCCTGATCCAAAACGTGTGGACCCATCGCAGCGGAGCCGATCTCCATCCGGTCTTCCCCGGCCAGAATATCAATGGTCTCGCCATAAACAGCGGATTCTTCTGTCCGGATAACATAATCGTCCACCCCGGCGGCAGTGGCCACAAGGGCTGCCATTTCTTCAAGCCTTGCCTGGCGTTGATCTTCAGGAAGACCCATCTCCACAAGGTTGAGCATGGTAAACTCATTGGAATGCCGGGCACCCTGGGACTCTTTGCGAAAACACGAACCGATTTCGAATATTCGTACCGGCTTCTCCCACAACCGCAACAGATCCTTCAGCACAAAATAAAGGTGCGGCGCCAGCATTGGTCTCAGACATTTGTCCCTGCCCAGCCAGAATATCTGCGATGACAGCGGATGGTCTTCATCAATTGACATCTTGGCCAATAGACCCTTGGACAGAATTGTAGGGGTGGTAACCTGGACAAAGTGGTTTTGAACGAGAAGCTCCGTTAGCCGACTTTCCAGAACACAAAGCTTTGGACGGCGGGGACCGTCCCGAAATTCCTGCAGCTTTTGCCGCTCGACTTTAACCAGATGCCTTTCCAATTTTTGAAATGCCTTGTCTCGCTCGGCGGGGTCGTCGAAACCTTGATTAAGGTCTTTATCTGCGGCATTGAGCTCACCAAGGCGGACGCGTTGTATCTCGGTCCAGGTTATGTTCAAAATTATATCTCCAAAAGACAGTTATTTGTTACTGGTTACTGGTTATTGGATTGATAGGAGAAATCCATTTCTAATAACGAATAACCAATAACGATCTACTAAATTTGGCGGGAGGTCACGGTGTCGCACCGAGCTGCGTGAATTTAGAGTCCACGTGATCTGCTATCGATCCACCCCCCGCGTGGCCACAAACCACTTTATAGTTGGTCTGCTGTTGAGCCCTAAATACCTTTTCTGAAGTATCGATGTCAACCTCAGCATATTATTCAAGTTGACTTTTAGGCTCGGTAATGCTTGAATTTCTGAACCGTGCTTGCCCTGCGTAGCCCGGAGGGCGAAGAAGGGAACCCCGAACCTATCGATTCTGAATGGAGATCAACTACAAATGCGAAATTTTCATCCGGGTAAGCTTCGCCGCCAGGGTTTGAGTCTGAACTCACTGACGGATGACGAACTATTTGATTTACATCTGGCCACCCTGGAGGTGTTGGAAAAAACCGGACTTTTTATCGAGGCCGATGAAGCCCTGGATATTTTTGATGGCGCAGGAGCCGACGTCGACCGCTCCCATAAAATTGTAAAATTGCCGCCCTACCTCGTCGAGGACGCAATCCGATCGGCACCCTCAAAAATTCTGCTGGCCGGACGCAATCCGGACCGCGACAAGGTTCTGGAAGCCGGCCGAGTCCACTTCACCAACTTCAGTGAAGGTGTCGAGGTGATCGATCCGCACAGTGGTGAACGACGCGTTCCCATCAAATCAGACCTGGCCGATGCCGCCAAGCTCGTCGACTATCTGGACGACATCGATGTCTGTGAGAAAGCGGTTGGATCAAGTGATGTGCCGCAATCCGTCATATCTTTGCACAATGCGGAAGCCATGCTGGCCAACACCACCAAACATTGCTGCGTTGGACCGGGAAGTGGCTATTTATTGAAAAAACTCGTTGCGATGGCCGGCACCATCGTCGGCGGGATCAAAAAGCTCAAGGATCGCCCCATATTATCCTTTACCACCTGTCCGGTCAGTCCATTGCAGCTGATTCGCGAATGCTGTGAAATTATCATGGAATCTGCCCGCACGGGTTCGGTCATCAACATTCTGTCAATGGCAATGGCCGGCGGCACATCCCCGGTAACCCTGGCAGGCACGCTTGTCACCCACAACGCCGAGGTTCTCGGCGGAATCACTTTGAACCAGCTTGTCCGTAAAGGCGCTCCGGTAATTTACGGCAGTTCGACCACCGCCATGGATCTTAAAATCGGTGCGGCATCCGTGGGCACACCCGAATGTGCTATCATTAGCGGCGCAGTGGCAAGACTGGCCCGCTACTATGCCCTGCCCAGCTATGTCGCCGGCGGGTAGAGTGATTCCAAAATATCCGATTCCCAGACGGGCCATGAGAAGACGCTCACCGGTCTCATACCGGCATTGGCAGGAGCCAATCTGATTTACGGACCGGGGATGCTCGAAAGCGGCATCACCTTCGATTTTGCCCAGCTGGTACTGGACAGCGAATTTGTCAGGATGATCAGGCACACCATTGGTGGATTTGCGGTCGATGATGAATCCCTGGCCGTCGATGTCATCAAGACCGTGGGACCGGCCAAAGATTTTCTAACTCAGCCGCACACGCTTAAACACGTGCGAACTCATTCCCAGCCCGAATTTATTGACCGCAGCCGGATGGAAAAATGGAAATCGGCCGGAGCCACCGACAGCTATGCCAAAGCCGCCGAAAAAACCTGTAATATACTGCACAACCATAAACCGGAACCATTGCCGGAGAAGGTGCTGAAAGATATTCGAGTTATAATCTCGGAGACGCAAGAAGAGTTGGAGGGAGAAACCTCAGTATAGAGAATCAGGGTCACGTCATTTAAACAGTTAATTGCTTGAAACGAATAGAGTTACTCGCTTATTAAAATCATGAAAATTCCAAGCACCAAAAAACAAATCTCAAATAAATACCAATGACCGAAATTCAAAATTCAAAACAAACTAAACAAAGCGAAAACTCCGATAAGTGATTGTAATGGTTTTAGAATATAGATGCCGGAGCGCAGCGACACTGCAATTTTAGGCAATTTAGGCATTTTAGCTCATTTTAGGCCTTTTGCGTTTAGGTCCGGATCAAGCAATTCTAAATAGTAATTGGGAGACAAAAACTCATGAATGGTAAAATCCCAATCCGTATGGGTGATGGCGAGTTGGTTTCCATGGCACCAGAGGAAGTCAAGGCGGACATTCTGGCCGGAACCCGGGAAGCCGCTGAGAATGCCGGCATACCCGAACTTACGGCTGATGAACAGGAGATCCTGTTCGATATTATGGCCGAACCGTCGCGGGCTGTCAGCGTCATGCCCGGCGAGGAGGTTATCGTTACCGATGACGGCTGCTCGATGAGCTTTTATTCGGGCCAGGACAGCGGCGGTGTCGGTGTATCCATGAGCCGCCAGCAGTCGATTCTGACCTACGAACGTGCCTGTGCCGCGGATACGACGTCGATGGGGCACAGCGACTACAGTTTCAAGCCGGTTAAGCCCATTATTAACAATGAAATGAATGAGTACTATACGATCTCCCAGACGACTACCGCCCCGTTTTTATACGGTGCGCAGCCGAACATGGGTCTGTATTTCCAGCCTGATGGCCCGCACCGGAACCCTGCCGATCTCCTTCCATTGGGTAAAATCAAGGAAGCCCAGGAAGTCCAGGAAGCTGCCGCGTTCCAGTTGCGGGAAGATCTGGTATTTGTCGGCCGCAGATTAAATAGTATCGGTTGCGAAGGACTCAATCTCGACACCGCAGGCTCGGCCGGAGATGCAGATTTACGGGCCGCTCTGGAAGCGATTGGTGATCTGAGAGAAAAAGCCCCGGATATGCCGATAATTCTGGGTGGGTCAGGTGAATTTGTTTTGGGGATGCATGGGGAAATTACGTTTAAAGGGGAGCAACTGGCCGGCATGTACCCCCATCACCAGGCCCGGGTGGCCGAGGTTGCCGGTGCCAGTATTTTCGGAGTGGCCGTAGGAACCAACACCAATGAGTCGGTCGCATGGAACACGGCCAGAACCGTCACTTTTGTGAAAGAAGCCGTGGCTGCCGTTGACATCCCGGTACATGTGAATGTCGGCATGGGTGTCGGTGGTGTCCCGATGATGGAGGCGCCGCCGATTGACAGTGTCACACGGGCTTCCAAATCCCTGGTGCAGATCGGTAAAGCGGACGGGTTGTAGATCGGTGTCGGCGATCCCTTCGGGATGCACCTGGCGCATATTTTTGCTTCCGGAATGGGCGGCATCCGAACCACTGGAGACCTGGTGGCCTGGATGCAGCTGATCAAAAAAATGAAAATCACCGAAGCGAAACAATATGTGGCAGAAAAACTGAACTTAGCCGTTTCAGACCTGGTCAACGAAGAATTGCTGCGTCAGCTCAGAGAGGATTTGGGACTCGGTATCATAATTTCCAAAGCGGGAAGTCCGAAGGGCATCCGGGCCAAACTTAAAATTTCAGAATTGCTGGGTATTCGAATTAATTCGGTTGAATTGTTCAAGACCCAAACCGGCCTTTAGAAAAGTGGAGGTAGTGTTTGACTTTATGAAAGTGACAGAAGCTCCGATTGGTCGTATAAGCCAAAAGAGTGCCGATTAATTACCCGGTGACCTTGACGTTAACGGCCTGACGTCCATTTGGCGTATCTTTGACCTCGAAGCTGACGCGGTCATTGGTTTGAAGACCAAAAAATCCATGGTCAACAATTTTTGACCCGTGAAAAAAGATATCTTCCGCTTCGTCGTATTCAATGAAGCCAAAATTTTTTTTCTTATTAAACCACTTAACCGTTCCTTCCGGCATATCAACTCACTCCCTTTTTCATCGTCGCTTCCCGAAATCCGGAAACTGGATATCTGAACGTTTTTATAACAACTGCTATCGTACCTGAATTGTTGGGCACCAATCGGCACCCCGAAAAATTGCGTTAAATTCGCTTCGAACCTCAACTCGAGTTAATTGCGTACAAAATTCAGGTAATAAATTAGACTAAGAACCCCAAAAAAAGGCAGAGTCACTTCTGACTCTGCCGCAATAGTCTGATGTTCTTCTTGATTTTTTACGGAAATATTATTCGCCGTTTGGCATCGATTCCCGATGATGATTTTTTAAATCCAGGCTACCAGCCCTGTCTAAATCATAACCACCCTGTTTATCGCTTATGGACGCTTGATTGTCAATAAAAAATTGGGGCCCACTATCTGCCAGCCACTTTATAGATGTGCCATTTTTTAAATGAATATCTTATACTTACGTTAATTCTTAAGATATTGCGGAGCGTATAAACTCCCGGATGCGAGTTTTTGCCCGGCGTGCAAGTTCGATCGGGAACGCATCGAATGCAAAGAATCCCGGCCCGGAAGCCCCGCATAATAGGGCCAAGTCATTTAAACAGTTAATTGTTTGGAGTAAGTATAGCCACTCGCTTATCAAAATCATGAAAATTCCAAGCACCAAAAAACAAATCTCAAATAAATACCAATGACCGAAATTTAAAATTCAAAACAAACAAAATAAAGCGAAAACTCCGATAAGTGGTTGTCATGTTTTGATCATTGGAATTTGTAATTTTGAATTTGTTTGTAATTTGAGTATTGTGATTTGGGATTTTAATGACGTATCCAGCAAGACAAATCGCTTCTACCCAAATCAGTTAGAGTTAACTTTGACGTTTCCCTGCCCCGCATAAGTAGTTCATTGAAAATTATTCATATGCAGCCTATGATGACGGTTATACCGGTTGTCATAAAAGAAAAGCCAAGCTAAATAGATCTATACGTACTTTTTTTGATCCGCAAACATACGATGAAGGAGACCGGGGTGAAGCGCTGGTTGAAAATAGGATTGATTGGCATCGGGACGCTTTTAATTCTGGTATTTGGCGCAATCGTCTGGTTCTTGAGCGTAGCGCTTCCCATCGGGGCGGGCTTTGCCGCCAAATACCTTTGCTCCAGCACCTTTATTTCACAGCGGAATCCGGACATTGCATTTAAAGAAGATGTCGCTCCCATAAATCCGCTCTTCAAACCGATCTCCTGGCAATTAAACCGCGAAAGAAAAACGGCCAGCGCCGATTATTTCGGTTTATTTACCGCGACGGCCATCTATCGTGAAGGATGCGGGTGCTCCCTGGTTATCGGAACCACAGCAGAAGCGATGCGACAGCAGACGTTCTATAAGCGGCCCGCCAATGAGCCGAACCCCTTTCGTCGGGTCGACCTGCCCTGGCCCGAGGGCGCAATGGGACCGATTGCTCCCGCCTCACTCGGCATTCGGCTGGGACAATTAAACAAAGCCCTGGATAAGGCCTTCGCCGAGCCCGGACCAGATAAACCCAGGAAAACGCGAGCAATCGTTGTCGTATATGACGGACGTCTCGTCGCCGAGCGCTATGCCTCCGGTTTTAATAAAGACATGCTGCTTTTGGGTTGGTCGATGACCAAAAGTGTAACCAATGCGTTGGTGGGAATTCTGGTGAAAAACCGGGAGCTCGATATTCACGCCCCCGCACCTGTAGCCGAATGGCATCAGGATAACGATCCCCGCCGCAAAATTACCCTGGACCAGATGCTGCGCATGAGCGATGGGATGGAATTTACCGAGTTCTATCTGCCACCGGATGATTCCACCCGGATGTTGTTCAACAGTTATGATTATGCAGCCTATGCCGCCGGCAAGCCCCTGGTGGCGGAGCCTGATGCCAGGTGGAATTATTCCAGCGGCACGGCCAACATCATCGCCCGCATCGTCCGGAAGGCGGCAGAAAAAAAATATCCGCAGTACTACGCATTCATCCGCAAAGAATTATTTCACAAAATAGGCATGTACAGTGCCTTCATGGAGCCGGACTCATCCGGCACGATTGTGGGCTCGTCATACACATTCGCGACGCCGCGGGACTGGGCCAGGTTTGGTCTGCTGTATCTCCAGGACGGTGTCTGGCAGGGCAAACGCATTCTGCCGGAGGGCTGGGTGAAATATTCCGTCACGCCCACACCCGGAGCTCCCCGGGGAGAATACGGCGCCCTATTCTGGTTAAACGCCGGTGAACCTGCAAATCCTGCGAATAGAATGCTGCCCAGCGCGCCGAGAGACACTTTTTGGGCATCCGGATTTCAGGAACAATATGTCATAGTCATTCCTTCCAAAAAGATCGTCCTGGTCCGCTTCGGTGCATCCATCAATCGCAAGGCCTGGAACACGGATGAGTTTGTGGCGGATGTGCTCTCAGCACTTCCTAATTAATCCGCCCTAAAAAAGATATTTTATTAACGGTCGTCAGGTAGTAGTAAAAAAATAAGGAGAGTTACTTTAGCGAAGGCCCGACGGATTAATTATTATATGCGGCGCATTTTTTTATTTTTCAAATTAGTACCCATTCGACAAAATGTCTGCGTTGGTCGAACGAGCAGCGCGAGAGGGTGGCTATTCTAATTTAATCGGATAAATATTCCGCCTAAAAAGCAAAGTTAAAATGAAGAGTTACAGAGTGGTTGAACAGGGTGCGGAGCGGTATGTGGTTGGCAAAATTGAACCGTATAATCAGAAAAACGAAATGTTCAAACGGCCATTCTGGGATCCGCGAATGCTGGATCTGGGTGAGCGATTTTATCGCACACCGGTCCTGCCGAAAGATAAGCCCGGTTACCGCCTGCAGGACCAGTCCCTGGTCAATGCCTCCTGGCGTCTGGAAAACGAATTTGCCCGGGGCGTCCGCGGCGGCCGCATGGGATTTTATGACTGGAAATGGGGCGGGCTCTACAACTATCCCAGAGTGCCGCCCGGTTTGAGCATTACAGAAAATGATCCGATATCCAATGCATGCGGCATCAAAAAAGCAGGTTCGTTTTTTGGCGCATCGATGGTGGGCATCTGCAAGCTGGACCGCAGATGGCTTTATTCGCCGGCTTACCTGATAAGCTCCGAAGGCGGCCAGACCGTCGATAACGATATCCCGGATGAATTCAAATATGCCATTGCCATTGCAGTTGAGATGGATTACGAAGCCATCAATTGCTCGCCGGCCCACGCCGCTTCTGCTGCCACCGGTGCCGGCTACTCGCGCATGGCGTTCACGGCCGGCCTGCTGGCACAATATATTCGCGGTTTAGGTTATCAAGCCATTCCCTGTGGCAATGACACCGCCTGCAGCATTCCAATTGCTATCGATGCCGGGCTGGGCGAAATCGCCCGCAATGGATTATTGATTACACCGCAATTCGGGCCCCGGGTACGGCTGGCCAAGGTATTGACGGACCTGCCGCTGCTGCCCGACCAGCCCATCGAATTTGGCGTCAGAGACTTTTGCATGATGTGTGAAAAGTGCGCTAAAAAATGCCCGAGCCAGAGCATTCCGTACGGCATCCCGGATGATACGCCCCACAACATCTCCAATCGCGAGGGCGTTCTGACCTGGCACATCAATGCCGAAACCTGTTTGAATTTCTGGGCCGTTAACGGCACGGACTGCTCCAACTGCATCCGCACTTGTCCATTCAACAAACCGGCCGGCCGGCTGCATGATGGAGTACGTTGGGGAATAGCCAATACGCCCTGGTTAAACAGGCTGTTTCTGTGGGGGGATGATCTGCTCGGGTATGGACGCAAGGGGGATTCGGACGAGTTCTGGAAGCTGGATACTTGATGCTGGATGCTGGATACTGGATGCTCGATGCTGGATACTGGATGCTCGATGCTGGATGCTGGATGATTGAGGTCAAAGGAGAAAGGTGAAAGGACAAAGGTACGGATTAGGTTTCAGGCGTAAAAAATGACGAATGAAGATTGACGAATGACAATAGCCTTCTTTCGTCTTCTGTTCTCTGACATCTGTCTTCTGTCATCTGTTAACTGAAACCTGAACACTGAAACCCGAAACCTGAAACCTGAAACCTGTGAAAATTCTTTATAGTATTCCTGCAGCCAATGGGTTGCCGCCACCAAAAATTAGGATCGATGAATTCGCAGAGTCATTTGCAAAAATTTTCATTGCAGAAACCCGTCGGACCTGAAGATCCCGGTACCATGGTGGATTTTTTGTCGTACCACACCAATATTTCCAAACGCCGGATCAAGGACGCGATGAACAAAGGGGCTGTCTGGTTAAAGAAGACAAAGGGAAAACAACTTCGTATCAGACGGGCAACGACCAGGTTGAAGCCTGGGGATCGACTTTGGTTTTACTATGACGAAAAGCTGCTGGCTTTGGAACCGCCCGCGGTGGAATGCATCAGCGATCATAAGCGGTACAGCGTGTGGTTCAAGCCGGCCGGTTTGATGACCCAGGGCACACGCTATGGGGATCATTGCTCACTGCTGCGCCAGGTAGAGCTTTTTTACAAAACCAGACGCAAGGTGTTTTTGGTTCACCGGCTGGACCGGGAAGCATCCGGCGTCGTGCTCGTAGCCCATGACAAAGGTGCTGCCGGCAAGCTGTCGAGCCTCTTCCAGGATCGATCCATCATAAAACGCTATCGGGCGCAGGTAGCTGGAGATTTGACTCAGTCTCAAAGCGAAAACACGATTCAATTGCCGTTGGACGGCAAAGCGGCCATCACCGAGTACAAAGCAGTCGAATATGACTCAGCGTCAAACACAACGCAGGTGAATGTCACCATCCAAACCGGCAGGAAGCACCAGATCCGCCGCCATTTCGATATGATCGGATTCCCGGTTGTGGGAGATCCGCTGTATGGAAGGGACAATAAGAATATGGCCGGTCTGCAACTGATGGCTACAGCCCTGGAATTTTACTGCCCTTTTAGCGGCAAATTTAGAGTTTATCGGAGTCCCACTTCCGCTTAATTATCTGAGATCAATTTGAGCTGATAACAAATAATTTAAAAAAACCTGCACCTTGATGCCGCAAGTTTTTGATCGAAAGGTAGGCTAAAAATGAGACTGTAATGGATTTTTTCTTATAAAAATTAAAAACGGCTGAAAGCCGGAGATCAGGAACGGCTAACAAATCTCTAACCGATTTCAAATCAGAAACAAATATACCGTTTTAGACCGCTGTTCGACTTGGCTTATTTGTGAGGTACACTCGCTTATTTCCGGCCCATTTGCTGTTATCCCGTTTGACATTTGGGGTTGGTCCGGGCTAAATCCAGCCTTCATGGAATGCGATATTTGCAGCAATCAGTGTAAGCGTCGGACGAAGGTTTTTGCCGAAGGTAAGCGGCTCTTCGCCTGCCGTCAATGCGTGCTCAAGTTGCGGACGCATGAGCTTTCTTACTGTAATTCCTGCGGAAAATACCATTTTGACAGAAAACGAGCACCTGAAAATTCTCATATTGTCAGACCGTAGGTCAACAATGAGCGTGAATTGTTGTTTGTTACTCGTTTCTGGAAACTGATCGTCTGATCTTTCCCTCATCCTCTGGTATCTATAAAATCTCATATCCTAAATACGCATCAGAACCCCTCCAATATTCTTTTCTCCAATAGGTAACTCTTCCTGTGCATCAACCAGGGTCCTTGGATTTTGCATGCCGGGTGTATCTAAAATCAATCGCGGTATACGTAAAAGCACAATTGATAATATTTTGTAATTGGTATATTTTCCCATGTATATTTTATGGAGGGTGACGATTAATGGGGAATTTAATAATTAAGGGAATGAATGATGATTTAGCGAACACTATAGGATATTGTACCCGAATTTCACATTTAAACCATTAGGGAGAAATCGCCAATGCAGGTCATTACACTATTGGGCAGCGCCAAAAAGAAAGGGAATACCGCAACGGTTTTGGGATGGATTGAAGAAGAACTCAAAACAATGGGCTACACCGCTGAACGGATTTATTTAAACAACAAGTCTATCGGGAGCTGCCTGGGATGTGCCAAATGTCGGGATAATCCTGATGAGATTGCCTGTGTCCAAAAGGACGACGCCATCGACATCATGGAACAGATGATATCGGCGGATGCGGTCCTGTTTGCGTCCCCGATCTATTTCTGGAGCTTTTCAGCCCAGATGAAGGCGCTGATCGACCGGGGCTATGCGCTCGTCACCAACTATCACAAGCCGGGTCACACTTCCTTGATGAGGGGGAAACGCGTCGGCCTATTGGTCACGGGGGCAGATGCGTTTGAGGATAATGCTGAAGGTATGTTTACGGCTTTCGATCGGATTGTTGACTTTTTGCTGGCCCGGAAATCCGGTGAATTGTACGTGGGTGGGTGCACCACACCCGACCGGTTGCCGGAAGAATCCCGGAATCAAGCTTTAGAATTGGCTCGATCGCTGGCGGGCTGAAACACCCCATTTTCTATGTTACTCTCTCAAAAACTGAAGGGTGAAAAAGGGGAAATTCAAGTCCTTATATGAACCGTCGCCATTTTAAAACCGATAATTGATTGAACTTCCAACATCGAACGTCCAACGTCCAACTTCGAATATGGAATTCTGTCATTTTAAAGAAAGACTAAGTAACACGTGGCGCGAGCAATTCTGATTCTCGATCCTTGCCCCGCTTTTTCGAATTGAGCGCTTGTTAATTCACCACTTCATTATAATTTAATCATTTATAAATCGACAAAGCGAAGCGTCATCCTAATTGGACGTTCGATGTTGGACGTTGGATGTTGGACGTTCGTTTTTATGATCCAATTAATGATACTGCAAAGTTTCACATACGATCAGAATGGACGCTCGCGGCGACAGGCATGGCTGAGACCTGAATCTATGAACTCTTGAATCTTTAACCCAGAACCTCTGAACCTTTGAACCCTGCTTGTGGGGGCGTAGTCCGACGTGTCTGGTCGAAGCTGAAAGCGAAGACTGAAGGACGAAGACCCAAACCTCTGAACCTTTTTTAACCTGAACGGTCGACGCATATGAACAACTTTGACGTTTTGGTTATCGGCCGCAGCTGCCTGGATGTAATTGCGGTGGTCAACCAATTCCCCAAGGAGAACCAGAAACTGCCGCTGGAGTTTCGCCTGACCGAGGGTGGCGGCCAAGGCGGCACGGCCTCCTGCTGTATATCGCGGCTGGGCGGCCGGGTGGCATATGTGGGCAAACTGGGAGATGATGAAGAAGGCAAGTTTTGCCTGCAGCGAATAATGGACTTTGGCGTGTCCCCGGAATTTATCGATATCGTCGCAGGCGGCAAAACCCCGTTGGCCTATGTATTTATCACAGCCGACAGCGGTGCCCGCAGCATTGTCTACGAACGCAATGCCCTTCCAAAACTGGACATCGACTCAAAGATCAAAAACCTGGCACGTCAGGCAAAAGTGGTACTGTTGGATCCCGAGGTCACTCATCTGGGCGGTCCGCTGAAAAAAATCGCCGGAAGTGACGTCAAAGTTGTATATGACTGCGAAAGGTGGCAGCCGGGCATCGAAGATATAATGCTAACCGCCGATTTTTTCATGCCGTCTTCTGAATTCCTGGCAGCTTCCGAGCTGAAGTTTAAAGACTTGAATTTCGGTCAAAGCATCCGGCAGTTGAAGGCCAGGGTAGCCGGCACACTCATTGTCACCCGCGGGGAAAAAGGCGCTTGCTTCATAACCGGCAACACCCTTTACCATGTGCCAGTCCCGGATGTGCGGGCTGTCGATACCGTGGGGGCCGGCGATAATTTTCATGCCGCTTTTGCGTTGGCTGTGAGCAGGGGCTTTGGTCTGCATCAGGCCGTAAAGTTTTCCGTGGCCGTCGCGTCGCTATCCTGCCGCGAATATGGCGGCCGCCAAGGTGTGCCGACCTGGGAAGAGGCGTTAAAAGTCGCCAACAGCTTAACAGAAAAGATTGTTGATTGAATTCTTGCCTCCGTGAGTTTTGGAGGCATAATATCTGCGTTTGTCTGCGTTTGTCGAATGAGCGAAGCGAGTGGGCGGCTAATTAAATCTTATGACTCCCAGCAAGCAAATTACCACAGATGTTCCGGAGGCGCCCCTGCCGATTCGGTGGGCAAACAGTATCTCCCGGATAGCAAGGCCGGCGTCCGACCGGTTGGTATTGTTGCAAAAAGAAAATTTGTTGAAAACTGCAGAACGCCGAACCGGTTTGCAAGACTGGGGGGATGCCCGGTTTCAAGATTGTCTTTCCGCCATGTTGGACTCTGTCATTCACGAGGGGAAGCTGACGTTTTTCGGCCGCTTCACGATCAGACAATTTTTAGTTGAAAATCTTTGCACTCGCCTGAGGGTCATTGAAGTATCGAAGCGCTTTCCCGAAATTCAAGCTCAACAAATTGAACGGCCAATTTTTATTACCGGCTGGTATCGCAGCGGCACCACCTATCTTCACAAACTTTTGGCATCACATCCGGACGTGCGGGCACCACAGTTCTGGGAGCTTCGCCGACCATGCCCTACTCTCGATCCCCGTTCGGCTGATCCCCGCCGCCAGATTCGTACGGTTTGGATGGAGAGCCGATTTCACCGCTGGCTGGCGCCCGGCTTCTATGATATCCACCCCATGGTGCCTGAAAAAGCCGAAGAGTGCCTGCACCTGTTCGAAAAAGCCTGCGCCGGCACCACCGCTTTTGTGAT
>JASJCE010000078.1 GCA_030066155.1 Desulfobacterales bacterium | reverse complement strand
AATGGCGTTGAAGCCGGTGACATGACAATTTTGGCTGCAAATCGGATCACCCAAAAATAATAACTTACGATTAAAAAACCGGTAACGATCCAGTAGCCGGCCTCCTCCTGCCTGAATAGCATTACAAACGGGATAAAAGTGGCGAGTATATAAACGCCGACGCCGAGAGCATCCAAAAGCAGGCGTGATATGAAACGACCTAATTTTTGAAGTTTGCCCAAGGCCACGGTGTTCAGGATCTGCTGCCGCAGCCCGTCTGTCAAACGCAGGAAAACTCGCTCAACCAGAAGACCAAAGGCAATCAATACGAACCCGATCAATACCGTCAGCATCAGATGGCCGACGCCTTTTCCGCCCGATAATCTATCGACAATTACACCCCACTTCACGGCGCTGCTTTCGTCGGCAGAAAAGAAGGAACCTATCTGATCCATGACGGTTGACACACCTAAGGCCAGTTCATGAAATAGGGTTTCCGGAACGTGTTCACCCTCCGCTGCATCTGCCTTGGTACCCGGCCCCGTCCCGCCGGCCTCCTGCTTAAGTTTGCGCGCCAAAACTTGTCGCGCCTGGACATCACTTAATCCGGCAAGATAAGCATCGACCTCATCCGGTGAAAGCCCCTGCGGGATTTGAGGTTGCTGTCCCGTTTCAGCCGTCGTAAGCGACTTTACCGGAATTCCTGCCGCCTGGGATTTCAGCGGGGAAAATAAACAGAGCATCAGCACCCAAACTATCAGGGCAACAAGAATTTGCTTGTCGGCTGCCGGCAGTTTTGCTGGAGGATACATCGCGGTTCTCCTTTCCTTAATTAGCTGGAGGGCATAGCGTGCCGGATAAAGTTTTGGGCTTCGCCATCGATCGGTCTTTCCGACGACGAACAATTTCTGTACCTTACTCCGTAAGGCTCCTTATAGCCTTGTCGAAAACATTGTCGGAAAGCCCGGCATTGTCCACACCTCGTTGTGAACAAAATGGACTTTTTAGCGAATAATATCAAGTTTTTTTCGGCTCGAGAAACATTTATGTTCCATTTCATCAGCCCAGATCCGCTATAAAAATGTTGCAAAGCGTCTTTCGGTCTTTACAATTTGGCAGGAAGTATGGCAAGAAATACGACATTTCGTGAAGGCTCAAATCGCTGTCTAAACCAATAAGTATCACAACTTTTCCCAGAAGTTTAATACTCTCAATCACAAGTTCAATGATAATTGGTTTTCTGCCAAGTGATCACAGGTTTTACAAAGCTTCAAATTTATTGTTGATCATTCAGATGTATGCGATTTTCCTAAATTGCTATTTCATTTCAGTTATAAGTAATTTCCTGGAAAGGAGAATGCTAATGAAGATTTATCGATCCAAACTAATTCTCTTCACCTTGTCTCTTATGCTGGGTCTTTATTTACTGATGCCGGCATTTCAGTTGCTGGCACAGGACAACTCGTCGGCTCAACCAGACCAGAAGTCGGAACCTAAGTCTTCCACGGAGGTAGATAGTCATCTCGCCGGTATGAGTGATGAGCAGGTCAGACAGGCATATGCCCAAAAATTGAAACAGGATGCGGAAAAGCAGTCTGCCTCAACTCAGACGTTGCAGAAAGGGCGACCGGCAAACAAGGTTGTTGACAGTTTTTATGGGGCGGCCAGGGCAGCAGCGGCTGTTTTAGAACGCCTTGGCGGAGAGGATAGAAGTGCCGTCCAGTGGGGCGATGTGGTCGCGAAGCTATCGGCCGGAAAGGGGATTCCTTATCTCTTTGGAACTCTGGCAGGTTTGGCTGTCATCATTGCCCTGGGGTTGGTTCTGCGTTGGTTGTTCTTACGGAACACCGCTGAAATCCGTAAAAACCTGATCAATGCCGTACGTTTGGGAAAATTGCAATTTTTCGGACGGCTCCTTTCACGCATACTGCTGGATGCAATCGGCATCGTTGTTTATGTTCTGACAACATTTATTCTTTTTGTATTGATCTATCGAGAGGGGAAACCGAGCTATGATATTGTTTCCGTCTACCTGATTGTCAGCTATTACATCATGGCTTTCGTCTTTGGGGCCAGGATCATATTTTCCCCCAAAGCCGCTTCACTGCGCTTATTCCCGATGGATGACCGCGATGCCTCTTTTTTGTATAATTGGGTTGTTCGCATTGTATTGCTTGTGGGGATCTTCTCCGGAGCCAGTTTAATCCTTCGAAATTTTGATGTCAGCAGGCAGTTATACCTGACGATGTTCAGCTTATCCGGGATCGTCGTTATTTTGACAATGGTGGTCATGATCTGGCAAAGCCGCGAAAGGGTGACCCAGGCGATCCTGGCGGAGGATGTCGATCAGGGACTCCGGGTAGGTTCCCTGCGAACGGCTTTTGCTAAAAATTGGCATTTTTTTGCCACGCTTTTCGTTTTGATAGCAGGCGGAATCTGGGTTGCCAAAGCACTCAACGAGGAAAACGTAACGGTGGTGAATCTGATTATCAGCATCTTTCTGATTCCCATTGTTATCGGAGTGGATCAGTGGGTCCAGCGGTTATTGAAAATCGCTTCGGGTGAATCTCGTGAAACGATTGATCTGAGCGGCGATGCGCCACCGGAAGACGAGGAACAGCCGGAAGCCGCCGCCAAAATGGATATCGCGAATTACGTTCCGATGATTCGACGTTTTTTTCGTATATTTTTGGTTGTCTTTCTTTTCTTCGGCGCTTTGAGACTGTGGGGGATTGACATTGCAGTTGGCCGCATGTTTACCCGCAGTGCCTTGAGCATTTTACTGATACTTCTGCTAAGCTTTATCACCTGGCAGCTGATCAAAGCCAGAATCGATCAAAAAATCAAAGAGGAAATGCCCGATGATGACGGGGAAGCTGAGGAGGGCGGTGCCGGCGGCTCCCGCATGGGGACCCTGTTGGTGTTGCTGCGTAAGTTTGTGCTTACCGTCATGTTTGTCATGGTCGCCTTGATCATTCTGGCGTCTTTGGGTGTCAACATCGGACCCTTGATTGCCGGTGCCGGCGTGTTCGGCCTGGCCCTCGGGTTTGGTGCCCAGACACTGGTCAAAGATATCATCGCGGGGGTATTCTTTCTGATCGATGATGCTTTCCGGGTGGGCGATTTTATAGAAACGAGTGGTACGAAAGGTTCGGTGGAACATATTTCCTTGCGCTCGCTAAGGCTTCGTAACGCCCGGGGCCCGGTGCACACCATACCCTTCGGCAGCATGGGCACGGTAACGAATATGAGCCGTGACTACATCATTACCAAGCTTGATTTTCGTGTTCGCTATGACACCAATGTGGACAAAGTCCGCAAAATCATTAAAAAGATTAACGTTCAAATAGCACAAGACCCGGAAATGGGGCCCAACCTGCTGGATAAAATTAAGTCCCAGGGGGTCAAAGAATTGGACGACTCCGCTATGATCATGCGGTTAAAGTTCAAGACGATTCCCGGAGAGCAATTTGTCATCCGGCGGGAGGTGTTCCGGATGATACAGGAGTCTTTCAGGGATAACGGCATTGAATTTGCTCATCGCAATGTGACGGTTTACCTGCCCCCGGATGAATCAGCCGGAGAACCTGATAAAAAAGCTACCATAGCCGGTGCTGCAGCGGCTGCCGCAGCCGCACAGGCGGAAGGAGCTAAGGAAAAACCAAAATAACAATAACCAAATCTTTCAAAAATGAAACAAATATTATGATTACATGTTCCGGGGGCAAATATGATTGCTCCCTGAACATGCACTTAATTCGAGTTCTTTCATGGAGAAATTTGCATATTCATCATTGCAATATCGATTGTGGTGACAACCTTACATGTTATGAAACTGCAATCAAAAAGCATTTCACCCCTGATCTGTATTGGGCTGTGGGCAGTAATCACTGTGCTGACGGCTTCCCAAGCAGATGCAGGCGAGAGAGTTCAGCTCGAAGGCATTATCAAAGGGGCTGGCTGCACTCATTTTAAGGTTGAGTGCAAAAACGATGATAACCATATTGCACTGGAGAACGATTTTGTTCTCGTGATGCCGGACGGCGAATATTATTTTATGCCGAATGTTTACTATGCGGTGAAAGTCAGACACGCATACAGATTGGTTCGGGTGCATGGTGAACGCCGGCGGCAGGAAATATGGGTGGATAAACTGGTGGATCTGAACAGAAGTGGCAGTCGCAAAAGAAATCCTAGAGCGAAATCCACCTGGGATTGGGCGGACGATGATTTCTGGAGATCAAAGTAGTTTTAAATGCGAATCCCGACCTTGCCCCGGGCCTGTCCGCTCTCGACGTACTGATGAGCTTCCGGCATCTGTTCGAGGGTGTAGGTTTTATCGATAACCGGCCTGATGGCGCCGGATTCGATCAGCGGCCGTATTTTATCAAGGGCCCGGCCGTCGGGTTTGAATATCGACCAGTGATAGCCTATTTTTCGATGACGAATCTTTTTCCTGACCAGGTCCGATGCCGCGATCAATCCACCGAATAAAAATCCATAGCGGTCCAGAGATCTGACAAGCGGGTGAACGATGCTGATATACGTCGAACTCGAATTGGGCTTCAATACCGCGATGGAACGCTCCTCATACCCAGATACCTTGACGCCAACCGTATCAAACACCAGGTCATAGCCTTTCAGTTCATCGGAGAAGTCAATCGCTGTGTAGTCAATAATTTCATCCGCCCCGATCGCTTTCACAAGCGCCACATTACGCGTACTGCAGGTAGTTGCAACAAACCACCCCCATGCTTTCAGGAGTTGGATGGCGAAACTGCCGACGCCACCCGAGCCGCCATGCACCAGTGCTTTCTTGCCGGATCCGCTCCCGGGTGACAGACCGCCCCGACCCGCCAGCGCAGCCCACGCAGTCAGGCCGACATATGGAATTGACGCGGCTTCCTCAAAGCTCAGGTTAAGGGGTTTAATTGCCGCTATATCAGCCGGTACCGCGATGTACTCTGCCCACGCGCCCGGTCCAAAGCCGCTCAATGCGCAGAAGACCTCATCATGTAGGTTGAATTTTGACACCTTGGCCCCGGTTTGAATGATGACCCCGGCGACATCGTTGCCCATAATCCAGGGAAATTCCCGACGTCTTTTCCTGGCAAAAATAGATCGCCCGTAACCGGTCCGTTTCAGGGTGTCGATCGGGTTGACGCTGGACGCCCGGTTTTGGACCAGCACTTCGTCAGGGGCAATTTCCGGCATCGGCACGTTTTCATTCAAACTCAATACGCCGGCCGGACCGTACCGATTGATCTCAACGGCTTTCAAAAAATTGTCCTCGTAGTCGGACCGTCAAAAGTGGCGCTATACAAGGATCCTGCGGCTTTCGTCACCGACGATTTCTCCGCCTGAATCAATGCAAAGTAAGGATGCTGCAGTTTTCCCGTTTTCGCCCGGCTCGACAACCACGCAATGCGCTTCCTTGCCGCACCAGTTGCCCGAATTGACGTACACCCGGTCTTTGACGAACAGGGAATCCTTGTCAATCTTGGCGGTATGGGTGTGGCCGAAGACGACAACTTTGTGACCGTGCTTCTCACTCAGCCGGTCACCGAATTTTTCCAGATCTCCCTCGCTGGCCAATTTTCTCCCGACCTTGAACGGCTGGTCATGGTATTCCATATTTTTGTACAGGGATTTAACTTCATCGACGGAGATCACCTCTTGCGCGGACATTTTTATCTGCTCGGCACCCGCGCGCTCGGCCAGTCCCTCAAGGATTGCTTCGAAAATATTTGCCCGTCCGGTTACCAGGTCGAATGCTTCGTCCATATAGCCGATCAAATCCTTAAAACCTCTGACGTAGCCGCCCAGGTGCTCTGCCAGACGGGTAATTGGATAGCCAATCGGAAGTCCGTCGGCCACGTCCGGGTAACTCTGGTTGAAAAGGGTAAAGCGGTGGCCATGCTCCGCATGTACCCCCAATTCCTGATCTTCGTAGCCATCAGGTTTGGTGATGATTCCCGGAATCACCGCCTGCAGCCGGGCTTCTGTCAGATCGTAGTCGTGATTGCCGTTAACATAGTACAGATTGATATTGGAATCGGCGATCTGCCGCCAGCGGTCGAGCAGCGGTTCATTCTTTCGGCTGTTGAAAATCGAATCATATGTAGGCGGAAGGGCATCGAAGGGACATACCCAGGTATCAAACACGTCCCCCAACAGGACGAGGTCTTTGATGCCATCCGCTTTTTCAATGATCTGTTTGTCGAGAAAGCTTAACAGGCGTCTGCCATGTTCGGCAGGGATGAATCGCGCGCGTCGATTTTCGACCGGATCGTCGTAGCGGTCGTCATCGCCCAGATGGATATCACTGATAAATATTCGTTTACCTGACATGCCCACCTCCTGTGGTCTGATAGTTTAGGATGATCACTTTTAAGGACTGCGGTACTGTAGTGGCTCTGATACGGTACTGCTCTGTAACGGGAATTCGCTATATTCTGTCTAACGAATACAATTATATCTGAATACCGATTGTCAAACCGGAATCTATTGGAAGCGTCTTTTGCCGTCTGGCAGGTAGGTCCGGAGCAGACATTTCACTTTAGTGGGAAGTTCTCCCCTTTTCTGGAAGCGATAATTGTCCTGCAGCAATGTATGGGTTTCACACGAGCGCCGCCTCGGGCCAAGAAAACGGCCAGTCTGATCTATAAAGAAACTTAAAGAATTTACCGCAGAGTTCGCTGAGAACGCTGAGAAAGCATATTTAAATAATCTCTGCGTCGCTCTGCGACCTCTGCGGTGATAAATTACATTGATGAAGTTTCACACGAGACCTGGATTCGACCGGGAAGCCCCTTCGCTGTTAAATGAGCCGCGGTACTGACAGTTTCACTCCGCAAATCGCAGGTCAGCTTCGCCGTCGGTTTCGTTAGGGTGAGGCGTCTTTCTTCAGGACACCTTTGTACCTGACCCCGACCCCAATCGGACTCAGCCGCGCAACTTCAACCCGCAATATATTTTTATTGCTGAATTTGGAGCCGGGAATAACCAGGTCGAATACTTGCCTGATGTTCAACGGTTCCCTACTCTCAACGAAACACCCATTGCGGCTGATATCGCTGATTACGCAATTGTAAGTTCTATCCCCCAAATCCATAATCGCTGGCCTACTACATTTTATCCTGGGATATTTTCTCAGTTCCGCTCTCCGAACCGGATCATGATTCGGTGAATTCTTTTTTTTGGAGGGGACGATGTATTTCACGCCATAACAATATGTGAAAGATGCGTTGGTCAGCCGCTTTCCCCATATGACTTTAGCATGATGGCATTTATAGGATTCACTTTGATTATGGGAAAAATCTTTTATTCGAATGAAAACATCCGATCCCGGCTGCAAGACGCGGTCGGTTTCAACATGCAGGCCACTTTCACTGCAGTTAATCATCCGTGAGTTTTCATCAATACCGATATCCAAGGACTCCAGGGTAACCACCCTGGTTTGATTTGTACGTCGGTTTCGGCGTTTTTCTCTTGGATTGTGCATGATTAATTTCTTTGAGGATAGGAAATCTGATTCGTGACCCTTCTTGCACTACGCTGAGTTCAGATGTTTGCATGAAATCTTGCGCAACGTTTTAAAACTTGATTGTCTTGCTCACAACGGTTAAATAGTATGTTTGATCATCGAGAAAAGCAATAGATTTCATCCCTGGCTTTCGGTTTTCTGATTTTAAAACACATCCACAACATATAAGGAGGCTGCAATGGATCTAAAGGATAAAGTTGCCATTATCACCGGTGCCAGCAGCGGGATCGGAAGGGCCGTCGCAATCAACCTGAACGAAGTCGGCGTCAAATTTATTTTGACCGGTCGTAGGGAAGACCGTTTAAAGGAGCTAAAGGACGAATTGAAATACGCCGCCATTCTGGCGGGTGATATTAGTCAGAATGAAATGCCGCAAAATCTGCTCCAAACAGCCCTGGACACCTTTGGTCGCTGTGATATCGTCTTTAACAATGCGGGGATTATAACGGTGGGCAGTATCGACGATATCGATATCGATGCCATGTCCTACATGGTGCGGGTCAATGTCGAAGCTGCATTTCGAATGGCCTACGTGGCCGTCAAACATTTTAAATCAACCGGATCCGGCTACCTCCTGAATACATCCAGTGTTCTCGGGACCAAGGTCAGACCGACTGCCGGTGCCTACGCCGGAACCAAATTCGCGATCGAAGCCCTGACGGAAGCCCTGCGCATAGAGCTCTCCAGAACCAGCATCGGGGTTGCGGCTGTCGAACCCGGCCTGGTCAAAACCGATCTCCACCGCGATTGGCCGGTTCCGCCCGCTCAGAAACTGAATATACCGCAGCCGTTGCAGCCGGAGGACATTGCCAGAGTCGTTCGATTTATCCTGGAGCAGCCGGATCACGTCCGGTTGCCGCGCGTTTTAGCCGTACCGGCAGACCAGGACCTTTGAATTTTTTCATCTGGTCTCACGTTCTTTGTTCTTCCTGCAGCGCAGCATGGGCGGCAGCCAGGCGGGCGATGGGCACTCGAAAGGGTGAGCATGAAACATAGGTCAGTCCCATCCTGTGACAAAGCTGAATGGACTTTGGATCTCCGCCATGTTCACCACAGATGCCGCATTCCAGATCTTTTTTTCTGGCGCGCCCCTTTGCGACGGCAATTTTCATCAATTCCCCGACACCGTCTTCGTCGATCGTCGTAAAGGGATTTTCGGGTAAAATGCCGGAAGAAATATATTGAATCAAAAAGCCGGCTTCCGCATCATCCCTTGATATTCCATAGGTCGTCTGCGTCAGGTCATTGGTTCCAAAGGAAAAAAACTCGGCGTATTCGGCAATCTCATTTGCTGTCAGAGCGGCTCGGGGAATTTCGATCATCGTTCCGAATTTATAATCTATTTTGGTATCCTGTTCCGCCATCACGGCTTGGGCTTCCGACTCCAACGCCTGGCGCTGGACCCTCAATTCATTGACGTGGCTGGTCAAGGGAATCATGACCTCCGGATGCACCTCCAGGCCCTCTTTGGCTACCAGACAGGCTGCTTCAAAAATTGCCCGAACTTGCATGACGGTTAATTCCGGTATGATGATTCCCAGCCGAACCCCGCGCAAACCCAACATGGGGTTGTTCTCCCGCAGGCTGATGGCACGCTTGAGCAGATTTTCCTTTAGCCGTATCTGCTGCAATACATCATCCAGTTGGGCCAGGTTGGGGGCCTGTTGGAGACGAATCTTCAAGTCGGCAAGTTCTTGCATCAAGTCAAACGGGTCCGGCAGGAATTCATGTAATGGGGGATCGATCAAGCGAATAATGACGGGCAATCCATCCATTGCCCGGAACAGGCCCGCAAATTGGTCGCGTTGAAGTGGCAGAATTGCATCAAGGGCTTCCTGACGCTCGTGTTGGAGATCGGTCATGATCATTTTTTGAACCTCGACCAGGCGATCGGCCTCGAAGAACATATGTTCGGTGCGGCACAGGCCGATACCTTCGGCCCCGTATTCCCGCGCACGCCGTGCATCAGCCGGATAGTCTGCATTGCCCCAAACCCCCAGTCGACGAAACTCGTCAGCCCATGACAAAAGCTTAAGCAACCATGGATCTTTGATGTCCGGTACAATGGTATCCAATTTCCCAAGAAAAACTTCGCCCGTCGCACCGTCAATGGATATCCAGTCCCCTTCCTTAATAAGGATTTTACCAACGGACATCTGGCGGTTAGCGAAATCGATTTCAAGGGCTGCGACCCCGACAACGGCCGGCTTGCCGAACTGCCGTGCGACCAAAGCCGCATGACTGGTTCGGCCGCCGCGACAGGTTAAAATGCCCTCTGCTGCCAGCATGCCGTGGACATCATCGGGTTTGGTCTCGGGTCGGACCATAATCACATGCTTGCCTTGATTTTTTGCCCACTCTTCGGCCCGGTCGGCGTCAAGGGCCACCATTCCCACTGCCGCACCGGGTGAAACATTCAATCCACCGGCCAATAAGGTATTCGCGTCCGTGGCCTTCCGTTTCGCCCGGGGATCAAATTGCAAATGCAAAAAGAAATCTATTTGAGCAGGCGCGATACGCATTACGGCCTCCTCACGGGTTATAAGGCCTTCTTCGGCCATATCCACCGCAATGCGCACCGCGGCTTGAGCGGTGCGTTTGCCGTCCCGGGTCTGAAGCATCCATAGTTTGCCTTTTTCGACAGTGAATTCCACGTCCTGCATCTCACGATAATGCTTTTCAAGCTTATCAACGATTTGTTCGAATTCGGCAAAGACGTCGGGCATCTCGGCTCTCATTTCCTGGATATCTTCAGTCTGGCGAGTACCGGCGACGACATCTTCACCCTGGGCATTGATGAGATAATCGCCCTCGATGATTTTTTCTCCGGTTGTGGCATTGCGGGTTACAGCTACCCCGGTAGCGCAGTCATCCCCCAGGTTGCCGAAAACCATGGTTACGATATTAACCGCGGTGCCAAAATCATGCGCTATACCGGCCGCATTGCGATAATCGATTGCCCGTTTGCCATTCCAGCTTTTAAAAACAGCTTCTGTCGCCCGCTTTAATTGTTCATAGGGATCGTCAGGAAAAGCCTGATGTGTATGGTGTTTGTAAATTTTTTTAAATTCGGCCGTTATCCCTTGTAAATCTTCGGCGGTCAACTCGGTATCCGAGTGAATCCCCTTTTTATGACGAACGGCCGCAAGGACTTCTTCAAAAAGTTCATCGGGTAAGCCCATTACAACACTGCCGAACATCTGGACAAGGCGCCGATAGCTATCGTAAACGAAGCGTTCGTTACCGGATAATTTGAGCATGCCGTTAAGGGTTTCTTCATTGAGACCGATATTTAAAACCGTATCCATCATGCCAGGCATTGAAAACTTCGCGCCGGAACGGCAGGAGATCAGAAGCGGGTTTTGGGCATCCCCGAATTTTTTTCCGACAGATGATTCTATCGCCTGCAATGCCGCCAATTCCTGATCCCACATCCCGTCCGGAAAAGTACCCCCAACCTTCAAAAATGCATTACAGGCGTCAGTGGTTACGATAAAGCCCGGCGGCACCGGTAGGCCAATGCGTGCCATTTCCGCCAGATTGGCCCCCTTGCCCCCCAACAAATCTCGGACTCGGTGCCAGTCACCTCCGGTTTGTTTTTCGATAAGCTCAACCTCATTGAACAAATAGACCCATTTCTTTTCCATGGCATAACCTCCATCGGAAGCCGGTTAAATTCGATGCCTGAAAACCGGACAAATCTGAATTTGTCAAGCGGTGTCCCAGTCTGAACTGATTTAGACACCAGAAATCATGAACAAAAAAGATTTAGGACAATCATTCTATAAAGAAAATGTTACGCTTTAACTTTTACGTTTGGGGGCGGATCCGGAACCGCACAGCTTCCCAATGAGCTGAAGGATAATTCAACCGTCAGTTTCACTAGAATCGTGGAGGAGAAGATGTGAAAAGTCGATCTATATCGTAATTTGTGTAATGAAAATTGCATGGTATGTCAATAATTTTAGCAGCCCGAAACGAAGTTTTGCGGCTGCTTTATATATACGGGTGAGTGAAAAATGGGGACATCCTGTCTTCATTTCTTTAAAATCTTTATATGCAAAGCGCCATGTGTTAAAATTGTCCCAGATTACAGTTATAATTTTTTGTGGGAAGGGGCACTTGAATGGTATCTAATGATACTAACGAGGCTTTAAAGCACAAAATTGCTGAGTTGGAAAAAGACATGTCTGATCTCAGGGATGAGATCCAATCCCTGCACAAAGAGCGGTCTCAGATCGGTGAAGTGCTGTATTGGATTGACTCGCTGGTTGTGGTTATCGATCTGAATGGCTATATCGTTCAATTCAACCGGTCCAGCGAGAAGGTTTCAGGCTATCGTTTCGAAGAGGTATGCGATAGGCCGTTTTGGGATATCCTTCTGACGTCTGAAGAAAGAGAAGGGGTAAAGTCGGCTATTACGGATGTCATTGAAAAGGGACTTCCTGACAAATTCCAGAATTTCTGGGTAGCAAAAGACGGCAGCAAACGTCTTATTAGCTGGGTAAATTCTATCCTCAAAAGACCGGACGGTTCAATTGAGTATATACTATGCACGGGTCGGGATATTACAGATCAAAAAAAGGCCGATGAGGCATTGCGCGCCAGCGAAGAGAAATATCGAGAACTCGTCCAGCATGCAAACAGCATCATCCTGAGGTTCGACATCCAGGGGCGCATAACATTTTTCAATGAATTTGCCCAAAGTTTTTTCGGATTCACCGAAACGGAAATTCTTGACCGAAACGTTATAGGTTCGATCGTTCCTGAGACAGAATCCTCCGGGCGTGATCTAAGCGCCATGATCAAGGACATCGTCCAAAATCCGATGCGATATCTTCACAATGAAAACGAGAATATTAAAAAAAATGGTGAGCGGGTATGGATTGCATGGACGAACAAGGCTATTTTAGACCCGAATCGAGATGTTTCCGAAATTCTTTCCGTCGGTATGGATGTGACCGATCGTCGGCGCGCGACACAAGCGCTAAGAGAAAGAGAAGCCACTTTACAGAGCATCTTTCGCGCGGCACCAACAGGCATCGGAATGACGACGAATCGGATCCTGCGTCGGGTCAACCATCGGCTGTGCCAGATGGTGGGCTACACCTCCGATGAACTTATCGGGCAGAGCGCGAGAATACTGTATCCGGATGAAAAGGAATATGATTGGGTTGGCGAAAATAAATACGCACAGATCCGAGAAAAGGGAACCGGTACCGTCGAAACGCGCTGGCAACACAAAGACGGCTCCATTATTGATGTTCTGTTGAGCTCCACCCCGATTGATGCGGCTGATCCATCCAAGGGCGTTACGTTCACAGCCCTGGACATTACGGCTCGTAAACAAGCGTTGGAAGCCGTACGCCTTTCAGAGGAAAAATTTTCTAAGGCCTTTCAAGCCGGCCCGGTATGGGTATCCATAACGACTGTCGAGGAAGGCCGACTTCTTGAAGTCAATGATACGTTTTCCAAAATCTCGGGCTTCACGCGGTCGGAAGCGATCGGCCGCACGAGTTTTGACCTTGGATTTTGGCTTGATCCGGCAAAAGACCGGCAACGGGCCATTCAAAAATTCCGGGAGGATGGATCCTTTCGGAATCTGGAAATGAAGATGCGGTTTAAGGATGGTAAAGACCACATCATGCTCTGGTCCGCGGATCCGATTGAATTTGAAGGCCAGAAGTGTTTGATTAACGTTCTTACGGAAATTACCGAACAGCGGATGATGGAGGCAGAAAAGGAAGGACTTGAAACCCGCCTCCGGCAAGCCCAAAAAATGGAGGCGATCGGCACCCTGGCCGGCGGCATCGCCCACGATTTCAACAATATTCTGGCCGCCGTTATTGGTTATACCGAATTGGTCTTGAATGATGTTGAAGAAGTGACCGATCAATATCGAAATTTACAGGAGGTTCTGCGAGCCGCCGAGCGCGCCAAAAACCTGGTCAAACAAATTCTGGCCTTCAGCCGCCAAGTCGAACAGGATCGCAAACCGGTTCAGGTAAGACGCATTGCCAGAGAAGCGATCAAATTTCTGCGGGCGACCCTGCCGACGACCATTGACATCAAACAGGATATGCAGAGCAGTTCTCTGGTTATCGCTGATCCGACGCAACTTCACCAGGTTATAATGAACCTTTGCACCAACGCGGGACATGCAATGGAAAAAAAAGGCGGTGTTCTGGAGGTCAAACTGGTTGATGTCCAACTTGAAGCATATTTCACGGCCAAGCATCCCGGCCTGAAACCCGGTTCCTATTTAGAATTATCGGTCAGGGATAGCGGGCATGGCATGCCGCCCCATGTAATGGATCGGATTTTTGACCCGTTCTTCACCACCAAAGATAAAGGGCGGGGGACCGGCATGGGGCTGTCCGTCGTTCACGGCATCGTCGGCAGCTATAATGGTGCAATAACCGTTTCCAGTGAACCCGAGGTGGGGTCTACATTTAAAATTTATCTTCCTGCCGTTGAAAGGCGGTTGGAAAAGCAAATCCGATCTGAAGCGCCGATTGCTACCGGAGCCGAGCGCATCCTTTTGGTCGATGATGAACCGGCTCTGGTTAACATCGGTAAACTAGCTCTCGAATCTTTAGGCTATGAGGTGACGGCCCGGACCAGCAGTATCGAGGCCCTGGAATTGTTTAAGGCCAAGCCGCACGAATTTGACCTGGTCATTACCGATATGACAATGCCGAGTTTGGCGGGCGATGAATTGGCAAGTGAAATCATCCGAATCAGTCCGGAAACCCCCATTATTCTGTGCACCGGATACAGCTCGAGGATTACGCAACAACAAGCCAAAGAAATGGGTATTCGGGCGTTTATATCTAAGCCGGTACTCAAAAAGGATATGGCCGAGACAACTCGAAATGTATTGGACGGTAAATCATTATAATGCAAGCGAATATTTACCTGTCTTGTTCATTGGTTTTTCTGTGTTGCATCATTCCTTTGACGCCATCTATGGGGCTAAGTCAAGAGCCAGACTGCGACTGCTATGATTCTTCCAACAACCCGATAGAGAAAGCGCCCATCCAGGAACCGGATAAACCCCTGCGTGGCATTGCTGACATTCATACGCATATGTTCGCCAATCTGGCCTATGGTGGCGCCACTTTATGGGGCTGCCCCCATCACCCGGATGGGATCAGCAAGGCACTCGCGCCTTGTGATAGAACCCAGGATTTCCGAACTTATAACTGGACGTTTGGAAGGTTGACCCCCTCAGGGTGTTGGCCACCGTTTACGACTAAATGCTGGTGGGATGTACACGGTCAAAAGAATTCTCCGGCATCGTTATTTGTCGAAAATCGTGAAGGAAAACATGATAAACATGGTTATCCCTCGTTTGTAAGCTGGCCGAAACATAACTCGGCATGGCACCAGCAGATGTACTATAAATGGCTGGAACGTGCCTACCTTGGCGGCTTGCGCCTGCTGGTCATGTTTGCCGTGAACAACGAAACCTTGAGTGATGGGTTTTATCCCAAAAGACCTTTCGGTCAATCTATCACGAGAAAGCGGGAATGGGATAAAAAGGATGATGATTTAGCCCTCAATACAACGGACACGTTCGCAGTGACGCGCCAGATCGATGCCGCGTACCAGCTTGAAGAAGATATCGATTTAGAAAATGACGGCAAAAAGAACCATAATGGCTGGTTCCGCATTGCGAAGTCTCCTGGCGAGGCCCGCAAAATTATCGAAAGTGGCGCTATGGCCGTTGTTCTCGGGATAGAAGTGGACTCGCTTTTCGAGTGTAAACCTGAAGCGGGCCACTGTACTGAGGAAAGCATTAAAAGACATCTGCTTTATTATAAAGCTTTAGGAGTGCGGCATATATTCCCCATGCACGCTTACAATAATAAATTTGGTGGTGCCGCTCTTTACAACAGTTTCATGGCTTTCTCCAATTATTCAGCCACAGGTGAGCCATTTACAGCCGAAGACTGTCAACATCCAGATTACAATTACGATCTAGTTAATGCAGTTAATGCACTAAAGACAGGTGATAGCAGTCTGATGGATCTAATTACAGGCTTTTTCTTGGATCTAGCCATTGATCTGGATAAGAACATCGTCGTGGACGAACGCAACAAAGGAGCAGCTACGTGTAACAAAGTCGGTCTTATGCCCATGGGTGAGGTGCTGATCAAGGAGATGATGGAAAACGGAATGATAATCGACCTTGATCATATGTCCTATAAAATGAGGCAGAGCGTATTTCAGTTGGCCGAGACGTACTTGCCGACCCCGTATCCGCTGGTTTCAAGCCACTCGGGTTTTGCTGAACTGGAAAAAGAGCTGAATGACAAGAAAACGCCCGGTGGCAAGCCATTACCGGAGGAAGATCGATTTGAAATCAAGGAGTGGGATTTAACAGGTGAAGAAGTTGATCGAATCCGCGAATTGGGCGGTATCGTATCTCTATATAAACTTTCCAAAGGAAAGATCTCATCATTGAATTATCTGCATCGGTATGAATATATTGTTAGAAAAATGACTGGGGGTAACTATCACACATCGGAATACCCCGGGATCGGCTTTTCTACCGATTGGGGCGGGGCGACAGTTCAGGCGGGACCGCGGTTTAAATCAGAAAATGGTGGATACGTTGCCAATTCTGCTTTTATAGACGAAACATTTTTAAAAGACTGCAATATCGATCAAATTGTTGAATATCCCTTTAATTTTGATGATATTTGTACGAAGAGTATTGCCAAGGGCACAATATTCGAAAAGCAGGTAACGGGAACTAGAACTTTCGATTTTAACATAGATGGTCTGGCTCATGTAGGTCTGCTGCCGGACTTGATGCGAGACTTTGCAAATATTTTAGAACATCGTAACGCAAAGCTTGATCCTGGATCAGAGAAAATACCTCTCACCCTGGATCCCCTATTTAACTCTGCTGAGATCTATATTCGCATGTGGGAACGGGCAGAATGTGCAAAATATAATGACGATAACGACAAATGGTGTAATAAGCTAGACAACTGCCCCGGGCTTGCAAATGACGATCAAGCCGATAGCGATGGTGATGGCAGGGGTGATCTGTGTGACGAACCCTGAAGTATCAATATACAAATCAACACATCATTTTACCTCCTGGAATTCGAGGCCAAAGCCCTCCTCATTCAACCACACAATTTTCCCAACTATTTCTGCTGTTTTGTCCTTTTTGAGAGGAAGATTCAATTTTATTATCTGTCCAACTTCCAATTTCTCTTCCGTGGCGATGAAAATCCCGGATGCACTGATGTTCTTGGTTTTGCCCGCATATATTCCGTCATGGGTGCTAAATCGTACGTTTTTAGAGTAAGGCGTCCTTGGATGCTTTCGCAGATCTTTTACCTCAGGAGTATTCGATTTCGATTCCTCATAGACTGAAACGCATACCATCTGGATTCCATACCCGAAATTAAAGAATGATCCTTTCAAATCTTTTCGCCACATTACTCTCCC
>JASJCE010000077.1 GCA_030066155.1 Desulfobacterales bacterium | reverse complement strand
TTTGTAATTGACGGAAGTGTTCGTCGCGACCCGATGAGCATCAGGGTGGCGATCAGGTTGTGCGACGCCAGAAGATGCATTCAACTCTGGTCGGGCAAGTATCAGGGTGACTTTGAAGCCGCCGGCATGATTTCGTTTCAAGAAGACGTCGCCAGCGAAGTTGCCGTCCGTGTGGCCGGTGATAATGCCGCCATCACCCGTCACATGGCCGAGATTTCTAAATGCAAAACAACGCCGGACCCAACGACCTATGAAGCGATGCTTCGCTTCTGGGAGAGTGACACCCGGCTCACCCCAAATACTATGGCGCGTGCCATTCAGGCATTAAAACACGCAACCACCCGGCAACCGGAATACGGTCAGACCTGGTCCATGCTTGCCGCTCAATATGCCGACAATTATGGCTTAGAAATTGTCGATATACCCACACCCCTTGAAAAGGCAGTAGAATATGCCCGAAAAGGGGTCAGTCTCGATCCGACCAACCGCCGTGCCCGGATGATACTTGGATACGTCCTATTTATGCAGAACAAAATTCAGGAAGCACGCTACGAAACCGAGAAGGCCTACAATTTGTGCCCCAACTCTATTATGGTTTTAGATGGTATGGGCTGGTTGATGGCCCTGGCAGGCGGATGGGAAAGGGGTGTCAATTGGATAAACAAGGCCATAAAATTGAATCCCTATTATCGCCCCTGGGCCCGACACCCGCTGTTTCTGAACTGGTTTCGACAGGGCAACTACGAAAAGGCTTACCAGGAAATTCTTCATTTCACGATGCCGGACTTTTTTTGGGAATGGATATTTAAAGCGGCTAATTACAGCCATTTGGGAAGAATGGAGGAGGGCCGGGCCTGTGTACGCACCCTGCTGAAGCTTAAACCTGACTTTAACCGGCGTGGCCGTATCCTGATGGAAAAATACATGAAATTCGAAGACATTGTCGAAGATCTCATCGAAGGTCTCCGCAAACTGGGACTTGAAACTGAAACCTAGTGGTGATTTAAGGTGTTAGGAGGAACAAAGTTTTCAGGTTTCAGTGTTCAGTGTTCAGGAGATAGTAGTCAGAGGTCAGAAGTCAGAAGTCAGAAGCCAGACGACAGACAGTAAGAGACGAAAAATCAACGTCCAACTCGCCGGAGGCGAGCAAGAACCTGTCTGCCATCCAAAGGCGGGTAAACCTCTGGCAGATTAAATGCTCAACGTCCAACTTCGAATAATGGATTGTGTCATTCATAATAATGATCGAGCGACCTGTCGGGTCGTAGTCGAAGGCGAAACCTGAAGCAATACCACAGATGCGCAATCCCTCCGGGGCGTAGGCCCCTATGCCGCCTACGGGCCGGAGGCCGCAATCTAAAGTCCGAAATTATCTCCACTCCATTGCTCTCTCCGATCCGTAGGCTCTACCCTCCGGCCTGTAAGTCCTACTCTCCGACCCGCAGGCTCACGTCTACGAGCCGGAGGCGGGGCTGGAAGCGGAGCCGGAGGTCAGCACTCCATGACCTTGATCTACGCCATAGCCATTTCTTTCTGCCCCCCGACGATGTGCATTTTCGATTTGGAATAGAAAACCCTGGTATAGCGGCAGGGAATCCATCATCGTTTCCTCATCGTGAGTATAAAGACCAGCGAAACGATCGATATGGATACGGCGATCAGCACAGTTGAAATGGCATTGATCTCCGGGGTAAATCCCCTGCGCAACTGCCCCAGCATGAACACTGGCAGAGTCGTCTCACCGGGACCGGCCACCAGCATGCTGATGATGACGTCATCCAGAGACACAACAAAGGACAGCATGGCGCCGGCCAGAATACCGGGCATCAAAAGCGGCAGGGTCACCCTGCGAAAGATTTGCCATGGCGTCGCGTAAAGATCAGCCGCCGCATGTTCCAGGGACAGGTCCATGCTTTCCAGCCGGGCCCGAATCGGCAGGTAAGCAAACGGGATACAAAACATACTGTGGGCTAACAGTAGATAGCCGAATCCCTGAATACCGGTGAATTGCTTGATCAAGGCGAAAAATGCCAGTATAGCCACCGCCATGACAATCTCAGGGACCATCAGGGGCTGGATGGTAACGCCGAGAACAATGTTATAGCCTTTAAATGGTTTAGAGCGAGTCATCGCCATTGCCGCCATTGTGGCTGCGATCGTGGCGATACATGTAGCTCCCAGCCCTAATTTGATGGACAGCAGCGCCGCATCTTGAACATAAGGATTACTGGCCGCCTGTTCGTACCATTGCAGGCTGAATCCGTTGAAGCGGGTTACCGAGCGGCTCGCGTTAAATGAAAAGGCCGCCATCATGACCAAAGGTCCATACAGGCATAGCAGGCAAATAAATGCCATCAATGTAAATCCGGGCATACGCCGAATATCGAAATTCGGTTTGCTGCGGATGGATGCGTGGCGATTATCCATTTTCCCGACTCCTGACCGTAAAGCGAACGTAAGCCATCAGAGCGATCATAACCAGGGCTATCAGGAAAAGCGCCAGGACCGACCCCATGGGCCAGTCCCGGGATGAGCCGAACTGGTTGGCAATCAGGCTGCCCAGCATCAGATTCTTGCCGCCGCCGAGAATACGGGGTACCACGTAGGCGCCGAGAACCGGTATAAACACCAGGATGCACCCGGCAACGATCCCGGGTTTCACCAACGGAATAATGATGCGGGTTAGGACCGACCAGCGATTGCCGTACAAATCATAGCCGGCCTCTATCAGGCCAAAATCCAACCGCTCCATGCTGGCATACAACGGCATGACCATCAGCGGCAAATAGGTATATACCAATCCGATGCCCACCGCTGCATTGGTATATAAAATGCGCAGCGGACTTTCGATAATATTGAGGTTGACCAAAAGATCATTGATGAATCCCTGGTCGCGAACGAACAGCATCATGGCAAAGATTCTCACCAGCACATTGCACCAGAACGGCAGTATAACCAAAAACAACCAGAACGCTTTTTGTCTGACGGGCCGCGTTGCAATAAAATACGCGATTGGAAAACCGAAAACGAGGGTCAGGAAGGTTGCCGACAGGGCCAGACTGATAGACCGTCCGAAAATCTTCAGGTGCGCAACATTCAGATGCAGGCTTTCGTCAAAGATATCACGCTCAAAAAGCAGATTAATCCAGGCTTCCAGTGTCGGTTTCCACTCGATGCCGCCATAGGACCCCGGCGACATAAACGAATAGACCACGATAATTGACAGCGGCAAAATACCGATGCCACAAATCAGCACCAACGTTGGGCTCAACATCAGCCATCTATTTCTGAGTTCATGCCGTTCTATCAACCCGGGAGCTGTTGAACTGCTCTTGAGGTTTTCAGCACGAACATCTCTGTTTAGTTTTTGAGTTGACATATTGATCTGTTCTGCAGCCTGGCTATTGATATATTTTGTTATCTCTCAGAGCCCGCTGATATCACAGCGCGGCATAGCCGCAACAAAACAAACTTTTAATCCACAGATCAGTCTTCGCGTAAAGCTACGCCGGACAAGTTTTCGCAGATTACGCAGATTTTTAAAATAATTAATAATAACCAATAACAATTAACTTCAGTCCTCTGACCACTGCTTGCCGCGGCGACGTGTCTCGGCGAAGCTCGACGTGTCGGGCCGTAGCTGAAAGCGAAGCCTGAAAAGCGAAGACGGGTCCTCTGCCGTCTGTCCTCGGTTATCTGTTTTCGGCCGTTTCAATCCGCAATCCCAAATCCGCAATCGAAACCCCCTGCCCTATGTCATCTGTCTTCTGCGAGCCGCGGCGAAGCTCGAAGAGCGAAGACGGGTCCTCTGAACACTGAACACTGAAACCTGAAACCTAAATTAAATTGGGGTTACGGCATAGCCCGTTGTCTGTAATCCGGCTCAAAGGCCCAGATTTTCGTTTCTTGATACAAAACTTTGCGATCTTTGCGAGATATCTGATGTACTACCGTCAACCACACAAGCTCATGCTATCCTCTCAGAATTCGGACGGCATTCTCCCGGATGACGATCCCCAGGTGATCACCGATCTTGAATTCGACCTGACGGCCGGAACGGTTCTGTTGTCGGGTTATGAATTCCTCCTCATCATGCAGACGCAGATGATAGTAAGTGTCTGTGCCGACATAGACGATATTTTCCAGCCGGCCCGTCAAAGCCGCCGCCTTCCCTGCGCCCACCACATACGCATGTTCGGGCCTCACACAAAGAGTCACCGGTCCCCGGGGGACTGTCCACGCGGGCGTCGACACCGTCAAAACGGTTCCCGATGCCAGTTTTACCTGGGCCCCATGATCATCATTTTGTTTGATGAGCTCGGCATCAAGAAAGTTTGATTCACCCACGAATCCGGCCACGAATCGATCTGCCGGGTGATCGTAGATCCCCTGGGCGGTCCCAACTTGCAGGATACGGGCCTGATTCATGACGGCTATTCGGTCCGACATAATCAGGGCTTCTTCCTGGTCGTGCGTAACGAAGATAAACGTGATGCCCGTTTCATTTTGCAGGCGTTTGAGCTCGATCTGCATGTCCTTGCGAAGTTTGCGGTCCAAGGCCGACAGAGGCTCATCCAATAACAGAACCCTGGGTCTGGGCGCCAATGCCCGGGCAAGCGCCACCCTCTGGGCCTGGCCGCCGGATAGCTGTGACACGGATCGCGAACCGAAATCCGTCATCCGAACCAAATCCAGCATGTCATCAACCGCCTTCTTTATCTCGCCCTTTCTCCGGTTAAGCATCTCCAATCCGAAAGCAATATTCTGGGCAACCGTAAGGTGCGGAAACAATGCGTAATTTTGAAACACCATATTGACAGGCCGCCTGTGGGGCGGCAATAGAGTGATATCCTGATTGTCCAGCAGGACCCGGCCCTGAGTGGGATGCTCGAAACCGCCAATCAGACGCAGCAAGGTGGTCTTGCCGCAGCCGGACGGTCCCAAAAGGGTAAAGAATTCATTGTTTCGAACGGAAACCGACACCTCGTCCAGGGCCATTACGGCGTGGTCCGAATTTGGATTAAAAATCTTTGTAACTCCGCGTAATTCAATCGCAATTTTCTTACTGCCAATCCTCCCGGATGAAATGTCCGATTTAGCGGATCGGTCATCTATGGGTTCATTCCAATTGATGGTTAAGATACCTTATTAATTTGTTTTATCTATAGGTAGTTTTCAGGATTGCATAGATAGTGTCGAGGTAGAAACGGGGCATGAAGGGCTTAGCCAAATAGATACCTTCCGGCAATTTCTTAATATGAATGTTGATAATTTTTTCCATGATTTTTTGCCGTTAATAAGCAGAATTATTTTCGTTCTTCAGATTAACATACAGTTTTAATAAAGGGTCTTTTCCCTGGACCTCTTTTTCAAAAATTTCTGTAAACTATTTTTTTTTTAATTTAACATAATCGAAAGAAAACACCAAGTAAACTGGTTTGTGAAAAAATTTAGGCTTTTGCTGGTTTCAACATCAAAAAACTCAACTCGGCGAAGCTTTTCCGGATAAGCTTTTTTAGCATAAAAGCCAGATAACCGAATCACTTGATGGCATCTTAGACCAGTGGATTTATTAACTTTGTTAGAATACAGTCTGACAAAACGCGTATTGGTCTTTTTGCGGATTACAGAGTACGCCAAGCTTTGATGCATGCTGTAGAGGCGTTCAAAATCGAGATAGGCCCGATCCATAACATATATCGACCCAGGTTCTGGGATGAGTTTATCAAGGATGTTAACGTCATGGACCTTTGCCTCCGTTAAGTTGAGCAAATGCCATGCACATAAATTGTTGTATATCGTTTATCCTAAACGCGGTTTGTTTATCCTAAATTTAGTACACAACCCGAAAAAAAGCATTAAATCTCTTATGGAAACACGGTTCTTTTCCGGAGGCGGTTCTCCTACTCTTCGCGCTTAACTATGTAACGTTGTCCGATTTTCGATCCTCTACATAATTGCCGAGCGAACACGCCGGGCTTCATGGCGGCGTTCGGCAACCAAATGCACCGGGAAGACTTTTATCACATGCGCGGGATGGTAGTGCTGGCCCTTCTGCTGAAATCTTGTTAATCCCATATGATATTTCGTTTGTTTAGCGACTTAATGATAGACTTTTTTCGACCTAATGCTTACCGTTCTTTAAATATTTGAACATTATTTTTTTGTATTTGTTTCGTATTTCGATATTTGTATTTCGCATTTTATAACTTAGTTTATTGCTCACCGGGTCGGTAGAACCTTTCTGGCTCCACCACTAAATCTGGTGTTAAATATCGGAATTATAGCGACTATTAAGAAGTGTTGTGCCCGATTTCTCCGTTTGAGGAAACTCCAATTTCAACAAAGAACATAAGGAGGAGATTCGATGACCGCCCAGGATATATCATCACAAAAAGAACTGGATCAGCAATGCATCAATACGATTCGCACGCTGGCAATGGATGCAGTTCAACAGGCCAACTCGGGCCATCCAGGTACGCCGATGGCGATGGCGCCGGTCATCTATTGCCTGTGGCAGCGCTTTCTGAGATTTGACCCGGAAGACCCCATTTGGCCCAACCGCGATCGTTTCGTGCTGTCAATGGGACATGCCTCGACGCTGCTGTACGCCATGCTGCATCTTTGCCGCGTCAAGGCCGTCAATCCCGCGTACGAGGTGCTGGGCAGGCAATCGGTTGAGCTCGACGATATCAAAAACTTCCGGCAGCTTGACAGCAAATGTCCCGGCCATCCGGAATACCGTTGGACCTCCGGCATCGAAACCACAACCGGTCCCCTGGGCCAGGGCCTGGCGACGAGTGTCGGCATGGCCATCGCCGGCCGGTGGATGGGCAGTTATTTCAACAGACCGGATTTTGATCTGTTCAATTATAATGTGTACGCCATTTCCGGCGACGGCTGTATGATGGAAGGCGTTTCCGGTGAAGCGGCCTCACTGGCGGCCCATCTCAAGCTTTCCAATCTGTGCTGGATCTATGACAACAACCGGATCACCATCGAGGGCAACACGTCATTGACGTTCACCGAGGATGTGGCCGTCCGGTTCATCGGTTATGGCTGGAACGTGACGCGTGTCGGTGACGCGAACGATCTGGAAATGCTGGAGCGGGCTTTTGAGACGTTCCGGAACACCGCTGACAGGCCGACCCTCATCATTGTTGACAGCCACATCGCCTACGGGGCGCCCAGCAAGCAGGATACGAGCGCAGCCCACGGCGAACCCCTGGGTGAGGAAGAGATCCGGAAAACGAAAAAGAACTACGGCTGGCCCGAAGATGAGAAGTTCCTCGTGCCCGACAGCGTATACGAACATTTCAAGGAACAAATCGGCAGGCGCGGTCAGGAGCTGAATAAAGCCTGGAAATCAAAATTCGAGGATTACCAGAACGCGCATCCTGACCTCGCGAACCATGCCAGCTCGATGCAGCGTCGCGAACTTCCCGAAGGGTGGGACGAGGATTTGGCCCCGTTTCCTGCTGACCCAAAGGGTGTTGCGGGACGCGCGGCCTCTGGACAGGTCCTCAATGCCATCGCCGGGAAGGTGCCCTGGCTCATCGGCGGCGCAGCCGACCTGGCGCCTTCGACCAAAACGCGCCTTACTTTCGAGGAGGCGGGTGATTTCTCGGCAGAAAACCCGGGAGGACGGAACTTCCACTTTGGTGTCCGTGAGCACGCCATGAGTTCGATCCTCAACGGTATGTCTGTTAGCAAAGTGCGACCTTACGGAGCAGGATTCCTGATCTTCAGTGATTACGCCCGGCCGGCAATACGGTTAAGCGCCCTCATGGAAATTCCGGTTATTTACGTTTTTACCCATGATTCGATCGGGGTCGGTGAAGACGGTCCGACCCATCAACCCGTGGAGCACCTGGTTTCATTGCGCGCCATCCCCGGCCTGATCACGATGCGCCCGGCGGATGCGAACGAGGTGGTCGAAGCCTGGCGGGTAATCATGCAACTCAAGCACGAGCCGGTGGCGTTGATTCTGACAAGGCAGGCCCTTCCCACACTCGATCGAACGAAGTACGAATCGGCAGCCGGTGTTGCCAGAGGCGCATACGTGCTGGCCGACTCAGAGGGTGGAAATCCCGACGTCCTGCTCATGGCCACCGGCAGCGAGGTGGCGCTCTGTATCGATGCCTACGAGCAGTTGAAGACAGAAGGGATCCGCGCCCGCGTCGTGAGCATGCCGTCCTGGGAATTATTCGATCAGCAAAGTCAGGAGTACCGGGACAGCGTTCTGCCCCCCTCGGTTATGGCGCGCGTCGGCGTCGAGCAGGCTGCGACTTTAGGCTGGCACCGATATACCGGTATCGATGGTCACATCGTGGGGATGAAAACATTCGGGGCCTCGGCGCCACTTAAAGAGCTCCAGAAAAAATACGGCTTCACCCCCGATCAGGTGGTCGCCGCGGCAAAAGCGCAGGTGGAAAGAAACAGATAACACATGGGAGTTGTTACAGCGCTGGAGAGGAGATACTAATATATATAGGTTTCAGTGTTCAGTGTTCAGGTTTCAGAGGACGAAGGACAGACGATAGAGGACAGACTACAGATGGCAGAGGACAAAGAACAGACGACAGAGGACCCGTCTTCGCATTACGGCTTCCGTCTTCGCTATTCGAGCTTCGACGAGACACGTCGCCGCGGCACGAAGAGAACAGAGAACAGAAGTAGAAAACAGTTATTTATTATTCGTTATTGGTTTAAGAGGTTCCCCGTTATGGGTTCTTCGTTCAGGGTTAACCGGATTTGGATCTTTCAAATCTTTTAACCCAATAATTAGAACTCAGGACCTTGATCCATGACACCTGAACACTGAACACAGAAACCTGAAACCATTTTTCTAACCCTGACACCTGAACACTGAAACCTGAAACCTCATTGTGCCTGAAACCTGAACACTGAAACCTGAAACCTAATTCTGTCCTCTGACTTCTGACATCTGATTCAATAAAAGGAGGAACCATCATGAACCCACTACAGGAATTACACAATTTTGGCCAATCATTTTGGGTGGACTATATACTTCGCAGCTTGATTACGAGCGGCGAAATGGCTATGCACATCAAAGACGACGGCGTTCGGGGAATAACGTCAAATCCCGCCATTTTCATGAAAGCCATCGCCGAGACTGACGAATACAAGGAATCAATTAATTCCCTGTCACCGCAGTTCAAGGATGCCAAATCGCTCTATGAGCAGCTGGCCATTCAGGACATACAGGGCGCCGCCGATGCCTTGCACCCCGTGTATGACGAGTCGAAAAAGCGGGATGGATATGTCAGCCTGGAAGTGTCGCCGCACCTCGCCCGCGACATGGACGGGACCCTGGATGAAGCCCGTCGTCTGTGGCAGACAGTTGCCAGGGAGAACCTTATGATCAAAGTTCCGGCCACACCCGAAGGAATTCCGGCGATTGAACGATTAATCCGAGACGGAATCAATGTCAACGTGACGCTGCTTTTCTCGCAGGATGCCTACGAACGGGTGGCAACAGCATACATCGCCGGCCTGGAAAAGCGCGCGGCCGATGGACAGCCCCTGGATCATGTCGCCAGCGTTGCCAGCTTTTTTATCAGCCGCATTGATTCGGCCATCGACAAACTTCTGGAAGAAAAGCTGCAGTCCGGCTCCGATCAAACGTCTCTGTTGCAGAGCTTAATGGGGAAAGTCGCCATTGCCAACGCCAAGTTAACCTACCAGCGCTACGGGGAAATATTCAGCGGCGATCGATGGCAGGCCCTCGCGGACAAAGGCGCTCAAACCCAGCGGATTCTGTGGGCCAGTACGAGCACCAAGAATCCCGATTACCGTGACGTCATTTATGTTGAGGAACTCATCGGCCCCCAGACGGTCAACACCATACCACCCGCGACAGCCGAGGCCTTCCGTGATCACGGCAAGCTGCGCGAAAGCCTCACCGAAGGTGCGAACGAGGCCCGTGAAACCATGACAAAACTTGAGGAGGCGGATATCTCCATGCAAGCGGTGACGGATAAATTGCTCGCAGAAGGGGTCGAAATTTTTGAAGTCGCCTTTGACCAGTTGCTGGATGCCGTTGAGAAGGCCAGGTAAAAAGAAATGCCTAAAGTTGCAAAATGCCTAAAATGCCTAAAATTAAGGTATCCTGTCGATTATATATAGAAGACGAAGCCAAGCGACACCACAAATATTCAATTTTCAATCTTCAATTCCGGCTTCGCCGGACAGGAGGAAATGATGACAGCCGTTAAATCTGACGCACTGGTTTTCTTTGGCGCAAAGGGAGACCTGGCCTATAAAAAAATCTTTCCGGCACTGCAGGGAATGGTAAAACATGGAACCCTCGATTCACCGGTCATCGGCGTAGCCAGGGGTGACTATGGAATTGAACAGCTTCGGGAGCGTGCCCGCAGGAGCATCGAGGAGTATGGCGGCGGCGTTGACAAGTCTGCCTTTGAGAAGCTGATGAGCCTTCTGCAGTATGTCGGGGGCGATTACAACGAGGGGGCGACCTTCGATGCGCTGCGCAAAGCCATGGGGGACGCCAAACACCCGACACACTATCTGGCAATCCCGCCCAGCATGTTTTCCACGGTCGGAGAAGGATTGGGAAACTCGGGCTGCGCTTTGGGTGCCCGGGTCGTCATTGAAAAGCCGTTCGGTCGGGACCTCGCTTCCGCCCGATCACTGAATGAAACGTTGCACGATGTTTTCGAAGAATCGTCAATCTATCGCATCGACCACTACCTCGGCAAAGCTCCGGTGCTGAATTTGCTCTACTTTCGATTTGCCAACTCTTTCCTGGAGCCCTTCTGGAACCGCAACCATATCAAATGTGTGAAAATAACCATGGCGGAGAGCTTCGGTGTTTCAGGCCGTGGACGGTTTTACGAAGAAGCAGGCGCTATTCGGGACGTGATCCAGAACCATATGCTTCAGGTCGTTGGCCTGATCGCCATGGAGCCGCCCATCGGCGGTGATGATGATGCCATTCGTGATGAAATCATCAAAATTTTTAAATCCATCCGGCCGCTTGACAGGGATAGTTTAGTGAGGGGCCAGTTCAAAGGCTATCGCGATGAAGACGGCGTGGCCCCCGATTCGGGAGTCGAGACATTTGCCGCTGCTCGACTATTTGTCGATACGTGGCGCTGGGAAGGCGTGCCGTTTTACGTCAGGTCCGGTAAAAACCTTCCGGTAACCGTTTCAGAGGTTATTGCCGAGCTGCGCCGGCCGCCTCAACGGACTTTTTCAGGCCGCACCTTTGAGATCGGCAAGCCAAACTACGTGAGGATGCGCCTCGGCCCGGACACTGCGATCGCGCTGGGTGCAAATGTGTTGAAGGGAAGGGGCAAACATGGGCCTGAAGGGCTGGATAAGGAATTGCTTATAACCAAAGAACCTGATGTCGAAGACATCGGCCCCTATGAGCTCCTTTTGACAGAGGCCATGGCCGGGAATGCACTGCTCTTTAACCGGGAGGACGGTGTCGAGGCGGCGTGGCGTATCGTGCAGCCGATCCTCGGAACCGCCACACCGGTCATCGAATATGAGCCGGGCACATGGGGGCCGAAGGAGGCTGACGATTTGATCGCTGATCATGGCGGATGGGTGAATCCCGAGGGCGGATAAGATGAAATGGATGCGATCTTAATTTTTATTAGACAGGATTTACAGGATTGATGGGATTTTTTCGCCTGCGGCGAGACAGGTTATTAAATAGCATTAGATCTCAACAAATTTCAAAGAACTGAAATAAAACATATTAATAATATTAAAAGCTCTTTTTTCCACCGTAGGTGGAATTCTTTCATCAATTTCTTCCGGAAATTGATGAAAACAAAAAAATATCCTGAAAATCTTGTTGATCCTGTCCAATTGTTTAATTTTAATAAGAATCCATTCCTTAATTCGACATTCTTAAGCTGGGAGATAATTTGCCGTGCAAACGCAAAACCGGGAAATAAAAGTCCTTGAAAATGGTGAAGCTGTCAGCCGTGCCGCTGCTGAAATGTTGGTCGACATCTCTTTGGAAAAATTAAAGTCTACGGAATCATTTGCGGTTGCCCTTTCCGGTGGTTCAACCCCCAAAAATATGTTTGCCATGCTGGCCAACGATGCCGAACTTCGGGACCGCATGCCCTGGGACCGGGTGCATTTTTTCTGGGGCGACGAGCGTCACGTTGCACCCGATCATGCAGACAGCAATTTTCGTATGACCCATGAAACCATGCTGTCCAAAGTGCCGGTCCCCCCCGGGAATATACACCGAATACGGTCTGAAAACCCGGATGCGGGAGAGGCGGCTGCGGAATATGAACAGGAGCTTCGGGAATTTTTCAAACTGGAAGAAAAACAACTGCCGGTATTTGATTGCGTGTTCCTGGGGATGGGACCTGATGGGCATACGGCCTCACTCTTTCCCGGAACCAAAGCGTTGCATGAGCAAAAACGACTTGTCGTGTCGAACTGGGTCGAAAAATTCAAGTCCTACCGGATTACCATGACGGCACCGGTATTGAACAATGCCGACATCATCATCTTTCTCATCAGCGGTGAAGGGAAGGCGGAGCCCCTGCGGGCCGTTCTCGAGGGGGAAAAGCAGACAGATCTTTATCCTTCGCAGCTGATCGAACCGACCCACGGCAAATTGCTCTGGCTGGTGGATAAAGCTGCTGCTGGCTTGTTAAAGCGGAAGTAGAACCACTTATAGAGGGCATGCTTTACGTGATAGCCTTTGCCGAATTTCGAAATGCGAATATCGAAATACGAAACAAATTCGAATATCGAAAGATTCAATGACAGAAACAGAATCAAATTCACAGCTTCAAGTGCTACTACGGTTTGGAGCATTTGAATTTTGGTCATTTTAAATTGTTTCGAATTTCGGATTTCGAGTTTCGAAATTAAAATGACTTGAATGTATCAAAACTTTGAAGCCCATGAAAGGCATTACCGATATGGCAACAAACAAAGTCGTCTTTCTCTTTGATGTTGACAACACGCTGCTCGATAACGATCGTGTCACGGCCGATCTCAGGCGGCACGCCGAACAGACCGTCGGGCCTGAGGGACAACAGCGCTATTTTGAAATTTTTGAGGAAATCAGGTCCGAACTCGGTTACGCCGATTATCTCGGAGCCCTCCAGCGGTATCGTATCGAGAATCCTCACGACCCTTTTCTGCTCGAAGCAGCGTACTTTCTGACGAATTACCCCTTTGCCAACCGCATCTTTCCGAATGCGCTCGATGCAGTCGAACACTGTCAGCAATGGGGGCCAGCGGCAATAATGTCGGATGGTGATGCCGTTTTCCAGCCCAGGAAAGTCGACCGCTCAGGACTGCGTGAAGCATTCCAGAACAATGTTATGATTTTTGTCCACAAGGAGCTTGAACTAGAATATGTGCAGCAGCGCTATCCCGCTGAGCACTATGTCATGATTGACGACAAACTGCGAATCCTGGCAGCCATTAAAAAGGCCTGGGGCGAGAATGTGACGACTGTCTTCCCGCGGCAGGGGCATTATGCAACGGATCCGGAGGTGTTAAAGGCATATCCTGCGGCAGACATCAGCATCGACCGCATCGGGGAGTTGGTCGAATATGATCTGGCAGCATTGATCGAAGCGAGCCGGGAATAGCAATGATGAACGTCCAACATCGAACGTCCAACGTCCAACGTCGAATGATGAATTCTGTCATATTGAAAATGACAGAGCGGAGCCTCCGGCTCGTAGGGGTTGTAGCGCCTACCCTCCGGCCTGGAGGCCTACTATCCGACCCGTAGGCTTGCGTCTACGAGCCGGAGGCGGGGCTGGAAGCGGCCTCGGAGAGCGAAACCATAAATCCGAAATTCGCAATCCAAAATCTAAAATCGAATATCACTGAACACTGAACACTGAAACCCGAAATCTGACACCTGAAACCTTTAATCTATCGAACCAACAGCAAAACTATTTGACACAGACCTGGGTGGCGGGAGGTTTTAACTTTCGGATGACTGCTAACGAACTGGAAAAACTGAATGATGAATACGGTATCCGCGAACAATTGGTTTTCACCGACGGTCCCGGTGGTTTAATTACTGCTGAAATCAGTAATCCCCATGGTGAGGCGACCATCGCCTTGCATGGGGGGCACATTCTGTCTTTCCGACCCAGCGGCCAGGAGCCAGTGCTGTGGCTCAGCCGGAACAGCCATTTTACACCGGGAAAAGCCATTCGCGGCGGCATACCGGTCTGCTGGCCCTGGTTTGGCGACCATCCAACGGACACGGATAAACCCGCTCATGGTTTTGTACGCACCGCCGTCTGGTCGGTGAGTGAATCGGAAAAGCTTGCGGATGAACGTACCCGTTTAAAGCTGTCAATTGCCGACAGTGATGAAACGCTGAAGCTGTGGCCCCATCGTTTTCGGCTGGAACTGGATTGCACGGTGTCGGATGTTCTCACGACTAAATTGATTGCCACCAACACCGGCAGCAAGCCTTTTACCTGCGGCGGCGCATTGCACAGCTATTTCAATATATCCGCTGTTCCAAACATCCTGATTAAAGGACTTGAAGGCTGTGCGTATAAAGACAAAGTCGATCAGTATCGTCGCAAAGTACAGGACGGCCCGGTATCCATCAAGCGTGAAACCGACCGGATCTATCTGGATACAGAGGCCGACTGCATCATAGAAGACCGCGGCATGCAGCGCAAAATCGGCATTTCCAAAAACGGCAGTCGCACGACGGTTGTCTGGAATCCCTGGATCGATAAAGCCCAAAAGATGGCGGACTTCGGAGATGATGAGTATAACGGTATGGTCTGCGTTGAGACCGCCAATGCCGACACGGATGTGATCACCCTGGCGCCGGGCGGTACTCATATTTTGGAAAGTGTCATTCGGGTGGAGCCCTGGGCTGGTAATGTTTAGTGATGAATCCGGGCTTAGGGGGTGAGAAGGCTTTGAGCGGTCATTTGCCGTCTTAAGGTTTCAGTGTTCAGTGTTCAGGTTTCAGGACAGAGATAGGTTTCAGTGTTCAGGTGTTCCGCCGAAGGCGGACCGATAGCGGTGACGGAGCCAGTTTAATTAGATAAGAAACGCTGGAAAAAGCGAATAGCGAATATCGAACAAGAAATGTCGAATATCGAAGTGAGGTATGTTGTCGAATTTATAAAAATGACCGAGCGAAGACGGGTCATCCGTGACCTATTTTTTGTACTCCGTCATCTGTCTTCTGCGTGCCGCGGCGAAGCTCGAAGAGCGAAGACGGGTCATCTGTCGTCTTTTATCAGTCCTCTGGTTTCTGACATCTGTTTTCTGTCCTCTGAACACTGAACACTGAAACCTGAAACCTTATTATGCCTGAAACCTCATTTTCTGACTCGGCCTGAATAAACTGGATTTGTATTTTGATCAAAGGAGCTAACGTATGAACATGGAGCAGCAACGGCTGGCGGAGTGCCGTGACGGAATCCTGCCCTGGAAGCTCTGGGGGCCATACTTGAGTGAACGGCAGTGGGGCACTGTGCGTGAAGACTACAGTGCTGATGGTGACGCCTGGGCCCACTTTTCCTTCGATCAAGCCTCAGGCCGTGCCTATCGCTGGGGCGAAGATGGAATTGCCGGCATGAGTGACGACCAGCAACGCATATGCCTCGGTTTGGCCCTGTGGAATGGCCGGGATCCCATCCTCAAGGAGCGCCTGTTCGGGCTCAGCAACGCCCAGGGCAATCACGGTGAAGACTGCAAGGAGCTCTATTACTACCTCGATGCAACCCCAACCCATTCCTACATGAAAACGCTGTACAAGTATCCCCAGCAAGAGTTTCCCTACCAGCGGCTGTACGAGGAAAACGCCGGTCGCGGGCAGGATCAACCCGAGTTCGAGCTGCTCGATACCGGTGTGTTCGATGACAACCGCTACTTCGACGTCTTCGTGGAGTACGCCAAAAAGGATCCCGGAGACATCCTGGTTCGTATTCGGGCTTACAACCGGGGACCCGAACCTGCTGAAATTTTCATCCTGCCCCAGCTCTGGTTTCGCAACACCTGGTCCTGGTCTAACGATTCTGACCGACCATCTATGTCGTTGAGCGATGACGGTTCCGTTCTGGTCAGGCACCCGGAGATGGCCGACGACTATCGCTGGTACGTCGATGGTGCAGCCGAGCTGCTGTTCTGCGAAAATGAAACGAACCCGGCGATTCATGGTATGCCGCAGCCGGGTTATTTCAAGGATGGCATACAAAATCGGGTAATAACGGGTGAAACGCGTTATGTCAATTCCGGTGGAACAGGGACCAAGTGTGCCGCCCATTATCGCTTTACAGTTGCCCCGGGTGATTGCTGCACCGTCCGGGCGCGGCTAAGCACCGGCGACAATCTCAAGCCGTTTCACGACTTCGCGGATTGTTTTGCAGAGCGGCAGTCAGATGCCGACATGTTTTACGACGAGCTTCAGCAGGGTCTTCATGACCCCGACCGCCGCAACGTGCAGCGCCAGGCTCTGGCGGGCATGATCTGGAACAAGCAGTTTTTTCACTACGATGTCTATCGATGGCTAAAGGGCGATTCAAACCAGCCTGCGCCACCCGAAGCACGCCGCGCGGGTCGCAATGCCGATTGGCAGCACCTCTATGCCAGCGATATCATCTCCATGCCGGACAAGTGGGAGTACCCCTGGTTCGCGGCCTGGGACCTGGCATTTCACTGTGTTCCCCTCGCCATGATCGATGCCGAATTTGCCAAGCACCAACTGGTGTTGTTGACCGGTGAGTGCTTTATGCACCCCCAGGGTCAGCTTCCGGCCTACGAATGGAACTTCAGCGACGTCAATCCGCCGGTTCATGCGGGCGCCGCATGGGACGTCTTCGAGATCGACCGCGAACAGCGCGGCGACTCGGGCGATATCGCCTTTCTCGAGGCTGTGTTTCACAAACTGATGCTGAACTTCACCTGGTGGGTCAATCGCAAGGACGTTGACGGCCGGAATGTCTTCCAGGGTGGATTTTTAGGCCTCGACAACATCAGTCTGTTCGACCGCAGCAAACCGTTGCC
>JASJCE010000076.1 GCA_030066155.1 Desulfobacterales bacterium | reverse complement strand
CTTAACGTCCGCTGCAGAGATGCCGGCATTATCCAGCGCCATTTTAGCCGCAGGATAAACTGCCGCTGCCATGAAGGCCGGCTTGGTCCGCGCATAGCCGTAGGAAACCACCTGGATTTCGACATCCGGATCAGCTGACAGCTCCCTGGCCTTTTCCCGGGTGCAAACCGTAACGGCACAATGACCGTCGGCGGGATGGGTCTGCGCGCCGAAAGTATGAACGCCGTTGGGCAGCACAGGCTTTAATTTTGCCAAACCCTCAGCCGTTGTTTCCATTACCCCCTCATCCGCCTCCAGCATAATGGTTTTTTTCCTGGAGATTTTGAGCATTACCGGATACATGTAACGTTTCTGGAAAGCACAATCATCAGCCAGGGCATCCGAATATTGTTCATATCGTCTTAGCGTAACGGCATCGCATTGCTCTCGGGTGATTCCGGCTTCTTCCGATACATTTTCAGCCGTTTTAATCATGGCCTCGCCGGCCCACGGATCCCGCCCAAAATTATCCATCAACCAGTCTTCCGAAATCACCTGAGCGCCCGGACCTTTAGGATTCGGCCAGATAGCATGGGGGCCGTTGGAGCATCTGTCGGTCAGCAGGCAAATTGGAGTTTCGTAAAGACCGGTCTCCACACCGACGCTGGCCTGATAGACGGCAATGGTCGACGTCGAACAGGCCTGGCTCACAATCAGTCCGGGGATACCGCTGGCGCCCATCATAGCCGCCGCCCAGGGACCGCCATAAAATCCATGGGGTTGATGAACGGTAACGCCCAAAAAGAGATAATCAAAGACCTGGGGATCCCAGTTTTTTTCTTCCAGCCAACGTTTGGCCGTCTCGGCTGCCAGCACGATGGCATTTTCATTCGCCATACTTCCCTGCCAGCGCGAAAAAGGTGAACTATAATACCCTTTGTACGGAATATACGCTTTCGTCAACATTGCCCTACCTCCTAATTTTTGTTATTTTTAATTTTCGTTTCCTTTAAAACTGAGCAACCTTTATAAGTATATTCGGTATTAATTGAATTTTTTCGATTTACCTATACTAAAACGAAAATTATTACTTATTTTTATTCTGGTTTCCCTACCCTTTCTGCTCTCTGCCCTATGCCCTATGGCCTTTTCTCTTTGCCCTCTGCTCTCTGCACTAGTAATCCGCAATCCGAAATCCAAAATCCGCAATCAAATACTATTCCGTTCTGTGATCAAAAAACCGTTTTGATTTTCGTTCCGATCTGGGCAACGCGCAGTAATCGAACACATCTACCTCACAGCTGACCATAATCGTTTTTTTTATGGCATTTTGCACATCTCCGGCAAGATCCGGTTTCTTGGCCGGATCGAAGTCCTCGCAGCATTCGAGACGAATGCTCATGTAGTCCCGGCCGTCATCTTTTCTGTCCACATGAACCTGATACTCGCAGCCCGCATCCGGAATGGTCGACAACACTTCGTCAATCTGGCCCGGGTATATATTCACCGCCCGGTATATGATCATGTCATCGGATCGGCCCAAAAGGCGGTCATGGAGGGGCAAAATACAGCCGCAGGAGCAGGGTCGCTCGATTGCCCGCGTCAAATCCCGGGTCCGATATCGAATGAGAGGCGAGGCCTCTTTGCATAGCGTTGTAACGACCATCTCCCCGATCTCTCCGGCCGGTACCGGTTCGAGTGTCTCGGGATCCAAAATCTCCAGGATATAGTAATCCCCCCAGTAATGGATTCCCTCGTGCCGGGTACAGTCCAATCCCGTACCCGGTCCGTAAAGCTCGGTCATGCCGGGGATGTCAAACATATCTTCCAAACCCAGCAGCTCCTTAATTCGCGCCCGCATGGCATCACTGCTTCGTTCGGAGCCGAAAATCATTTTTTTCAGATTAATTTGGTCTTTGAGATTTCTACGATTTATCTCTTCGGCCATCAGCAAGCCCATAGAAGCCGTACAGCACATGACGGTAGATTGAAGATCCACCAGAAACTGACACTGCATTTCCACATTGCCGGGACCGACCGGCAGAGCCATGGCACCGAACCGCTCGCAGCCGAGTTGAAAACCGACACCAGCGGTCCACACCCCGTATCCCACAGCTATTTGAACGCGGTCCTCGCTGCCGAGTTCTGCCATTTCATAGCATCGGGCAAAGAAATGGATCCAGTCCTCAATGTCTTTTTGGGTGTAGCTCAATATCTTCCGTTTGCCGGTTGTGCCGGACGAGGCGTGGATTCTGACCACCTCTGATTCAGGGACCGACAACAGGGGTAACGGATACCCCTCACGCAGATCGTCGGCCGAGGTGAACGGCAGCCGTCTGATATCATCCAGATGCCGGATGTCAGCGGGCTGCACCCCTGCTGCGTCCAATCGTCGGCGATAAAATTCCGACCCCCTGTAAACATGATTGACCGTCCACTTCAACCCATCGAGTTGATAGGCCAGCAGCTCATCAAGGGAGGTAAATGACGGCATGAACGTATTCGGCATATCATACTCCCAAAACTATTTAACGGATGTGCTATAACCCAACCCGGCAAAGCCGGAAATGAAAATTGAAGATTGAATATTTAAGGTATGCTGTCTATTCTATTTGTCATCTGTCTTCACATATCCTGTGCAAACATGATTTGATTTCAATAAATAGATACTAAAAGTTTTTATGAAACTTAGCCCCAGCGGAGCAGAGATTGAGTTGAACGCCGAACATCGAACGTCCAACTTCCAACGTCCAATGGGATGACGCTCCGCTTAGTCAATTTTAATAAACGAACTAATTACAAAATTTTTCAGGCAATATTCGCCGAAGCACGACAGGTGTCGAATGTTGTTTAAATATAAATCGATAGAATTCCTTGTTCGACGTTGGACGTTGAGCGTTCGACCTGCCCGCAATGCCTCGAAAGATGTAGAGTGCAATTTTACGGGCTTGTTTAGATGCCAATCTCAAAGCCAACTTAAACTGCAATGCATGGAAGACGGGTGTTGGATGTTCATCAGTATCACTTTCGATTTGACGGGTCACTTCGCAGCCACAGGCTTTTCTGACACCTGCAATATCTAAAAGCTGAAACTCATATACTCATTTTCGAACACTTCTTAATTTCTCTGTTTCCGCCAAATCCACTGCCAAACTTTCCGGATCGATCACCACGCCATAGTTCTCTCTGGCCATCTCAAGGCTGACGTATCCGTTGCGAACATCCGCTTCAACCGCTTCGGGTCTGCGCAGCAGCGGATCACCATACCCGCCACCGCCGGCACTGTAAAACTGAATTTCATCACCATTCCGGCAGAGGGTCAAGCTGCTGGGGTCCCCGGGTTGATCGTTGACGAGAAACCGGGCCAGTGCGCCGGTCTCCGCACCAAACAGCCCTTGAGGGGCATACTTATACCGCCCGGCCTGGACCGCGATGGATGTCGGGCCTTCGGGCGCAAATTCGTCCGCGGGAATCCGAATGACCATTTTGCGGCCCAGGCCACCCCGCATTCGGCCCGGACCGCCTGAGTCACAAACCAGGCCGCGCTCCTTCACAATTAAGGGCGTGTCACTTTCAAAAATCTCCACCGGGGTGTTGGCCCCGTTCGCCGGAAATATTGCACAGTGATGGCCGTCCATGCGGCTGCTGGCGCCCAGCCCGCCCCCGCGGATGATCATTGTCAACCAGGGATTGCCGTTGTGCCGCCTGCCATAGAAGATGTTCGTCTGGGCAGGTGTTCCGCCGCTCTCGGCTATGATATTATCCGGTGTCGCGGCGGCCAGGGCCTTGAAGATCATTTCGGTCATAAAATGTCCGATCTGCATGCGGGCGGCGACGGCCGCCGGAAATTTGCAATTCACGACCGAACCCTCCGGGGCCGTCATTTTTATCGGGCGAATGGCCCCTTCGTTAATCGGGATATCCGGGTCGAAAGCACTCTTGATGGCCATAAACACATAGGCATACGTGAAGTTGTAGACCACATTGCCGCCCCAGTCCACCTGATCGGAGGTACCGTCAAAATCAATATGGATGTCGCTATCCGACACCTTCACCGTGAGCTTAATCCGGATGTCATCCCGTTGGCCGGCGCCCTCAATAACACCTTCATAGGGATAGATACCGTCCGGGATCCGGCCAATGGCCCTGCGCATGCTGTCTTCGGTGCGGTCGATGATCTCATCGGCCAGATCATCGAGGGTATCCAGACCCTCATCTTCGAGCATCTCAGTAATTTTCCGGGCGCAGACATGGTTGGCCGCAACCTGGGAACGGATGTCGCCGGTGACCTCCTCCGGTGTTCTCACGTTCCAGCGAATCAACTCCAGAACGCCTTCATTCAATTCGCCGGCATCGTACAATTTGAGGGGCGGTATAAAAATGCCTTCCTCATATACCTGGCGATTATCCGACGCGACCCGACCTCCGATATCGGAATGGTGAAACACACACGCAGTAAATCCCACCGGCCGTTCACGATGAAAGATGGGGCTCATCACACAGACATCATTTAAGTGACCGGCAAGGAGCCAGGGATCGTTTACGATATAGACATCACCGGGGCGATAGTCGCTCAGCGAAATCGAGTTGATCAGTCGCTTGACGCCGAGCGCCATGGCACCGGCCTGACCCGGAGTACAGAAGGTTCCCTGAACCAGTTCCTGACCGCGGCTGTCGGTAAACATGCAGGTGTAATCGTGGGCGTCCCGCAGCAAGCTCGAAAACGCGGTTCGGGCCACGGACGCGTCGGCCTCGTCAACAATGGAAACCAATCGCCGCCACAATATCTCCAATGTAATCGGATCAAACCTTCCAGAATTCGGAATTCGGAATGCGGAAGTCGGAATAGTTGTTTGTCCATTATCTGGCATCACTGCTCCTTATATATAAACCGGCCATACAAGCCAGTCAGAATGTCAAATTCCATTTACTTGATGCTTATCTCCTGTTAATCAGCTCATTTGACTTTAATCAAACCAATTCCTATTCAACAATTCTAAAAATCACTTTCAAGCTGGCTATTTATTCCGAGTTCTGATTTCATAATTTCCCACTTCCGCATTCCGACTTCCGACTTCAAAATCATCTGTCATCTGTCGTCTGTTCTCTGTCATCTGTCATCTGTTCTCTGTCATCTGTCATCTGGATTTAAATCAATCCAGACAAACCCATATTGATCGACCCTTGCATCGGCTGCGGCGCCAATGACAATCGTCGATTCTTTTTCTTCGATGATGGCCGGGCCCGAAATGCTTGCGCCCGGAGACAGCTTCGCCCGGTCATATACCGTGTAAGGAATAAAGTCCTTGCGGTTCAGGCAAAATGCAGGGCGTTCGCCTTTGATACAGTCTTGCAATCTTCCTTCCATAGGCGCCAGGGGCGGGATTCGAAAGTCACGCTGAGGTAAACTGGCACGAACTTTAAATGTAACAAATTCGACCGGTGTGTCGGGATAGGTTCGCCCGTAGAGCTTTTGATAAGCGGCGTCAAACAAATCCCGGATCTGATCTCTTTCCCATTGCTGGAAGGGTTTGGATTCGATGCTGAGATCGGTTTCAGCACCCTGTCCCACAAAGCGCATCATGAGGGTCCGCTCGAATGTAATCTGTTCGTCCTGGCCCGATTGCTGCAGGATCGCTGCACCTTCAGCTTCAAGTTCATTGAAGAGGCGTTCAATTTCCGTAAAATCAGCGTTGGCCAGGGTAACACGGTGGCTGCGGGTCAGGTCGAATGCTACCGGAGCCGTAAAAAAGCCGAGAGCGGATCCAACACCCGCCAGAGGTGGAACCAAAATGCGCGGTGCACCGATTTTACGGGCCAAACCGAACGCGTGAACCGGTCCCGCACCGCCAAAGGCAGATATCGTGACGATCTTTGGATTCCCGCCTTTCTCGGCAATATGGGTTTTGGCGGCCGCCGCCATGGTTTCGTTGATCAGATCGTGAATGCCGAAGGCCGCTTCGATAGTGGTCGTCCCGAGGGGTTTGGCCACTTTTTCCGCGATGGCCTTTTCGGAAGCTGATTTATCCAGCGGCATGGTACCCCCCAGGAAGTAGTCAGGATCAAGATAGCCCAGGACAAGATCGGCGTCGGTTACCGTGGGGTTGTCGCCGCCGCGCTCATAGCAGGCCGGACCCGGATCGGCGCCAGCGCTGTCGGGTCCCACCTGCAACAGGCCCAGATGATTCATTCGGGCGATGCTCCCGCCACCGGCACCGATTTCCATAAGATCCACCACCGGCACCTGAATCGGCAGGCCGCTTCCCTTTTTGAAGCGCTGAACCCGGCCGACTTCGAAAGTTGAAACCAATCCGGCCTGCCCGCTCTGAATTAGACAGGATTTGGCCGTGGTGCCACCCATGTCAAAGCAGAACATGTCCTTGATGTCAAACATCCGCCCATAGTGCTGGGAGGCGATCACGGCGGCGGTGGGTCCGGATTCGATGATTCTGACCGGGAATTCCCGGGCGGTTTCGACCGAGGTAATACCGCCGCTGGAAAGCATGATAAACAGCCTGCCATCAAATCCGAGTGATTTCAGGCGGGAAGACAGCTTGGCCAGGTATCGGGCCGTTATCGGTTTGACGTAGGCGTTGGTGGCGGTGGTGCAGGTTCGCTCGTATTCGCGGATTTGAGGCAGAACCTCAAAAGAGGTGGACAGTGAAAGATCCGGTGCCTCCCGAGCCACCAGACCTTTAAGCTGCTTTTCATGAATCGGATTTTCGTAGGCATTGATCAAGCAGACCGCCAGAGATTCGATGCCCAGATCGACTAATGTTTTCAGCACCGTGCGGGCCTCGGTTTCATCCAGCGCCCGGATGACCCGCCCGTCACCGGCAATGCGTTCGGTCACCTCATGCCGCAGCGACCTGGGCACCAGGGGCAGCGGATATTCGGCAAATATATCATAGGCATCGTAGCGAAGCTCCCGGCCCAGCTCCAGCACATCACGAAATCCCCGGGTCGTGATCAAACCGGTTTTGGCACCCTTGCGCTCGATAATGGCATTGATCACCAGGGTCGTTCCGTGAATAATTTCTGCAATACCCGGCATAAAGCCGGGGGTTCGTTCCAGCATCTCCAGAATCCCCTGTTCCACTGCATCCGACGGATCACCCGGAGTCGTCAGGCATTTATTTATGTGGAACTCCCCCGTGGTGTCGTTGACCAGGACAAAGTCCGTAAATGTCCCGCCGATATCACAACCCAATCTGTAGTTACCGTCGACCACTTAATGCTCCTAATTGAAAGTCCGTCGTAAATTGCTCAACAAAGCCTTACTGCTAAGAATTCGGAAGTCGGAATGCGGAAGTCGGAAAATGGATGGAATCGGGTTTTTTATTTCCATTTCCACCTCCAATAATCTTCCCACTTCCGCTCTCCGACTTCCGAATTCAATCAAATCCCACTTCCGCATTCCCACTTCCGAATTCAGAATATGCTCGGTTCTTCCCATTCGCCGAAGATCTCGCGAAAAACGCCGGCCATTTCTCCCACGGTTACATAAGCTTTGCAGCAATCAACCAGCAGCGGCATGACATTTTTGCCGGCCCGGGTTCCCTGTCCGAGCGCTTTCAATGTCCGCGTTACCTCGCGATTGTCCCGGGATCGACGCAGTTCTTTCATGCTTGAGATTTGCTGTTCGACGCCTTCTTCATTGTATTCATGCAACTCCACGTCGGTATCTTCCTCTGCATCGTCGACATATTTGTTGACGCCGACTTTGATAAATTCACCGTTTTGAACACCTTTCTCATACTCAAACGCCTGCCGGGCAACTTTACGTTGAATGAAACCGGTCGCCACGGCGTGCACCATACCGCCGTTTTCCTGGATCTGTTTCATTTCTTCCAGGATTTTCTCTTCCATTTGCTTGGTGAGGGTCTCGATGAAATAGGAACCGGCCAGCGGGTCCACTGTATCCCGCAAGCCGACTTCATCCATTAAAATTTCAAGGGTACGCAACGACAGCAAAGCCGCTCGCGGCGTGGGGATGGTATAGGCCTCATCAAAAGAGCACAGGGCGGTCGTCTGAGCTCCGCTCAAAGCGGCGCCCAGCGCGTAAAATGCACCGCGCATGATATTGTTCTCCGGCTGTTCTTTGGTCAGCCCGCTGCCGCCGCCGCCGAAAATTCCCCTCAGAAAAAGCTTTTTCTTGTCCCTGACGCCATATTCTTCACGCAGCATCCGGGCCCACAGCTTGCGGGCCGCCCTGAATTTTGCAATTTGCTCCCAGAGGTTTCCGAACACATTGAGGTTGAAGGAAAATCGTCCAACGAAATCCTCGGCTGCTAAACCCCTTTCAATGACATTGTCCATGTAGGCTCTGGCAATCTCAAACGCACAGGCAATTTCCTGTGAGGGGGTAGCCCCGCTTTCGCGAATGTGATAGCCGCAGATGCTGACCGGGTTGCATCGCGGCAGTTCTTTGACAGAATAGACGATGCTGTCTCCCACCAGACGTACGGCATCTTCCACCGGGTAGATCCATGCCCCGCGTCCGATCATTTCTTTGAGGATATCGTTCTGGGGGGTGGCGCTGATTTTGTCCCTGGAGTATCCGAATTTCTCAGCCATCGCCTGATACATGGCCAGCATTATGGATGCAACGGCATTGATGGTCAGCCCGGAGCCAATGCGGTCCAGTGGAATCCCCTCAAAGGCAGTTTCAAAATCCCGCAGGGAGTCGATTGCCATGCCGACCCGCCCAACTTCACCGAGTGCTTTGGGATCATCCGAGTCGTAGCCCATCTGGGTCGGCAGATCGAAGGCCACGTTCAGCCCGGTCTGGCCGTGGGAAATCATCAATTTAAAGCGTTTATTGCTCTCCGCCGGTGTGCCGAAACCCGTATACTGGCGGGTTGTCCAGGCCCTCGATCGGTACCCCTGGGGATGTAAACTGCGGGTGAAGGGATATTGTCCGGGATCTCCCAGATCCGTTTCGTAATCGAATCCAACGTCGACAAGATCCTGCGGTGTATAGACCGGTTTTACCTTTATACCGGATTGGTATATGACCTCTTCAATGGCATCCTTCTCATTTTTTATATACTTCGCAACCCCCATGGTGTACCTCGATCTTCTGAATTATAGATTAGGATCTCACGAGCTAATCGGCTTACGAGCTCATCAACTATTCAGCTTACGGACTATCCGGCAAATCAACCAATTCCTTCATTCCGGCGATAATCTGATCAAATGGCGTACCGCCCGGAAACACGCCTTTAACGCCCAGTTCTTTGAGCTTGGCAATGTCTTCTTTGGGGATAACCCCACCGACCGCCACCGGGATATCATCGATGCCGCGGGCTTTCATCTGATCCAATAAATTTTTGCAGATCGGCAGATGAGCACCGGACATGATACTGAGACCGATGATATCCACCGCCTCCTGGACAGCCATCCCGACGATTTCCTCTATCGTCTGATGCAGCCCGGTGTAAAGGACTTCCATTCCGGCATCTCGCAGGGCCAGAGCAATAACCTTGGCCCCGCGATCATGGCCGTCCAGTCCCGGCTTGCCAACAAGTACTTTAATTTTCTTGGAAATCATAGACCCAAAAATCTCCGGCTTTATATGTTAGTACCGCATCCGTGCAACATCTCAAAGAGTGCGCAAACGATTTTTTATGGTTTTGGAGCCAGCAGACATGCGGAACCGGCTGAATTTAAATCCTTATTCACCGAAATCTTCCAAAACCGCATCCCGCCCTCTTAAAATGTGCTCTCGGACGAGGCTTTCGACTTTTTCTTCGTTCCGTTGGCGCATGTATTGGATCATCTGGATATGATCTTCGTTACTGATGACGGCATATTTGTGGTTCTTCAGAATCATCCGGCGAAAGCGAAAAATCTGATCCCTGAGGCCATTGATCATATGAATCAATCTCGGGCTCTTGCTGAGGTCATAGAGCAATTCATGAAACTCCGTATTGATCTCCGGCAAGGCCTCGAGCTGCGATTTATCCAGACAACGCTTGTATTCCCTGTTTTTCCTTTCAAGCGCCGATAGCTCTTCAGGTTTATGCTTGAGGGTAGCCAATCTGGCCGCGTAGCCTTCCAGGACACTCCGGATGCCGAATGTCTCTTCAATGTCGGACCGATTCAGGCCAAGGACCGTAAATCCGCCCCGGGGCTGCCGCTCAATCAGTCTTTCGCGCTCCAATTTGTGAATGGCTTCCCTGACCGGTGTCCGACTGATTCCCAGCATCTCGGCAATGTGGCTTTCAACCAGCCACTCTCCCGGTGAGATCTGGCCTTTGATGATCGCCAGCTTGAGATTGTCAAAGACATGCTGACCGAGTGGCTTGCGCTCCTGCAATGCCTGCAACGGTCCGGGATCCAATCCCTTTAATTCCGCTTTTTTTCTCATTGCCGGTTCCTTTTCCGGACAAGCCGCAATAAAAATCCGGCCCCCCTTTTGCTCTATGCTCCTTGCCCTTGCTCAGAGCCGTATCCCCCAATCCTTTCTGCTCTTTGCCCTCTGCCCTCTTCTCCCTGCCCTCTGCACTCCGCCTCCCGTTCTCTGCTCCTCGCCCTATACCCTGCGCCCTATTCTTTCAAATTCCAACCACCAGCTTCGATCTTTTAGTCAATTACGCTGGGCTCACCTTCCCAGCATCTCACCTTCCCACCTTCTATCTTTTCGCATTCCGCCCTCAGCTCTCCGCCTTATTCAAATCCAAAATCAGAAATCCCTCCGGGGCGAAGGCCCTATTGCCCCTCCGGGCCGGAGGCCAAAATCCCCAATATCATATAATCCCTTCTTCCTTCAGACGGGCAAGATCCTCATCGGAGTACCCCAAACTGTCCCGATAGACCTGCCGGTTATGTTCCCCGAACCGGGGTGGAAAGGAAAGCTGCTGTTTTGCCGCTGTTACGAAGGGCGTCATATGCGGCGGTGGTGCCAGGGTAATTCGCAGACCGCTGACCGGATCCTCTGCGTACAGCAAACGCTTTCTTACCAGGGGGTCAGAGACGACCTCGGTAACCGTCTTGATTTTGCTGATGGGTATGGTGATCGCCGTAAACAGTTCTATCAGTTCTTCGGAAGTATATTTGCAGGTGATCGCATTGATGGCTGTATTCAGATTTTCGACATCCCCGATCCGGCCGGCATTCTTCTGATACTCCGGTTTGTCGAGCGGGGCAAACATATCCTGATCGACCATGTTTTTCCACTGGCGGTCGTTTCCAACTGCCAGGTACACATAGCCATTGCGGGTCTGATAGACAGAAACCGGGCAGAAAAACTCATGGGTGTTGCCCCGCCTCGTAATGCGTTTGTTGAAACTGTCAGTCAAGGTGATGGGAACCGTTAGCCAGGAAACGCTGGATTCGAACATCGCCAGATCGATCCGGCTGCCTTCTCCGGTTGCCTGGCGTTTGAAAAGCGCTTTCATTAGAAGTCCGTAAGCGTGTTCACTCGTGCCCATATCCGGCAGGGGTATTCCGAGAACCTGGGGATCTCCGTCAGCCTCTCCGGTCAACTCCATCAGGCCCGACCGCGCCTGCAAAATCGGGTCGTAGGCAGCCTCATTGCTCTCCGGACCGAATCCGGTTACACCCAGCCAAATGACATCCGATCTCAAAGATTTAAGGGTTTCGTAATCAATACCCAGCTTACGATAGTTTCGGGGGAGCTGGTTGGTGGCAAATATATCCACCTCTAAATTACGGATCAGATCACGAAATAACTTCTGCCCCCTCTCCTCTGCCAGATTAAGGGTCAGACTCTGTTTTCCGGCATTAATGCACAAATAATAAGCGTTCATACGCTCTTCCGACAGAACGTTTTCTCCAATCATGCGGTTCGGATCCCCGTAAACCGGGTGTTCCAGCCGAATAACACGCATACCGTCCTGGGCCAGCCGATAGGTCAAATATGGCAGAACGGTGGCCTGCTCGAGGGACAAAACTGAGAGGTTCTCAAATAATTTCATTTAGATTCTCCATTAGTCGGTGAGCCTGGCAAATAATGGATCTGAAAAGGCAGGTTCCTGTCGCCGCGTCGATATAGCCGATCGGGCAACCAAATATTGTATACGGTATACAAAGAACAAATGTCAAGAATTGTTTTTGTAATTAATCCGTCCCTAAAAAGTAACATATGATGCATCTCAAACTGTAATCTAACAAATGATGGGTAAATTATAAAATATGCCGGCGGATTAATTACGTAGGCTGTGAATTTCAATTGGGCGAATTTCGAATCCAATCCTGTTTGGATCTGGACATGTGCGTGGCAGGTGATATATTGCTGCTGCTCACATTGTTTATCGTTGTCCTGAACTTTATTTCCATAGAAAAGAGCTTCCAAATGAATCGAGTCATATTGATCATCATCGACGGCTGCCGTGCCGATGCTCTGCAGCAGGTGCAAACTGCCAACATAGATGCTCTTATCGCTGCGGGCTCAAGCTGTTTCGGGGCCTGCACGGTAATTCCGCCCATCACCCTTCCCTGTCACTTCAGCCTGTTTACCTCTTCCCATCCCATCAGCCACGGTATCTATAATAATACCGGCCGTCCCTCCCCGTCCCCGTCGGTTGCCGGACTGATCGAAGTGCTCGCATATCATCACCGCCACAGTGCAGCCTTTTTCACCTGGGAACATCTGCGCAATCTCTGGCCTCCCGGTGCAATCAATTTCAGTCTGTGCAGCAATGTCGTTCAGCAAGGGGATAGTGATCGCATCATTGCCGATTTGGCCACCGACTACATCGTTGAAGTGCAGCCCGATTTTTGTTTTATATATCTGGAACAAACCGATTTTGTCGGTCACGCCGAGGGCTGGATGTCAACCGGCTACCTCAAAGCGGTCGAAACCGCAGACAAGGCTGTCGGAAGCGTTTTGTCCGGCTTGCAGGAGGCGGGTCTGCGCGAGGATTACCATATCATTGTTCAAAGCGATCACGGCGGTCAGAAAAACCATCATACTGAAACCCAAGATGCGGTAATGAATATCCCCTGGATTGCCGCGGGCCCGAGCATACGCACCGGACATATAATCCAAGAGCCGGTATCCATTGTCGACACCGTCCCCACTATCGCCCGCATAATGGGAATCCCACACCACCTCGCCTGGGAAGGAAAAGCGGTTGACGAGATTTTTCTAAAAAGCCAGGAATAGCAGGATACGCCGATGATCAAGTTTCGGCCCTTTTCATTGTGATTTACCGGTATGCCGGAATGGTAAAAAGCGGAATTTCGATAAGGAACCTGCTAATATCCAAACCTATAATCAAGAAATATATCTACAGGACCGAGAAAGAATTTTGGAATCACTAAATTAGATTCAGAAAGATTTTTATGATTCTCATTCAGCATTAAGTGCAATATGTTAGATTATATATCTATAGACCATTTGGATTATATCATCCATATTCCTTAACCCCCGGAATGCCGAACACCGAATACCTTAAACCCTAAACCATTAATATCCAGCATCCAGCATCAGTCATCCAGTACCCAGCATCAAGCATCCAATATCCAGCATCGAGTATCCAGAATCGAGCATCCAGTATCCAGCATCGAGCATCCAGCATCCAGCATCGAGAATCCCGCTATTGCGGCGAATACATGCTGGCCGCACACTCGTTTTTGCCGAGATCCATTATCTCCTGATCTTCGTCGTCAACGTCCAGCAAACCGGCATTGACTTTGCGGATTTGCGCATATTCGTCTGGCTGCGTGCGCATGTTGTCCTGGATAAAGCGCACGAATTCAGCTTCCTCATCGATACCGTAAATATCTGCATTTTTTTGTTTGATACTGCCAAGGGTGTCGATGAACAGGTGCTCTGAATTGGCCTCGCTCCATTCGATATAGTGTCCCGGCAACACGATAACATCATCGTTGAGTTCCGCGATTTTGGTTTTCAGGGTACCGTACAGCAGCTTCGACCATTCTTCTGCTTTTCCGCCAAGATCCGGTCTTCCGATGGACATGATGAAGACGGTATCCCCCGATACGAGATAGCGGCTGTCGATCAGGTAACAAGTACTTCCAGGCGTATGCCCCGGCATATGGATGGCCCTGATTTCCGGACCGCCTTCGGAAAAGGAAAACGTGTCCTGATCTTTGACGGCTTTGTATTCGAAGGCCGCCCCCTGAAAATCGTTTTCATGACCGACGATCTGCGCACCGGTCTTGACCGATAACGGCTGGCTGCCGGATATGTAATCGGCCTGCAGGTGGGTCTCAAATGTTTTCACCAGTTTGCTGCCGCGCTCGCCCGCAAAATGCCGGTAAAAGTCAATATTGCGGGATGGATCGAAAACGACCATCTCATTTTTATAGATCAGCCCGTAACTGCAGGATGCTTTGCCGGGTCTGATAAATTGATAAAGTTCGTAGCCTTTTTGAGAAGCAATTAATTTCGGTGCCAGCATGTTTCCCCAGGTTTTAATGCCGCCTTCCAGGTAGCGGACATCGGTCCAGCCGTTGTTGGCCAGAATTTCCCCGACAAATTTGGCGGAACCTTCTTTGGCACAGACGATCCGGATGGGCTCATCCTTCGGAACCTCAACTCTGGCAACCGATTCTTCTTCCAGTTCGATAAATTCCATATATGGTATATTGATCATTTTGGACAGCTGCGGGCCCTCGACTTTAAATCTGCCGAACTCCTCGTTGTTGCGCACATCCAGCAGCGTAAATTCTTGCCCTTCCTGGGTCACCCAGTCAAATAAATCCTCAGCCCGGTATGCTTGAATCTCCATTTCAATCCTCCTTTCATAATCATGTGTTAATAGGTTTTTCTATGTTTTTTTGATAGTCAAATCAACTCAATTCAAAAGGTATTCCGGTATGTCCGGTATTTTTTTAGCCCAATAATCCGATATTCCACCATTCCATTATTCCCGTTGGTGACTCGATAGTAGACATTACCCCTTTGGGGTGAACCACAGCTGATCCCTCTGAGGTCGGATTTTATTTTCACAGAGCCAGCAGTTGTCATTTCGTTACGAATGATGCCGACGTTTTAAATTCGTTTCTCGATCAAAATGTTTGACAGCCATTATTGTATACAGTATACGGTAACAATCCCCCTTAAATTCTACAACAGCCTCAAAGGAAAAATGACCAATGGCTCAAAACACGACCCATCAGAGTGCAACTGAACGCCTTGGTAATCTTGAACAGCGGGCTGAAAACGGCGGCGGCCCGAAAGCAATCGAACGCCACCACAAACGGGGCAAGTTGACTGCCCGGGAACGGCTGGCGCTTCTTTTCGATGTCGGCAGTTTTGTCGAGGTCAACAAGCTGGCTGAAAGTCAGTCCGTCGATTTCGGCATGCAGGAGAAAAAGGTTCCCGGTGACGGTGTCGTCACGGGATATGGCAACATTGCGGGACGGCTGGTTTTCGCCTACGCCCAGGATGTTACCGTTTTGGGCGGATCGGTGGGTACGATTCATGGCCGCAAAATTTGTCGAATTATGGATGAAGCCATCAAAGTCAAAGCGCCCCTGGTGGCACTCAACGATTCCGGCGGCGGACGGCTGCATGAGGGATTTTTTGCTTCAAAAGGCGTAGCCGGTATGTTTTACCGGAATACGGCCGCATCGGGTTTGATACCCCAGATTACGGGGATGATGGGTTCCAGCGCCGGCGTTGCCGTCTATTCTCCGGCATTGACCGACTTCATCGTCATGGTCAAAGGACAAAGCCACATGGTCATCACCGGGCCGGCGATTATCAGGGAGGTCACGGGAGAAGACATCAGCCTTGAGGAGCTCGGCGGGGCTAGAGTTCACAGTGAGATAACCGGCCAGGCCCATTTTGTAGCAGACAGCGATACGGAGTGCATCGAGATCATTAAAAAACTGCTCAGCTATTTGCCGTCCAACAGTGATGAAAACCCACCGGTAGTTGAGACCACCGATGACCCGGATCGGGTGGTTGATGACCTCGAGGAAATCGTGCCGGCGGACTTCAAAAAATCCTATGACATGCGGCAGGTGATTCTCAGGGTTGTGGACCAGGAGGATTTCTTCGAAATTCTGCCCCGCTTCGCCATGAATATTATCATCGGTTTCGCGCGACTGGACGGGCATACGGTGGGCATCGTTGCCAATCAGCCCCGGGTCAAGGCCGGATGTCTGGACGTCGATGCGTCGGACAAAGCGGCCCGGTTTATCCGATTCTGCGACGCATTCAACATCCCGCTGATAAACCTGGTCGATGTCCCCGGCTATTTTCCGGGGGTCACCCAGGAGCACGCCGGCATTATCCGCCACGGGGCCAAAATGCTCTACGCCTACTCGGAAGCGACGGTACCGAAGATAACACTGGCGCTGCGCAAAGAATACGGTGGCGCTGTGATGGGCATGTGCTGCGTCGGCATGGGCGTGGATATGATGCTGGCATGGCCGATTGCACGCCTGGTGGTGCTGGACACGACGGCCGCAGTCAATCTCATTTTCCGCAAAGAGATCAAAGCCGCCGAAGATCCGGAAGCATTTCGGGAGCAAAAAATAGAGGAATACGACTACAAATATTCGAACCCCTACCACGCCGCATCCAATATGCTGGTGGATTCCGTCATCGCGCCGCGCGAAACCCGAGTGCAGCTGATAACTGCGTTGAGGATGCTCAAGAACAAACAGCGGCCTGAACCCAATAAACGGCATGGGAATATACCCTTGTAGGCATAATCGAAAACGGTAGTGGGTCACAAGAATTTAACTTATAAGAAATAATCATGCAGTTCATAAAAATGCCTAAAATGCCTAAATTGCCTAAAATGCCTAAAGTTAAGGTATTCTATCTATCTAAAGAAATACGGGTCGAGGATTAAACGAAAATTAAATACTCTATATTATTGATTTGCCTTTCTTTTGCTATCTTACTTAAAAAGACGGAGCGGAGCGACTCCGGAATTTTAGGCACTTTAGGCATTTTAGACATTTTAGGCACTTTCTCTAT
>JASJCE010000075.1 GCA_030066155.1 Desulfobacterales bacterium | reverse complement strand
TTTTGCGCTTTTTGCGGCTATATCAATATTCAATTTTCATTTCCGGCCTCGCCGGTTTGGGCATTTTTTGGGTTGGCCAATTCTCTTTTTTTTCTCTGATAAAACAATGCTTGTCCGGCGAATATTTCCGTACCTCGAGAGTGACGTCCCAGCCGCTGCTTACCGGCTTTATGTAGTAGAGATAATAACGGGCGCGGCGCTCGGGCGTACGACCGATTGCTGAGATGGACGGCACGCCGAAGACCGGAACTTTCCCGGAAGGCGTCGCTAAAAAATTTAGCATCGTCCGGTGGGCATGGCCGTGCAGGACCAGGTCTGCACCGTATTTCTCAAGCAAAGAAGCCAGTTCGGCAGCATCCGTCAGGCGTTTGCGCCAGCTCACCGTTCCGGAGGCCGGCGGATGGTGAATCAGCAGGACACGGTAAAGCTGTGAACCGGCCATTCGGGCCAGAATTTCTTTTAGTTTGCGCATCTGAGCGGCACCGATGCTGCCGACTGCCAGGTGCGGTGCACTGGGATGGGCGGTGTTGACACCGATTATGGCTACACATCCTCTGATGCGCAGGGATGGGAAGATATCGGTTGCCATTTCCGTTTCGGGAGTGATCTCGGACCGTACGTCGGAGTTCATGTACTCGAGCCAGTGAGACATTGTCCGGCTCCAACGGATTTTAACGTAGCTATCGTGGTTGCCGGGAATGACCGTCACCTGCGCTGGTGGCCCCAAAGATTTAAGCCACTGACGGGCTTTTTTATACTCGGCTGCAAGGCCCAGGTGAGTTACATCGCCGGTGACGGCAATGTGATCGGGTTTCGTTTGGTGAAGATCCGTCTGCAGAGCGGAAAGGGCCTCGGCACCATGCTCGGCAGCGCGATGCAATTTCCATCGAAGAAACCCGAATAAACGTTTATTTAGCAGATCACGGGTTGTAATCTGGTCCATACAGGATATATGCGGATCGGAAAGGTGGGCCAGGGTGACAGGCTTCCCGGGTTTTACCTCGGTTGATGGCGATTGTGTTAGAGATGGCTCGTTGTCGACATTTTGTTCAAAAGGCATTTTTAACCCATATAGTAAATCTTCGCATATTTCAATAGACTGCCGTATTTGAAGGCCAAAATCCCAAGGATAAGATGATTTTGACTTTAGCTCCAAAATCTGTTTTGGTCATCATTCAATAATCAATATTCATTTCCGGCTTCCCCGGTTTAGGTCTGCTGAGTGGATTCAGGTTTGTGTGTTATGACGGTATATGCTCACATTATCGATGATAGCCCGATTGAAATCTGGGGACTGACATCCCGACAACGCAAAATAAGGGTGTTGAAAAATGCAGGGATTAACGACATGGTAGAAGACCTTGCGGGTATTCCCGACGGCAGTTCGGTTCTGCTGCTCAGGGGCGATTACCTGTATGATGATCGGGTCATCGCTTACCTGGTGAAGACACCGCAGATGCTCTTAAGTATGACGCAAGGATCGACCTCTGCCGTCGTCGCCGCCCATGTGTCCTCCGGTCAGGCGATCGAAGTGCTGGAAGCGATTAAGAATCAGGCGCCGGCCGCATCTTCCGCCGGATTAAAAAATGAAACCCTCGAGACCCTGTCGGTTTCCTTTCAGCAGCAACTGCTAAAATTTGCCCCTCCCTTTGTGCTGCCGATTACGTCCGAAAATGTTCGCAAACTGGAACGACGTCTTTTCGACTGGTCCTACAAAGGGGTCACTGATCTGGTTACCAAATGGGTCTGGCCACGGCCGGCTCAATGGGTTGTCGGACAGTGCGTGCACTTCGGACTGCGACCCAACCACGTAACCATCATTGGACTTGTGCTGGTCATACTGGCCGGGGGGTTATTCGCCCAGGGCCGATATGGCTGGGGATTGCTGGCGGGCTGGTTGATGACATTCCTGGATACCGTGGATGGGAAATTAGCCCGGGTTACGGTTACCTCCAGCAAATTCGGTCATTATTTCGATCATATCATCGATCTGGTTCATCCGCCGATCTGGTATGTTCTGTGGGGCACCGGTCTGGGAATCTCGCAATTTGAATTCATTGGGATGTCACTGAACACCGCCTATTGGTTGATTGTTCTGGGCTATGCCGCCGGAAGACTGGCAGAAGGCGTCTTTCTGGCGTGGCTGGGTAAGTTTGGAATATTTTGCTGGCGTCCCTTTGATTCCTACTTCCGGTTGATTACCGCCCGGCGAAATCCCTGTATGGTTCTGTTGACCGCTGGTCTTTTGCTGGGGCGCCCGGACTGGGGACTATTTGCAGTGGCGATCTGGACGGCCGGGACCAGTGTATTTCTGATTATACGTCTGTTGATGGCTGTCAACGAGCGATTTGTAAACGGCACCGTTAGGTCCTGGTTTATGGACATCGAATCGGTCGGTGGAAGACAATCGTTGGCGGTTCGGCTTTTTACGCACCGTGCGGTTGATTAAGGGCGGGTATTATCTGCGAATATTTCACCCAGCTGTTGGTCCCGGGAACATTGATATGTTGCCTGATTGGTATAAATCCGGTGAAATCCCGCTAGTCGGGGTGCTGATCAACCCGCTTAGCGGCGGGAACCAGCGAGGTCTGGATGCAATTCGGCAGGTCATTGGTGACTGTCCCCGGGTGCTGCATTACGATGCCCAAACCCCACGGGAAATCATGGAGGCGTTGACCCATTTTGCGCGCCAGGGCGTCAACCTGTTGGCGGTCAACGGCGGTGATGGCACCGTTCAGGCTGTACTGACCCATCTTTTTAATCATAACCCGTTTCAATCCATGCCGCTGCTGGCGGTGCTGCAATCAGGCACGACCAGCATGACCGCCCGAGATGTCGGGTTTCCTGGATCCCGGGTAAAGTCCCTGCAGAAGCTGTTTCGATGGACTGTGAAGGGCGAGGGGCATCCACGAATCATTCGGCGGCCGGTTCTGCGGGTTCGGGCACCCGGTCATCCAGCGCGCTGCGGCATGTTTTTTGGCACGGCAGCCATTTATCAGGGTATTCAGTATTTTCACAGCAAGATCAATTCCCGGGGGCTGAGGGGTGAGGTGGGGCCCGGACTCACCATCCTGCGGTTTTTGTGGGCAGCAATTCGTCAGCACAGCAACTTTATTCCGGCTGTGCCCATTACCGTGACTCTGGATAAGAAACCGCCCCGGCAATTCGACTCCTTTGTGGTTCTGATCAGCACTCTGGAAAGGCTGTTTCTCGGTCTGTATCCGTACTGGGGCCGGGAAACCGGCCCGCTGCACTATACCGCCCTTCGTGTGCGACCGCACAACCTGTTCAGGGCGCTTCCATCAATCTTGCGGGGTCGCGATGGCCGCCATGTGACGGCGGCGAACGGATTCTTCAGTCACAATGTCGATGAAGTAAAACTGAATCTGGACAGCGGCTTTACACTGGACGGACAACTCTATACGCCGGAGACTGGAGTGGAGCCAACCGTCGTAAGCAATGGTGGAACGGCTTCATTCCTGCGAATACTATAATGGATGTCTCGTTAGAATTAATTCATACCGTCAAACGCCGTTCTGATCGGAAGGCCTCGCCGGCGGTTCGGGCACTGATCGATGAAATCCGGGATCGCCACGGTGAAGCGGTTCAGGGCGTTTTGTTCTACGGATCGTGCTTGCGGTCAGGGGATGATCTGGATGGTTTGGTGGATCTGTATCTGCTGGTCGACAACTACCGCAGTGCCTATAAAAGCCGTATGCAGTCCATTTTAAATGCCATGCTGCCGCCGAATGTCTACTATCTGGAACGAAAGCTGGATGAACAGGTAGTGCGGACCAAATATGCGGTGCTGTCTCTTGCCGATCTGAAAAAAGGGACATCGCGGCGCTGGTTCCATTCCTACTTATGGGGCAGGTTCTGCCAGCCAACTGCCCTGGTGTATGCCCGGGATGAAGCGGTCCGTGACCTCGTCTCAACATGCTTCGGCCAGGCTGTGCTGACATTTGTCCGGCGCGTGTTGCCCCAAATCGATGACGAATTTTCGGCCCGGCAGTTATGGAGCCGGGGACTGACGCTTTCCTATGGTGCCGAGCTCCGATCCGAAAAACCGCAAAAGCGCGCCCGCCTGTTCGACGCCGCTCCGGAATATTACCAAACTGTCACCCGGCTGGCGGCGGATGCCCTTTCTGATCGGATGCAAGCCGTCGTTGGACCGGAAGGCCTATACTTCAGGCAGCAACCGTCTGTAGGTGAGCGACTCGTGAACCGAATCTCTTGGAGAATTCGTGCCTGGCAGGGCAAACTGCTTTCCATTCTGCGGCTGCTTAAAGCGACACTGACCTTTGAGGGCGGTGTGGACTATATCCTCTGGAAGATAGAGCGGCACTCGGGGGTTACTGTGGAGGTAGAGCCCCGGCTGAAGCGCCGTCCGCTGCTGGCCATGTGGGTATTGGCCTGGCGGCTGTATCGGAAAGGGGGATTTCGGTAGAGTTTAATCCCTGTCTATGAGCCGTGTTCTTTGTGTTGTGTTTCGCGGTTAATTGGAAGCCAGCAACCGTAAATTCCAAGTACCAAATCACAAATTACAAATAATTTCCAAATTTCAATGACCAAAAATTCAAACGTTTTGAATTTGATTGTTTTTGGAATTTGAGATTTGTTTGAGATTTGGGATTTGTTATTTGGGATTTAATCATTTGAAATTCTTTGCGTTGATTTCTGCACCTTTTTATACATCCAATACTTCACAGTGGGTTCACGATTTATGCGTTCGTATCCTTCCGGCACCTGACAATCACTGTTTTTGTCGATAATCAGATAGTCATTTCCCATCCTGGGCGACATGCTGTTGCGGTAAAAGCGCTGCATGTCGGCAAAAAGCCAGTCATGATAGATCATATCTTTGGGACAGCCGGATACGGTGGTGCGCTCGGGCAGTTTTATTTGCTGCAGGTAAATATCATAATAAAACGGCTGGCGCCGGGCAACGTGGTTTTTGCGGACCAGCATGCCGGTAGGTCCAGCGGCGAGAAATATAAGCGCCATAACTGCCGCCCCCAGCCGCAATTTTTTCTTTTGGGTCAATGCGGCTTCGATTCGAATCGCAATACTTTCGGTGATAAACGCCAGGCACAGCACGTAGAGGGGAAAGGAATGCAATATATAGCGACCATGCTGACGGCTGCTGATCATAAACGGCGCACTGGCGGCAAATGCGATCAGAAAGAAAAACAGGGCCTGACGGTTAAACCGCAATTCACGCGGCCGGACTTTAAACACCAGCATGAACACCCCGGCGATCAGAAAGGGGACGATCATCTCCGCTATCCAGCGTTCCCAGATGTGCCAATGCGGACTAACTGCGCCTCTTTCACTTTTTAAACTTGCCATGACCTGGGCCTGCCAGAAGCGCTCCCAGAATTCAATGCTGTCCGGATAGAAAAGAAAGGTTGTGAGCATCATGACCGCGAAAGTCAGCAGAGCAATTAATGTCACGGTTACGGCCCTCGAGAAATTCGATAGTCTTGATACCCAGGCCAGTATCGGCACAGCGAATGAGAAAAATGCCACCGGCCCTTTGGCAATGAATCCGGCATAGATGGCGCTGCCGGCAAGAATGCTATAGAGGAAGTTTAGGTTCGACTTGACGGCACTGAGATATGACAGATATACGGCGACAAGGGCCAACAGCATCCAGGTATTGGCCAGCCGGTTAATTGGCAGAATGTAGGTGAATATCGGCATGGGAACCAGCAGCAGCAGCGGCCACCAGCTGCCCAATGGCGGGTAGCTGGAGTCACGGCGAACCTGTAACCATAGGATCCCGGTACCGAGCAGAATCAAAAATCCCAGAAAAAAGCCATATAACGCTTCCAGATAAGGTCCGTTGCCGAATATTCGGAAAAACCAGGATTGGATCCAGAAGACTAGGGGCGGGTGCTCGTGAAACACCGGATGGAGCCAGTCATCGAGATAGGGCTTCCAGAAGGTTCCCACACCCTCTGCCAGGTTGCGGGCAACGCTGGCATACTCGACACCGTCGCCATGCACACCAAGCCTGAGCAGTTTGTATCCGATCAATGCATAGTAAAATGCCAGGACAAAAAGCAGCAGGATTTTTTTGGATGACAGACGCGAGAACAATGGTAAATTCAAACCTCAAGCGGATATTGACGCCGCCCTGAGAAATCAAGAAACTGGAGTGGTTCGCTTATAAGAAACTGGAATGACGAATGACGATTGAAGATTGACGAATTGTGGAAATCGCTTCGCTCAATCCTTTTAAAATGACAGAATACATTATTCGACGTTGGACGTTGGATGTTCGATGTTGGACGTTCATCAGTTTCTTCCCCGATCAGACTGGTTGTTTCTTTGGCCAGAGGCGGCGCTTGTATGAAACATTCTAAGTTTGTGTGGGAGCGGTTTGCAACCGCGATTAAAATCGATAGAATTCCTTTATTCGACATTCGATATTCATTTGCAAATAAAACACGGGTATTTGTTCGGCAACACCTATATTTAATTTTGCCAAAAGTCAATCTTGCATTATTATACTCCCATGGAAAATGCAGAAGATATCCACCGGCAAATTCGCAATCTTTTGGCGGGCCAGAGTCTGGCCGTGCTGGCCACCCACAACAGGCAGCAGCCTTACGCCAGTCTGGTCGCCTTCGTTGCCACCGATGATCTCAAGCATATCGATTTCGTCACACCCAAAACAACCCGCAAATATGCCAACCTGACCGCCGACAAGCGCGTGGCTGTTCTGATTAACAGCAGCACCAACCAGGAGTCGGATTTTCATCAGGCCCTATCAGTAACTGCAGTTGGAGAAGCTGAAGAAATATCCGGTTCGGACCGCGACCAAATCATGGCGCCATATCTTGCCAAACATCCCTATCTTGAAGAATTTGCCAAATCACCGACATGCGCGTTGCTCCGGGTGACTGCCAGATCATACTATCTCGTCAAAAATTTTCAAAACGTATTGGAGCTTCATCTTGTCAAATGAAATGGATATTAACATCAGCCGAAGCGTCCCGGGAAGATCGCAGCCGTATCGGCGGTAAAGGGCATGCGCTGGCTTTGCTTGCCGGCAATGGATTCAGAATACCGGAAACCCTCTGCCTAACCGTCGATACGTATAATGATTTCGTCGACAGGTCGGGCTTACGCGAACGTATTTTGCTTGAGCTTTACCGCAAGGATTTCCAGGACATGCGCTGGGAGGAAATCTGGGACTGCGCGACCCGGATACGCAATATGTTTTTAAAAACGCCCATGCCGCCAGAAGTGGAGTCGCGTCTCCGGCAGGAAATATCGGTGCGGTTTGAAGATAGACCAGCAGTTGTAAGATCTTCAGCGCCGGAGGAGGACAACGCCCGAGCGTCCTTCGCCGGTCTGCATGAATCTTACCTCAACATCAACGGCACCGATTCGATTCTTGACCATATCCGCAAAGTATGGGCGTCCCTCTGGTCGGATGCGGCCCTGCTCTACCGGCAAGAGATCGGATTGGACGTCGAAAAGAGTTCCATGGCCGTGGTTATCCAGGAAATCATCACCGGAGATCGATCCGGAGTGGCCTTTTCCCGCAGTCCGAATGAAAGTACCCAGGCGGTCGTTGAATGTGTCTATGGCCTGAACCAGGGGTTGGTGGACGGGCAGGTGGAGCCGGATCGCTGGATTTTAGATCGTCAGCGCAAAACAGTCGTCAGCCACACGCCGGCCGTCCGGCGAGACCGGATGGTTCCAAGGCTGGGTGGCGTTGAACTGGCGCCCTTGCCGGATGCGCTGGCAACCAAAACGCCGCTTGATACCGATGAAGTTATGCAGGTTTTCGAGGCGGCACAAAAAGCAGAAGATTTCTTTGAATCCCCCCAGGACGTGGAATGGACGTTTCTGGACGAGGCTCTTTACATTTTGCAATCCCGGCCGATCACGACATTGGCAGACGCCAAATCAGGCGACAATCGCAGCTGGTATCTAAGCCTGCATCGCAGCTTCGAAAATCTCAAATCCTTGCGTAACCGGATTGAACACGAACTAATTCCGGCCATGATAACGGCTGCAGATGAGATGGCGGCTATTGAGCTGCCGGCCCTGTCGGACCAAGCCCTGGCGGCGGAGATTAACAACCGCTGGAACATCAATCACAAATGGAGCAACATTTACTGGGAGGAATTCATACCCTTTGCCCACGGTGTCCGTCTGTTCGGCCAGGTTTACAACGATGTCATGCACCCGGATGACGCGTACGAGTTCGTTGATTTGCTGACCCAGACCGACATGGCAAGCCTGGAGCGAAACCAGATGCTGGAAGATCTGGCTGACCGGGTACGCGGCAATCACCGACTGGCCGAGCAGCTGAGAGCCGGTGATCATTCGAAGTTCGATGCGGATTTTCTGGCGGCAGTGGATACGTTTATTTCGAAATATGGCGATCTTTCCTGTGCGGTGACCGGCGGCACCGAGTGTGTGCAGGACGCCATGCCGCTCTTCAATATTCTGCTCGAGCTGGCTGCCCATCCCGTCGCGCCGAGCGATATGCGCAAATCAAGTAATGCTGAAAAACTGAGGGAAAAATTTTTAAACCAGTTTGAAACGGAACAACAAAACTGGGCCAATGAATTGCTCGATCTGGCCCGGGTCAGCTATCAATTGCGCGATGATGACAATATTTATCTGGGCCGTATAGAAGCCCGGCTGCTGGCTGCAATCCGGGAGGGTCGCAATCGAATTGACAGACAGGCCCTGAGCAATACCTCAGAACCTGTTTCATTTGAATTAAAAAAGGTGCTCGATGATCTGGACCATCGACCCGAATTCAATAAACCCTATCAAACGGAACCCGGTCAAACCTTCGAAGTCAAACCAAGGCAACTCCTTGGCCAGCCGGCCGGACCCGGAATCGCAAAGGGCAGGGCCCGGGTCATCCTTCAGCATACAGACCTGGCGGATTTCAAATCCGGAGAAATACTGATCTGTGATGCGGTCGATCCCAACATGACCTTCGTGGTACCCCTGGCCGCAGCCGTGGTCGAACGCCGCGGCGGGATGCTGATCCATGGCGCCATCATTGCCCGCGAGTACGGACTGCCCTGCGTGACCGGCATTCCGGAAGCAACCGCCCTGATTGAAACCGGCGATCAAATCTATGTGGACGGATATCTGGGACTGGTAACCCTGGGCGGGACAGAGATTTAGCTTAAAAGGATGCGCGGAGCGCAAAAAACTAATCCGCCGAACCTTTGTATTTCCCTCACACTTTTACCTAGAGGTTAAATATTGATCCTAAACGCTATATCGTATTAGGGCGGATTAATTTCTACAAACGATGATTGGGTCAGTCCGTTGAGAAGCAAAAAGGATTTAATCTTAATTCTCAGGATCTCTGCCTCCGGATGGCTCATAAATTGTTTCAAATGCGGGTGAACCGAAAGCAATTGCCGTCGGATGCGCTCTAATTTTTCGGTATTATCGACCTTTTCATAAACGCCTTCGACCGTCATGGCGCGGGCTTTGGCTCGGGGATTGGATTCGCGGGTGTCAATCATGAGGCTGACGGACGGATTCGACATGAGGTTCCGGTATTTTTGGCTCTGCCGGTGGGTGACCATATAGATCTCGGTGCAGGCCTGATCCGTGACGTAGGCCATCAGCGAGCAATAAGGCTTATGGCCGGTGACGGTCGCCAGTACGCAAATATCTTTCGCTTTGGCCATCGCCTTCATATCATCGAGCATTTTGCGTCTCCCTGATTTGGGATCCCCGGCTGTGGCGTGGTGCGATGACATCACGCTTGCAGTGAACAAAATGTTATATTGCATTATACCGTCAGATCCCTTAAGCTAAGGCTTGCTTTTTACCACAACTATCCGCTAATAAAAATAGAAGATTTGCTGCTCAAAAATAATCGCCGAAGGAGATAATTCGCATGGACGGACAATTTAAAATTGGCATCAGCAGCTGCCTGCTTGGCAATGAAGTGCGCTGGAACGCTGGACATAAAAAAGACAAATATCTGACCAATATTCTAGGGCAATTTGTGGACTATGTCCCGGTCTGTCCGGAAGTTGAAGCCGGTTTCGGCATTCCGCGGGAGACGTTCCGTTTGGTCGGCGATCCCGAGCGGCCGCGACTGATCACCTTCAAATCGAAAGTTGATCACACCGACCGCATGCTGGCCTGGGCCAAAAAACGTCTTAAGGGTCTTGAAAGTGAAGATCTCTGCGGATTTGTATTTAAAAGCGATTCGCCCAGCAGCGGCATGATCCGGGTTAAAGTCTACAACGAAAAGGGTATGCCCCACAAAGTCGGTGTCGGCATATTTGCCCGGGCGTTTATGGAGCATTTTCCACTGATTCCGGTTGAAGATGACGGCCGTTTGAATGACCCGATGATCCGGGAAAATTTTATCCTGCAAATTTTCACCATGAAGCGCTGGCGCGATAATCTGGCACGCAGGCGAAGCATGGGCAGTCTGGTCGATTTTCACACCCGCAACAAACTGTTGATCCTGTCCCACAGTCAGAAACACTACCGTTTGATGGGCAAACTGGTGGCCGAGGGCAAAAAGTTGCCCATCAAGGAGTTGTATGATCAGTATCAGCTGCTCTTGATGGAGGCATTGAAGTTGAAGTCAACCATCCGAAAGAACGGCAATGTATTGCAGCACCTCATGGGTTACTTCAAAAAGCAGCTGACACCGGATGAAAAGCAGGAGCTGCTCGAAATATTCGAACAATACCGCAACCAATTGGTCCCGCTGATCGTACCGATTACCTTGATCAATCACTTCGTCCGCAAGTACGACCAGCCCTACCTCAAACAGCAGACCTACCTCAACCCCCACCCGATGGAGTTGAAGCTGAGGACGTATGTATAATGATTAATCCGCTCTTCTATTTATGCCAAGTATTTTTTATTGACCAAAAGGTTAAATTCCAATGTAACATCTAAGTTGCCAGAAGCGGATTAATATTGGTTTTTCCCCCTCATTGAGCCCCCACTCGTCTCCGGTTGATAGTTTGTCACCAGTGAGTAAATTATTATTCCAATTACTAATCGTTAATGGTAACAAACTATCGATACAGGAGAGATCTCATGAGCCTTAAAGATTACTTTGAAACCAACAAGGGTGTTGGTGTTCTATCTACAGCAGACGGGAACGGCAAGGTGGACTCGGCCATCTACTCCAGGCCCCACCTGATTGAGAATGGCACGGTCGCCTGGATTATGCGCGATCGGTTGTCCCACAGCAATTTGCAGTCCAACCCGTATGCTTCTTTTTTGTTCAAGGAAGACGGCGAGGGCTACAGCGGTAAACGACTTTTCCTGACCAAGGTCGGGGAAGAGCAGAACACTGAACGCCTTCAATCCCTCCGGCGCAGAAAATCAGCTTACAACGACGGTGAAGACCGGTTTCTGGTCTTCTTCAAAGTCGATAAAGAGCTGCCCCTGGTCGGTGATGGAAATTAATTGATTTCTTTGGTTGCCCCTGATATGCAATTGGCACTCTTTCTGGTAGTGCCTTATTTACAGCCGTTAACCCATTCTAAAATCGGGGGCGTTCACTATGTCCGTTAAGTCAAACCCTGTACTGGTAACCGGTGCCACCGGCTATGTCGGCGGTCGGCTGATTCCGGCATTGCTCGATGAGGGTTATCGAGTGCGCGCCATGGGGCGGTCGACCGCCAAGCTCAGCTGTCGACCCTGGGCCCGTCACCCCAAAATTGAATTGGCTGAAGGGGATGTCCTGAAACAGGATTCTCTTCATGCGGCTGCAGCCGGATGTAAGGTTGCTTTCTACCTGGTGCACTCGATGATTTCCGAGAAAGGGAAATTTGCGGAGGCCGACCGCCGGGCCGCCCATAATATGGTCGAGGCGGCAAATTCCGCCGGACTGACCCGCATGGTGTACCTTGGGGGACTGGCAGAGGCCAAAGACGGCATCCTGAGCAAACATCTGCAATCCCGTATCGAAGTTGCCGACATTCTGCAGGCCGGTCCGGTTCCCACCACCGACCTGCGGGCACCCATGATCCTGGGCTCCGGCAGTGCGTCATTTGAAATTTTGCGATACCTGGTCGAACGCCTGCCGGCCATGCTAACGCCCCGCTGGGTTCGATCATTGAACCAGCCGATCGCCATCCGCGATGTGGTTGCTTACCTGATGGGCTGCCTCGAAAAAGACGAAACGATCGGCGCAACCTTTGACATCGGCGGGCCGGACACACTCACCTACCAGGATCTGCTGGAAATATATGCCGAGGAGGCCGGCCTCCCAAAACGGCTTATTGTTCCGGTGCCGGTGCTGACGCCCACCCTGAGTGCCTACTGGATCCGATTCATCAGTCCCGTGCCGACCTCGATCGGACTGCCGCTGACCGAGGGCCTGACCAGCGATGCGGTCTGCACTGAAAACCGCATCAAGGATATTATTCCACTCAAACTGCTCAGCTGCCGTGAGGCAATACGGCTGGCCCTGGATCGAGTTGAACAGGAGCAGATCGAAACCTGCTGGCTGGATGCCGGTGAATTGATTGAGCCGGAATGGGCTCATTGTGGCGATGCGGAATGGGCCGGCGGCACTATTTTGGATGTCGGGTACCGTCTGCGAATAAACGCATCGGCCGATGATGTCTGGCGTCCGATCAGCAAAATCGGCGGCAAGAACGGCTGGTATTTCATGAACCCTTTGTGGCGGCTGCGCGGATTTTTGGATCGTCTCGTCGGCGGGGTTGGATTGAAACGCGGGCGGCGCCATCCAACTGAACTGATGGTCGGGGATGCCCTGGATTTCTGGCGCGTATTGAAAGTTGAGCCGCCCCGGCGGCTCTTGCTGCTGGCCGAGATGAAGGCACCCGGCGGGGCCCTGCTTGATTTTCAGATAAGACCCGGCGGCGATTCTCAGGTTGAACTGCAGCTGCTGTCCAGATTTTTGCCGAAAGGTCTCTTGGGTATCCTATATTGGTATGCCATGTACCCGCTGCATGCCTGGCTTTTTTCCGGTTTGCTCAAATCCATTGCCGGTTCGATCGGGAAGCCGGCGGAAACCGCGCCTCAACGGTTTACCTCCGAAACAGATCCAACTTGCCTCCTGGAGTGACGATGGACTACCGCACAATCCAAAAATCACGCATTCAACACCTGAATGACGCCGAAATTACAGAGGGGAAATACGTACTGTACTGGATGCAGCAGTCCCAGCGGGCAGACTACAATCATGCGCTGGAGTATGCCATCCAGCAGGCCAATCGCCTGGGACAGGGGGTGGTGGTCGCATTTGGATTGATGGATGACTATCCCGAGGCGAACCTGCGGCACTATACCTTTATGCTGGAGGGCCTAAAAGAGACCCAGGTCACTTTAGCCCGGCGCGGCATCAAAATGGTGGTACAAAGGGGAGCGCCGGCCGAGGTGGCGTTGAAGTTGAGCCGCGATGCTTCTCTGGTGGTTTGTGATTGTGGCTACTTGCGGCACCAGAAAGCCTGGCGCGACGAGCTGGCCCGGAATGCCGAGTGCGGTGTAGTTCAGGTCGAGAGCGATGCCGTTATCCCATTGGCGGTGGTCTCACAGAAAGCCGAGTATGCGGCCCGAACCATACGTCCCAAAATTCACAAGCATCTGGCTGATTACCTGATTGATTTCAAGCATACATCGGTTAAAAACACTTCCCTCGGTCTCAACCTGCCCGGGATCGATCTGGACGACATTGATGCGGTGTTGCAAACACTAAAACTGGATCGATCCGTCCCGGCTGTCAGCAACTTTCTCAAGGGCGGATCCGCCAGGGCCCGGCAGATGTTCAAAACTTTCTTACATCAGCGGTTGAGCCGATATGTTGGCAATCGGAATCAGCCGCAGACCGATGATGTTTCATACATGAGCCCCTATCTGCACTTTGGTCAGATTTCCGCGCTCTACTTGGCTTTGCAGATCAGCCGGGCGGACGATGAGCTGCAGGCCGGCAAAGAATCTTACCTGGAGGAGATGATTGTGCGACGGGAGCTGGCCATGAACTTCGTCAACTATTCGCCGCACTACGACTCCTACAAATGCCTGCCCAACTGGGCCCGTCAGACCCTCGCGGAGCACACCGGCGACCCACGCGAGCATGTCTACACCCGGCGCCAGCTGGAAAACGCCCGGACCCACGACGAATACTGGAATGCGGCCATGCGCGAAATGAGATATACCGGGTTTATGCACAACTACATGCGCATGTACTGGGGAAAGAAGATTCTGGAATGGTCCAAAACCCCTGAACACGCCTTCCGCACAACCCTGGCCATCAACAACAAATATTTTCTGGACGGGCGGGATCCCAACTCTTACACCGGCGTGGCGTGGATATTCGGCATTCACGATCGGGCCTGGTTTGAGCGCGCCATATTCGGCAAAATTCGCTACATGGCCGCCTCCGGCCTGGAACGCAAGTGCGACATCAAGGGATATGTGGAAAAGGTTGATAGATTGGTGGAACAATTCAGCTAAAGGTTTCAGGTTTCAGGTTTCGGGTTTCAGGTAAATAATTGAGGAATTGCGGATTTAGGAATTCAGGGATTGAAGGTATCCTGTCAATCCTGAAGATTCGTTAGAAAAAGACGAATCCTCTCCTATTCTCTTCAATCACCCGAATTTTCACCCAAGTGCGGCCTATGGCCTAAAAAAGACCAGTCTGATCCAATAAAAAGCTATAGATTTTTAAAGGAAAAGAGGAATGGATTCTTATCTTAAAAAATTATTGGACAGGATCAACAGGATCGTTGGGATAATACGGCCTTCGGCCGAAAGGCCCCTCGCCGCAGGCGAAAAAAATCCTGATTATCCTGTTAATCCTGTCTCTATAAAATAATAGAAATCGAATCCATTCCACAAATCTTCAGTCTTCAATCTTCAATTTTCAATTTAAAGGTCCGGCATTGCCGGTCCGGGAGCACACAGGTCATGCCAAAGAAGAAGGTATTGCGATTGATCCTCGGGGATCAGCTGAACGAATCACATTCCTGGTTTAAGAAACTGGACAGGCAGGTTACCTATGTCCTGATGGAAATCCGTCAGGAAACGGATTATGTGGCCCATCATATCCAGAAGGTTGCCGCCTTTTTTGCCGCCATGCGCGCCTTCGCCGAGCGCTTGCGCGAAAAAGGGCACCGGGTTATCTATATGAAGCTGGATGATCCCAAAAACCGTCAGAAGCTGGACGAAAACATTGACTATCTGCTGGACCAAAAAAAATTCACCCACTTCGAGTACCTCTTGCCGGACGAGTATCGTCTTGACTTGCAATTGCGTGAAATGGCGGAATCACTGCCGGTTCCGGTGGAGGCAGCCGACACGCAGCACTTCCTGACCGAACGGGGGGAACTGGGGGATTTTTTTGCCGGCAAAAAGCGCTATTTGATGGAATCCTTTTACCGCTGGATGCGAAAACGCTACGACATATTGATGGACGATGGCAAGCCTACAGGGGACAAGTGGAATTTCGATCAGAAAAACCGGCAGGCCTATGACAACAAAGTGCCGATTCCCGAACCACTATTTTTTGACAACGATGTTTCCGATATCGTGAAACTCATACGCAAAAAAAAAGTTTCAACGATCGGCGAAATACAGCCCAACCGATTGATCTGGCCCATCACACGCGATCAAGCGCTGTCCCTGGTCAAAAGCTTTGTTAATGATTTCCTGCCGGCATTCGGTACCTACCAGGATGCAATGACCGATGCCAACTGGTATTTGTTCCATTCGCGCCTGTCTTTTGCACTGAATTCCAAATTGCTGCACCCGCTGGAGGTCATCGAGCCGGCCGTCAACGCCTGGCAGAAAAAAAAATCAAACATCGAAATCCAACAAATCGAGGGGTATGTACGCCAGGTTCTGGGCTGGCGCGAGTATATGCGGGGGATCTACTGGCGTTTGATGCCTGAGTTTGCAGAGATGAATTACTTTAACCATATGGCGAATTTACCAAGTTTCTACTGGACCGGTGAGACGCAGATGAGCTGCCTGCGGGCCGCCGTCGGTCAATCGCTGAAATATGCGTATGCCCATCACATCCAGCGGCTGATGGTTACTGGCAACTTCGCACTACTCGCGGGCGTTCATCCCGATGCAGTGGAGGAGTGGTATCTGGGGATTTATATCGATGCCATTCAATGGGTTGAGATGCCCAACACACGGGCCATGAGTCAATTCGCCGATGGGGGATTGGTTGCCACCAAGCCGTATATCTCTTCCGCAAAATATATCAATTCGATGAGCGACTATTGTAAGGCCTGCGCATACGATTGGAAGATACGACATGGTAATATGGCCTGCCCGTTCAACAGCCTGTACTGGCATTTTTTCGAACGGCATCGCGCGCTGTTGAGCAAAAATCCGCGCGTGGGAATGATGTACCGAACCTGGGATCGTATGGCGGACAAGGAGAGAAAGCAGGTTTTGAAACAGGCCGATACTTACCTCAAAAACGTGGATGCGCTTTGAACGATACAAAATCGGAGAGCCTTAAAATAAACTTCAAATAAATGAGGGATGTGGAATGGATTCGATTTATATTAATTTTTATTAAGACAGGATTAACAGGATTATCAGGAATTTTTTTCGCCTGCGGCGAGGGGCCTTTCGGCCGAAGGCCGCATTATCCAAATGATCCTGTTGATCCT
>JASJCE010000074.1 GCA_030066155.1 Desulfobacterales bacterium | reverse complement strand
AAAAATCGGCCTCAGGTATTCAAGGCTTTCTGTTCCGGCTTCCACCGGCGTATCCTGGTAGGTGTAAAGTTCAAGGCTGATATTGCCCGTGTAGCCCAGGTCGACCATTGATTTAAAAATATCCTTAAACTCGATAGCCCCCCGGCCGGCGATCAGATGATTATGTTCCCGGTCAGCATCGATATCTTCAATGTGAACATGTCCCACCCACTCGAAAAGCACTTCAAAAACCCGCGCCGGGTTTTCCCCGACGCAAAAAAAGTGGCCGATGTCAAAATTCAGACCGATCGCTTTGGATTGAATGGGACGGATAAATTCTATGAACTGAGCCGACGTTTCGATCATGAGATCCGGTTCCGGTTCCACCAGGATCATAACGCCCAGTTCCTCTGCCAGAGGCGCCACCCGCTCCAGACCTTGATAGAACAGCGCCATGGCCTCCGATCGCGACATGCCCTCCAGGGGACCGCCCGGCGGAATTGAAATGCAGGGACATCCGATTTGATTGGCGACTTTTAAGGAGTCCAGCGTATGCTGGATGCGGATTTCTCGTCTTTCTTTTTCCGGTTCAATCCATGAGGGCAAGTAGGTATCGCCAACGGCAAAAAGCGTAAAACTGTTCAGGTTGGTCAACTTCATGTCATGCTGATCGAGGACTTTTCTTAAATCTGCCAGCCGGTCGTCGTCAAAATCAGGCGGATATAAATGGGGCCGGTCTCCCAAAATTTCAACGCCCTTGAAACCGATGCGGGCGATTTTTTCAATGGCTTCAGTCAGCGTGTAGTTTTTGAAGGCGTTGGTGCTGTATCCGAGAATCATGGGGGTTCCTATTCGTTGCAGGTTGCGTTTTTGTAAAGTATTTGATTCCAGCCTTTTTTCGGGAACAACTGGGAAAATGCCTAAATTACCTAAAATGCACTAAAATGCCTAAAATTGAGGTTTCGCTACGCTTATTCCTTTTTAGCGATTGGGACTGGCGTTGGCTGATGATGTCAAATTAGGCAACTTACCCGCTTAAGATTGTCGATGAAAATAGACAGAATTCCTAAAATTTAGTCATTTTAGACATTTTTCATCGTTCCTGACGTCAGCTTTTCTTCAAACTTGTGTTGCAGCTGAGCCAAGCTGGTCAACTGGTCCTGAAACGTCAACGGTGGATTGTCCCCGACCGTGTTCTTGAAATAAAATCCCAACTCCGGAATGGGGCCGCTGTATCCTACCAGTTGCAGCGCAGTCGCCCAGCGCGCCAGATCGAGAACCATCGGTGCCGCCAGTATTGAATCACGTCCCAGAAGATTGATTCTCAAACTCATCGGCAATCCGAATAATCCGCTGAAATCGATAACATCCCAGGCTTCCTTGGCATCACCTCGCGGCGGATAATAGTCGATTCGAACCTTGTGAGCCGGGGCCCCATGTGGAGAACCGACTTCATATTCCAGTATTTCATCCAGCAGATTGGTTTTATTGTGCAATTTTCCGGCTGCCCGCTGGGGGTCCATTAGATTGGCACCGTCGGCATTGCCGAGAATGTTCAAGCTGTACCATCCGTTTACCTGAAGATTGCGGGCTTTGAACGCAGAGGCGAGGACCACCTTGATATAGGTCTGTCCGGTTTTGCCGTCCCGGCCCAGTACGGGTACTCCCTGTTTGACGGCTTCATCCAATAACACCGGTATTTCAACCGGATTGGGAGTGAAGTTGACAACCGGTATGCCGGATTGAATGGCGGCCAGGGTATAGGCCATGTCCGGCAGCGCGCTAAAGTCGGCTTCAGCCATGAGGTGAGCAATGTCCCGGTATTCGTTTAACCGGAGACTGACCGCAGCGGGCAAAAGGTTTATGAATACCGCCTGGGCCCCATTGTGATGCACTCTGATTTCGTCGATATCCCGCCTGAGCAGATCCACCTGCCCTATGAAGTCCGAGGCGGCATCCGGTGCCTTGTACACAAGGGTTCGTTCCAGATCGCCGGCCAAAGGTTCCCATAACTCAAGCGGCAAGACGCCGTGCCGTCTTATGCTGTCCGTGTAGCGTTCTTCACTGGTATCCCAGCCGGCCAAAAAAGTAGCCGATATCGGAACTAGAGCATCAAACATATTCCCCGTCGTCAGGCTGGGCAAAACGGAAGCGGGATCCCGACGCGCAGCCGCCAACGCAGCGGCAAGGGTTGATGCCACAGCCCCCTTGGCTCCCGCCACCAGCAGGAGCAGAGAACCGGACTTGGAATTGTCAGACTGGTTCATCGTGTCAAATTCCGATCCATAACCATCGATATCGTTAATGAAACACTTGAATATAGGTAAAGGTGCTGTGGGTGTCAAGGAACTTCACACGAGCGACGCCTCCGGCTAAAAAACAGCCGGTCTGATCAAAAGAGAAGCTGATGAACGTTCAACATCGAACGTCCAACGTCCAACGTCGAATGAATGAATTCTGTCTTTTTAAAAAGATTGAGCGAAGCGACTTCCACCATTCGTCAATCTTCAATCGTCATTCGTCATTCCAGGTAGTTTCACACGAGGCCGTGGAAACATCAAAGTCAACTCTAACTGACTTGGATAGAAGCGATTTGTTTATTGGTGCCTGGAATTTTCAGGACTTTGATAAGCGCGTAACTCTATTTATTCCAAGCAATTAACTGGTTAAATGACGTGGTCCTGAGGATATCGGTAGGAAAACCATACTTTTTTGCAAAGTCATGGAAACTAATTGGAGGGCTGATCACTGATCAGTCGACTGAACATGGCGGTCGATTCCCGACTGTCCCATTCCCTGGGTCCCGTTATACGCCCGATTAATCGGCCGGTTGTATCGAGAAGGAGAGTGGTCGGTATCTCCCGAATACCGAAACCGGGAACGGTTTTACCGGATTTATCCAGCAGAACGTCGAACGTCAGACGGTTGAGCAGCACATAGCGTTTGACATCAATTGCAGGCTCCTGAATGCTGACAGCCACCATGACAAAATTTTCAGCCGGCATTTTCCGGTGCAGTTTTTCCATCGCCGGCATTTCGATCACACAGGCGGCACACCAGGTCGCCCAGAAATTCAGAAAGACGATTTTTCCTCTATAGTCTGCAATGTTGACATCATTCCCGCTGATATCCAGCAGGCCAACATTCACCTGCGTCGTGCTGCCCGGAAGCAGCTCGACGTCCATATCATCGAGCAGTTCCTCGAGACTTCGGTCTTCCGGTTTGGCCCTGGCCAGAGGATTGACACCCAATGTCAGGGCTGCAATGTACCCGGAACCAAGCAGCAACAAACCGATTACGACAATTTTGATCACTTGATATTTGCGCAACTCGACCATTTTACACAAAAAGCGAAAATTAATTAGGCAGCATCCCTTCGACGCCCGCCTCCCGTTGCCATGTTGCGGCGTGCTTCGAAACGGTGGAATTATCCTTTAGTTTGCCGTCAGTTACCTTGAGAATGCGGTGAGCGTACCCGGCGCAGTCCGGACTGTGGGTTACCATGATAATCGTCATGCCTTCGCGGTTGAGTTGCTGGAGTAGTTCCATAATTTCATGCGTGGTTTTGGTGTCCAGGTTGCCCGTTGGCTCGTCGGCCAGCAGAACCGGTGGTTCGTTTACAATGGACCGCGCAATGGCCACCCTCTCTTTTTCGCCGCCTGAAATTTGATTCGGCAGCCGATTCGCTTTATCCCGCAGACCGACTCTGGTGAGAGCCTCGATTGCCATCTCCTGCTTTTTCTTTTTGCTCGTCTTCACTACGACCAGCGGTAGCATCACATTTTCGATTACCGTCAGGTACGGCACGAGATGAAAACTCTGGAAGATAAATCCCAAAAATTCTCTACGGAAGTCTGCCCGCTGTTCCTGGCGCAGGCTGTATATGTCAATATCATCGACAATTAGCCGGCCTGAGGTCGGAGCGTTCATGGCACCCAGCATGCCGAGCAATGTGGATTTGCCGGCACCCGATTCCCCCATCACACCGATAAATTCACCTTCATTAATTTCGAAGCTGATGTTATTAACCGCTACCACCGTCGCATCGCCACCACCGAAAGTTTTGGTCAGGTTTTCCGCCACGATATAACTCATCTTATATTCCTCACATGTACAAATTGGCTAAAAAGTAATTTGGTAAATCCGAAGTTCGAATTTATCCTGTTATTATCATCTCCCCAGCCCACCGGCAAAAGGAGCTGCTTTCACTTCAGCAATTTTTCAAAGGGCTCTCAACGCTTCGTTGGGATCCAGCCGCGACGCCATAAAGGCCGGATAGGCACTTGAAATCAGGCCAACGACGAGCGCCGTAATTAAGGCGGCAGCAGCCAGTACCGGACTAAAGGGCACCAATACCGAATGACTGTCGCTGAAAACCGCCAATCCGACCCGGGTCGCTAAATATCCCAGAAAATAACCGATGATACCGGCCATTCCTGATACAATGGCAGCCTCCGTAAAGATGATCCGCATGATGTGCCGCTTGCGATATCCGATCGCTCTGAAAATGCCGATTTCATCGGTACGCTCCCGTACGCTGCCCATCATCGTTACCAGCACTACCAGACTGCCGATCAGCAGGATGATGCCCGATATCCCATAGGAAAATTTCTTGAGCTGACCCAGCGTTTCCATGCGGCTTTTGACGACCTGTTGGATCGCCATCACTTTGGCCCCGGGAAGGGCATCGGAAATCTGCTTGACCATTTCATTGATCGGGCAGTCTTTACAAAGAGCAGCGACTTCGGCCATGGAAACCTTGCCCTGTTTGCCGAAAATCGCCTGAGCTGTATCGAGACGTGTAAAGATCAGTTGATCATCCTGGGAGCCGGTCGGTTGCAGAACGCCGGAGACCATCAAATCATTGTCTTTAATTTTCAGTTTCTTACCGGTCTCTAAATCGAGCACCCGCGCCGCTTCGGCACCCAGAACGATTCCACCGGGACCGGGCAGCGTTCCCTGTACTTTCCACCAGGGCTTCAGGATATTGGCCGCCTCAAAATCGACGCCGGCCATCAGGACTTTGGTGTCGGATACATCGGCGACACCCAGAACCAGCGGCCCCAGGGCGGCGATATTGCTTGCGTTTTTTATTGAAGCAACCCGGCCCAGATCGGCCTGCCGGATTTCTTCCATTTCGAATGACACGCCGCCCAAAGACAGTCCACCGTAAGTTAGTGATAGGTTCTCGGTTTTGGGAACAACCAGAATATTAGCCCCGAATTTTTCCAGCTTGTGGTTAATATCATGGGTCATAGCCTCGATGTAGCTGATAATTCCCACCACGGTAGAAACACCGATAACCAGACCGGCCAGCACAAAGGCGGCCTTGCCCTTGCGCCGTAAAAGATTTTTGATCGATATGGCATTAAGGTTCATATTGATTTCCTCTGTGATGTAAAACTTCAGATCCGACTTGAATGCTCAGACACTTTTAAAACCGACCATAAAACCATAAAATTGACCGAGCGAAGCGAATTCCATAAATATTCAATTATCATTATTCAATATTCATTTCCCCGAACTAGCGGGATCACCGCTACGCGGCGACCGGCTTGACCGGCTTTTTAGCCGAAATCAAAGTACTGGCGTCCTTCCTGAATGTCCTTGATTTGAATTACCAGTTGGCCGTTTTTGACATTCCGGTTCAACGGAGCGGGGTTGCAGCCGCCTTTGACTTCATTTATGCGCACCGAAGCAAAACGCCGGCCGCAGTTGCGGCAAACCATATGATCGCCTTCCTGATAGTAGCCTTTGCCCGCCGGCCAACAGACATCACAGGCATCGAAGGCCGCCCGGATAACGCCGTCCGAACTTTTGAGAATAAAATACTTGATGGTATGTTTGCCATCAACATGCTCGAAATGACGGGCCTTGCCGTCGTCAAACATACTGGCAGGAAATGATACGAAGGAGCTGTTGGTGGATGTGGGTGCTGTGGCCACTGCTGTGTCGTTATTGCTGGTTCCCGTCGCTATGAAAACAGCCGCACCAACAATAACGGCTGCCGCGATAAGGCCGGCAATCAACGGCAATTTACGGCTTTTTGGGGTGCCCAGAACGGCGGCTTTTTTAGCTGCAATTTTGTCCTGATTTTTCTTCTTGTTTTTTTTAGACATCGTCATATCTCCTTAGATGAAATGTGTTATTATCTTAACAGTTTGAAATAATTCTGATTACCATCTCCGGTATAGCAACTTAGACGTGACGTGACGGTAGAGCTAACGATACGGCATAATTTCGATTAACCGCACACTACGATGCTGGTCCGGGCATCAATTTTCATGTCCGATTCGGCGCCTATGCGCCTGAAATCAACCTACGCAGCCGTAATAGGCAGCTGAAATATTGACGACTGAAGCTGGAATTAAAGTGGATCTTCAAATAAGAAATGAGAGTTGTTGCAGATATAGAGGGGGTGGTCTAAAATTAGGCTCCAAGTCTTGCGAAAAAAATTGACCTTTATATTTGATCTGAATGTCGGTCGTGCCGGTTAAGGCTGCAGCATTGCCGTCTGCACTAAAAACGTCGGTGTAGCAGAAAGCCAGTGACATTGGCGGCAATTCATAGGGTTTGGCATTCTGAATATCGCAGGGCCGAACCTCATCGCCCGAACAACAGCCGTTCATTGAACGCATTGACTTATCCGCCAATGACTGCATGTTCATGGAATTGACCTTGCAGCAGCATTGCACACCGCAATCGGCAGCGTTCATTGCGCCGGCAGAGAAGAGGCTACCACCAATAATGATGACCATGGCGATACAAATCGCCCTGAATAGGGTCCGGTGTATGATGGTGCCGACGTAATTCATAGTTTTTTACTATATAATATACCACAATGTGCTGTCAATAGGAAATAATGAGAACGACCACACTTCTCGACAACCGATATAAAATCGATTATATTACTGATATAAATAGTCATTTAAATCCTTACACGCAAGCTGGCTGTGAAATCAGTAGGTTGCACAGAAAACCAATAATTTGCCAATTTAACCCTGAACGGAGAACGCAGAACCTTTGAACCTTTTACTATTCAATCTCTTTACCGTATTCAGCCAGGTCTTCCAATCCCTCACGGTTCAGCAAAGTGATTTTTTTGCCGTCGACGCGGATGAGGTTCTGGCCGGATAGTTTGGCAAAAATTCGAGATAGGGTTTCCGGAATTGTTCCGAGGATGCTGGCCAGTTGGCCCTTTGAAATATTGAGTTTGACAACATCATCCGCTGCCTGTTCCTCCGCCAGAAATATAAGATATGAGGCCAGTCTGGCCGGTATTTCTTTTAACGACAGATTTTCAATTTGAATACTGAATTGGCGAAGTTTCTGGGACATCACCGCCAGCATGTTCAATGCCAGAGATGGATTTGCGGCAACCAGATCAACAATATCCGATCTGGGCAAAAATATTGCGATTGTTTTCTCAAGAGCCTGGGCATTGGCCGGAAATTTTTGGCCGGCAAAGACGGGAACCTCACCAAACGGTTGCCCGTAACCATAAATATGCAAAATATGTTCTTTGCCCTCCGCCGATACTTTAAAAATTTTAACCCGGCCCTGGGCGATTACGAAGAAGCCATTACCGGCATCCCCTTCGGAGAAAATGACCTCCCCCTTGTTGAAGCGTTTCGTGATGGCAATCTTTTTGATCGCAGCCATCTGGTCTTCGGGAAGTCCGTTGAAAATGGGAATTGCAGCTATGATATCCAGACTTTTATGCATCGTATCCTTTCCTTGGCCCCTGGATTCATTACGTGAATAATTATCTTTGTCAAGAACAATACCGGGGTCTCGTGTGAAACGCCTTCATTGTAATTTTTCACCGCGGAGACCGCAGAGCGACGCAGAGTTTATTTAAAATACTTTTTCTCAGCGCTCTCAGCGAACTCTGCGGTGAATTCTTTAAGTTTCTCATTTGATTAGACCGGCTGTTTTTTAGCCGGAGGCCGCGCTTATATGAAACTTCAGAAGGGAAAAGGGGGCTGCGAATATTTTTCGAGGTTTTGATCTAAGTCAAGGCGTTTTATCGGCCTATCGCTTAAAATTTAGCCATGATCATGGAGATCTAACAATAAATCCGTATCCATCGACACCTGGATATCAAATCGATTAAGGAAGCGAATATGAAATGTCCCGGACAAGATACCCAATACTGGCAGCCAGGGGCAATCTTTGAGGTCAAATGCCCGAAGTGTCAGCATAAAGTCGAGTTTTTCAAAGATGATACGTCACGCAAATGTGGCAATTGCGGTCATCGCTTCGTAAATCCGAGTATGGATTTCGGCTGCGCCTCCTATTGCCAGTTTGCCGAACAGTGTATCGGAAATTTACCGCCGGAGCTGCTGGCCCAGAAAGAGGACCTGCTCAAGGATCGTGTGGCCATCGAAATGAAGCGCTATTTCAAAAGCGATTTCAAACGAATCGGCCACGCAAGCCGGGTAGCGCGCTATGCCGAAAAAATAGGCAAATTCGAAGGCGGAAATTTAGCCGTTATTCTGTCGGCCGCCTACCTGCATGACATTGGAATTTTAGAGGCCGAAAAGAAGCACGGCAGTACCGCAGCCAAATACCAGGAATTGGAAGGGCCAGCCATCGCCAAAGCGATTTTAATCAAATTGGGTGCACAGGAAGAATTGATCGAAGAGGTATGCGATATCGTCGGACATCATCACCATCCAGGCCCGAATGAAACCATTAACTTTATGGCGGTATATGATGCCGATCTCATCGAGAACCTGGATCAAAAACGAAAAGAGAATCCCATGGATCGGGGAAAGCTGTCGGAGAAGATCGAAACCCTCTTTCTGACCGATACCGGTCGCGAAACGGCCAGAGAAGTTCTGCTGACTTAGAATACGCCACTTATAGAGTTTATAATTGAAATTGATTCAAACGATTCCGTGAAAAGGAGAAATCATGAAAGTTGTTAGAAAAATAATCGAAATCGATGAAGACCTCTGCGACGGTTGCGGAAATTGTGTTCCATCATGCGCCGAGGGTGCCCTGGAAATTATTGACGGCAAGGCCCGCGTTGTGGCGGATATATATTGCGACGGTCTGGGGGCCTGCCTGGGCGAATGTCCGCAGGATGCGCTTTCGATTGTGGAGCGCGAGGCTGATGAATTTGACGAAGAAGCAGTCGAAGAATTCCTGGCCCAAAAGAAAACCGCTCAGGCCGAATCGCCGACGGTGATGCCCATGGTTTCGGGTGGCTGCCCCTCAGCCCGGATGCAAACCTTTCAAACCGCAACGGCTGACACTCAGCCTGCTCAAAACGGCACCGCTCAGAAAGCGGAGTCGGCCCTGAGTCACTGGCCGGTGCAGATTATGTTGGTCCCGCCGACGGCACCATTTTTGAAAGGTGCGGATCTTCTGGTGCTGGCTGACTGTGTGCCGGTAGCCTTTCCGACATTGCACCAGGATTTTCTGCAGGGTAAAGCGGTTATGATGGGCTGCCCGAAGTTTGATGATGTCCAGCACTATGTTGAGAAATTTGCACAGATCTGCAAAGTTTCCGGCATCAAGAGCATCACGTCGGTGGTTATGGAAGTCCCCTGCTGTTCGTCGCTTCCAATGATCGTAAAAAAGGGTATGGAACTGTCCGGCGAGCCCATTCCCATGGAGGAAGTGGTCATCAGCACCCGCGGCAAAGTCCTCGAACGCCGCCAGGTGCAGGCAGCCTGATAATGAGAATGTCGAATATCGAATGCCGAATGTCGAAGTGAAAAACCAATAAGGACTGAGAAACGAGGACTGAGGACTGAGTTAAAGAGATTTCGAACAATGACAATTACCGCGTACTATGTCCAAAGTCCTCGTTGGCCAGGCGGCGCTCGTATGAAACATTGCCCATACCCTTCGCTTTTTGCCTATTGCATGATCCTTTCCCACTTCTGCATTCTTGTCGCGACATAGTTCAGTTCTATCGGACGACAACGGTCCCGATTTCCGAATTCCCAATTTCTGCTCCCACCATCTAAATCCGCAGATCAAAATCAATGGCCTCTGACCGTCCAATCCAAAATCCAAAGCCTCTGGCGTTAAATCTGAAATCCGAAATCCAATCCGCCAAAGAAACGGCGGACAGGAATCCGCTATCGAAAGACTTTATCCTTAAATTCGCAATCCAAAATCGAAACCCTCTGTCTCCTGCCTGCCGCGGCGAAGCTCGACGTGTCGGGTCGTAGCTGAAAGCGAAGCCTGAAGAGCGAAGACGGGTCCTCTGACCTCTGTCTTCTGTTTTCAGTCATCTGTCATCTGTCGTCTGTCTTCTGACCTCTGTCCTCTGGACAACAATACATTTTTATCCCCAAAATTAATCTGAGACGATATTGCAAAACGAATTTGATTATGATATTCGACTGCGGGAAACTATACGGCGTATTGCGGGATTCCGCTTTTAAGTTAAAGAAATCGGCTGAGGAGGAGCGGCAGAATCACATCCCTATTGGCTGTTGACGGGATGTGGAAATGTAAATAGAAAAAGGGGAGGCCAATATGCCGGAAAAATTGGAAATTTACAAATGTGAAGCCTGTGGCAACATGGTGGAAGTCATTCACGGTGGAGGCGCCGATTTGGTCTGCTGCGGTGAAAATATGGTGTTGATGGTGGAAAACACGGTGGATGCGGCTAAAGAGAAACATGTCCCCGTCATCGAAAGGGTTGAGGGCGGTGTCAGGGTCAAGGTCGGGGATGTTGCCCACCCGATGGAGGAAAAGCACTTTATCGAATGGATCGAAATCATTGCGGACGGCAAAGCGGATCGGCAGTTTCTGAATCCCGGGGAAGCGCCGGAAGCGCTTTTCAAAACCGACGCAGTAAACGTCACTGCCCGTGAATATTGTAATCTTCATGGTTTGTGGAAAGGATAGTCCCTATGTTATCTGAAAAAATGCAGGATGCGTTAAATGGACAGTTGAATGCCGAACTTTATTCTTCTTATCTTTATCTTTCAATGAACGCCTACTTTAAATCGGTCAACCTCGACGGCTTTGCCAACTGGATGTACTTTCAGGCCCAGGAAGAGTTAACCCATTCATTGAAGTTCTATGATTTCATCAACCAGCGCGGCGGAAAGGTGAAACTGCTTCAGGTCGAGGCGCCGCCGACCGATTGGGACTCCCCTCTGGCGGTTTTTGAAGCAACCCTGGAGCATGAGCAAAAGGTAACCGGCCTCATCAACGAACTGGTTGAGATGGCCCTGGCCGAGCATGATCATGCCACGAATATATTCCTGCAATGGTTTGTTTCCGAACAGGTCGAGGAAGAAGAGAGTGTAACCGGGGTTCTGGAGCAATTGAAGCTGATGGGAGAAGCCAAAGGCGGTCTGTTTATGATTGACCGCGAACTGGCCAAGCGCAGTGCTCCCGGGGAAGCCGGAGAAGCCTAAAAAACATGTAAGTTGTCAATGGGATGTGGTCCGTTGTGAAGGATCTGTGAAATTCGGATGCTGCCACCGGCATACCAATCGCCGACTGGCGGTTGCTGCCCTTATCTACCGGCATGAAAGCAGCTAATGGACAGCAGCCACGTGCAATGTAAAAACCCATAGTTGGGGTAAGGAATATCAACTGACAACGGACAACGGACAACCAGCAACAGACAACTGCAAGGGAGGTGATGATATGCCAAGCTGGAAATGTTCAAACTGCGGGTACACCTTTGAAGATGACGCCCACCCGAATCAGTGCCCGTCCTGCAAAGAAAAGTGCGAATTTCTGGATAATACCTGCTATACACCGGATTGCGCCTACGAAGGCACCGATGATAGAATCGGTAAAAAGGGATAGAAGCAATCTTATAGCATCAAGGGGGAACAAAATATGGCCAAAGCGCTTGTCGTGTATGCAACCAGAACCGGTGAAACCCAAACCATTGCCGACTTGATTGCTGAAGGCATCCGGTTTTCAGGGCATCAAGCCGACGTGGTCGGTGTTAAAGAGATCAAGGACGAGGCAGCGCTAAACGGCTACGATGCCTATGTTTTTGGCTCCTCCACTTACCATGGAGAAATGCTTCAGGGAATGAAGACATTTCTGTTCATTGCTGAAAAAGCCGATCTGGAGGGGAAAATCGGAGGCGCATTCGGCAGTTTTGGCTGGAGTGGCGAGGCCAACGATCGCATTTTCGAAACCATGAAACATATTTTGAAAATGGACATGGTCGGTGATACTCTGCGTCTAAAATCAAGCTCGCTCGGCGGCGGATTGCAGATGGCCCAGGATTACGGACGTGAAATTGCGAAAAAATTTAAAGACTAGAGGCTATCTGTTTTTTCGAATACCTGATCATCAACATTAGACAATCAAACGGAGGAAATTATGGCAGAAAGCTCAACACCTCAACACTGTCCCGGTTATGCAGACTTCAAAAACCTGAAAGTTGTCATCTGTAAGTGCAGCAAATGCGGTGAGGAAAAGGAGATATTCTCGGACGAATTTGACAAAGAACACATTTGCAAGGGATGCAATGAACCGATCGATTTTGCCCAGTGCACCATAGAAGGTGAAGGCAAAAGTATTTCTCCCCGGTAGCAAACCGGCTGTCAAAATCGACAGAATTGATTTCGAAAAATCTGCGCATTTCATGCAGAATAGTTTGGCTACTGCAAGATGTCTTGTTGTGCTGCTGTTGAAAAGAATCACGAGCAGGATTGAATTGGCAAGGAACCGGGTTGTATGAGTTTCAAACGCATTGTCACTGGTCTTTTTGCGATTACATTGATCGCCGGTGCCGCTGCAGCCGTATCGATGGCAGCCGAAAACCTGGGTGCCGAAAAATTGGAACTATTTGGCGGGAAAAGGGGGAAGGTTCCGTTTCCCCACCACCAACACCAGAAAAATCTTGATGACTGCCAGATTTGCCATTCCGTATTTCCTCAAAAAACGGGAGCGATTGAAAAACTGAAAGCGGAGGGCTCGCTAAAAAAGAAATATGTCATGAACAAGCTCTGTACAAAATGTCATCGGGAAAAGAAGAAGGCTGGCCAGCCATCCGGGCCAACCTCATGTGCCAAATGTCATATTAAACCCAAAAAATAGAGAATCAGCATTCGTTGAGCGATTATTGCTCAATTAGACTCCAATCATGTGAGAACATCATTTATGATCGTACTAGGCCTACAGGGTAGTCCCCGCAAAAAGGGCAACACCAACTATCTGATTTCTGCTTTTATGGACGCCGCCCGAAAGGCCGGCGCCCGGACGGTGATGATTGACGTTACCAAGAAAAACGTCATCCCCTGCAAGGAATACACCGTCTGCGAAAAAAAAGGCTTTTGTCCGATTGACGATGACGTTAGAGATGAAATTTACCCACTGCTGCGCCAGGCAGATGTTGTCGTTATTGCATCACCGATTTTCTTTTACAACATGTCGGCTCAGCTTAAAGCCGTGGTAGACCGCTGTCAGACATTCTGGGCAAGAAAATACAAGCTTAAATTGAAAGACCCGGCAGTAAAAATGCGCCGCGGATTTATGCTGTCAGTCGGCGCAACAAAAGGCAAGAATTTGTTTGAAGGGCTTCAGCTGACGACCCAATATTTTTTTGACGCGATTGATGCGAAGTTCGAGGGCAGCCTGACCTATCGAGGCATTGAAGGACCCGGCGATATGGCGGCTCATCCGACTGTTCTGGAAGAAATCGATGAGGCTGTCAGCAATCTTCTGGCGCCATTTCTGGGACGCAAAAAAGTACTTTTTGCCGGCCGCAACAATACCTGCCGCAGTCAAATTGCGAGCGCCTTTACCCAGTTGCTGGCCGGCGACAAATTCGAAGTTGTCCACGGCGGCGTTGATCCCGGAGACCAGTTGAACCCGGATATGGTTCGGGTCATGCAGGAAAAGGGTATCGATATGGAGTATCGAAATCTTCAATCAATTGCTGGGGCTATTTCACATGCCAAACCGGACGTTATCGTTACCATCGGCTGCAAAGAGCAGTGTCCGCATGTACCCGACGCGCACCTGGTGGAATGGGAATTGGATGACCCGACCGAGAAATCCCTCGATGTCATGCGGACAGTCCGCGATGATATCGAAAAGCGAGTAACAGAACTGATTGGCAACATTACTTGAACCCTAATTGAAAGCAACTTATTTCGCCGTATAGAGTTGTAAACGTAGAAATTGAAAGTACTGATAGCCAAAGTTAACTTTTGCGATTTTTGCGCCTTTTTGCGGATTTATCAATATTAGGCCAATCACCCAAAACCCAAAATAAGGAGGAATAGCATGGACAGATATGTCTGCGTGATTTGTGGCTATGTGTACGATCCCGAACAAGGTGATCCCGACAATGGTGTCGCCCCTGGAACGAAGTGGGAGGATGTACCGGATGATTATGAGTGCCCGGTCTGCGGAGCCGGAAAAGATGATTTTGAGAAAGAAGAGTAACGCCGACAAAATTTAATGACTTCCGTATTCTTGATGCCCTTTCTGGCAGTATCCCGACCACTGTCAATAAGGGCATCATATTTTGCATCGATTTGATTTAAAATCAATCATGTTTATATTATTTCTTTGTTTTATTAATCTGCCGTTGTTGAATCCAAGCATTATCTGACTGTCAAAAAAAATCGATAACCGCTTAGAAAAGGATAAAAATGAAGGCAATACAGATAGCGGATGGCGTTTACGACGTTGGTGTCACCGATTGGAATATCAGAGATTTTCACGGTTATTCAACCGATCTCGGCACAACCTATAATTCATTTTTGATTACAGATGAAAAAACCGTACTGGTAGACACCGTTAGAGTCGGCTTTTCCGATCAGTTGATTGAGAACATCTCCAGCGTAATCGATCCCAAAAAGATCGACTATGTGATTAGTAATCACACGGAAATGGATCACTCGGGCAGTTTGGCCCGGGTCATGCACAGAATTGGCGAGGACAAGCCGATATTCTGCTCCAAAATGGGTCATAAAAATCTCGCCCAGCATTTCCGCCAGAAATGGAATTACCGGCCGGTTGCGAACGGAGAGGAATTGAGTATCGGACGGCGTAAGCTGACCTTCATCGAGACCCGCATGATCCATTGGCCGGACAGCATGTTCACCTATTTGAACGAAGATAAGATTTTATTCTCGAGCGACGGCTTCGGCCAACATTATGCCGGGCCCGAAAAATTCGATGATGAGGCCGGCGACAAGGTCATGCATCACGCCAAAAAATACTTCGCCAATATCCTGTTGCTATATTCACCCCACATCAAAAAGTTGTTGGAGCGAGTGCTGGATCTCGGTTTGGAATTTAAGATGATCTGCCCGGATCATGGCATCATCTGGCGTAAAGATCCGGCGAAAATAGTGGATGCATACGTTCGCTGGGTCGAGCAGGAGGCCAAACAGAAGGCGGTTGTGATTTACGATACCATGTGGCACAGCACGGAAAAAATGGCTGAAAGTATTGTTTCAGGAATTCTCAAGGAGGGCGTTACCGCGGTTCCGTACAACCTTAGAAACTGGCATCGCAGCGAGGTGATGACCGAAGTTTTTGATGCAAAAGCGATTGTCCTTGGCTCCCCCACATTGAACAATCAACTTTACCCGTCCCTCTCGGACTTTATCACTTACATGAAAGGGTTGAAGCCGATCAATAAAATCGGAGCTGCCTTTGGTTCGTATGGCTGGAGTGGAGAGGCCGTAAAAATGCTGAATAAAGAAATGGAGGCCCTAAAATTTGAAATAATCGATCCGGGTTTGAGAATTCAGTATGTACCCGACCAGGAAGCTCTGGAGAGTTGCTATGAGCTCGGTCGCAAAATCGGCCAGGCCGTAAAAAACGGTTCCGGCGAAAAGGTTATCGAGCCGGAACGGGCTCTGGGATAATTGACGGGAGAGCCGGCGTCCTGGTGAACCGAAGAAATGGATTCGGTATGATTTCGGAATGGTGACAATGAAAATTCCGATTGTTGAACTGAGCGACTGCATCGTGTGTGGGGTTTGCGTGGAGGCCTGTCCGGAAGTGTTCCGACTGAATGATGCCGGCTATATCGAAGTGCTTGATCTGAGCACCTTTCCGGAAGATGAAGTCAATGAGGCGATCAAGAACTGCCCGGCGGATTGCATTTTCTGGCAGGAAGAATGACCAACTACAATGAAGATTTTATATTGATTATTGAATAATTAATGATTTCTGTCGATCTAATAAAATGATTGAGAGAAGCCTCCCCTCCGGCCTGTAAGCCTGTGAAGCCTACGGGCTGGAAGCGGGCTCGAAGAGGTTGTAGCGCCTACGCCTCGGAGAGCGACATCCACAAATATTCAATTTGCAATCTTGATATAGCCGCAAAAAAGCGCAAAAGTTAATTTTCGCTATCAGTGATATCAATAAGTTACCAAGTCAAAATTCGAAAATTCTGACTTTTTACGAGACCGTCAATCTTCGATTTTCAACTCAGGTAGGTCGTAATGAACAAATTTGCGCTGTTTGTATTCAACGGCGATCCAATGTGCTTCATTCATGTTTTGCTGAATGCTCTGGATATGTCCGACAAAGGTTATGAAGCCAAAATCATCATTGAAGGAGCCGCCACAAAACTGGTGCCGAAACTGGAAGAAAAGGGCCATCCCCTTCACCAGCTCTGGAAAAAGGCCAAGTCCCGGGGACTGGTAGATGGTGTCTGCAAAGCCTGCGCGAATAAAATGGAAACCATCCGTGAAGCCCAGAACCAGGGTTTGCCGCTACTTGAGGATATGCTGGGGCATCCCGGCATGGCCCGTTACCGGGACGCCGGTTTCGATATCCT
>JASJCE010000073.1 GCA_030066155.1 Desulfobacterales bacterium | reverse complement strand
AATTTGGGTTTGATTGGGTGAGCGTATTTGTGTGGGGCATGCGCAGCAAGGATATCAGGCCGAGAGGATGATGGAGAGCCCTCGGCGGGGCTTGAGAAGCGGCCTGCGGCTTCGAGGAGCGTCCCTGCGGGACTTGAGGAGTAGCCCTCCGGGCTCGTGTGAAACTTCAACTAAATATCTCGCAGAGCCCGCAGAGCCCGCAGAGCACACAGAGCTTTCTTGATTGTTCTCTGAGAACTCTGTGAGCTCTGTGAGAGATTAATTTTCTTAAGTTTCTTTTCCGGTCAGACCGGCTGTTTTTTAGCCGGAGGCGGCGCTTATATGAAAATACCTGGAATGACGAATGACGATTGAAGAATGACGAATGGTGAAAGTCGCTTCGTTCAATCAATTTAAAAAGACAGAATTCATTCATTCGACGTTGGAGGTTGAACGTTCGATGTTGGACGTTCATCAGTTTCTCTTTTGATCAGCCCGGACGCTTGCGGCCGGTGGCCGCGCCTATAAGCACTACAGAATTGCTTGAGACGGCGTCACCTCTTTTGCCTCAAGTTTCGCGCAAGGGAAACGCTCAACAAGCTTAGCGCTCCTGGAGTGAAACGCTCGTCAAGCTCAGCGCTCATACCACCCCTTCCGGCATTGCGGGAACTTTATCCCCCCCTAACACATATCCACCGTCCAGTCTGACGACGCTACCCGTCATGAAGGGGGCATCCTGGATGATAAATAGGACAGTTCGAACGACATCCTCGATCGTTCCGGTGCGCCCCAGCAGGGCGTGATCCAGCAGAGACTGTTTTTGATCCTCGCTCAGCAGCCCCCAGCCCCGGGTGTTCGGGCCATGGCGGGTATCGACAAACCCGAGCATGATTTCATTAACCCGTACTTCCGGTGCGCCCATGCGGGCCCAGGTCTCGGTAAGTAACGCTATGCCCCGGTTTGCAGCTGCGTAGCCCTCATTGAACACCATACCGGCCGGACCGCTGCGTCCGACCAAGGCCGCGATGGAGGACAGGTTGATCGCCACCCCGTCGCCGCCGGCTTTCAGGTGAGGTAGTGCCGCCTCAAACAGCCAGCGTTTGGCTCGCAGCGTGGTTTCCATTTCAAGATCCCATTGTTCCGCGACATACGGTCCGTGAACGACCGGCCACCCCCCGCGTTCAATGTTGTTGACCAAAATGTCCAACCGGCCGAATCTGTCGATCACCTGGTCGACGAGATTCGAAATTTCGTCAACTTTGCGTAAATCGGTCCGGACGATTAGATGATCCTGGCCCGTAGCGGCAACGTCCTTTTTCAATCCCTCAAGTTCCGCTTCCCAGTCGAAATAATTTAGCGCCACTTTGACACCTCGGTTTGCCAGAGCAAGACCTATACCCTTGCCGATACCCTTTATGGCACCGAGAACCAATGCGACTTTACCGGTTAAATCCATGGCCGTTTCTCTCAATATTTAAACTGAACAGCTTGAAATCCCAATAATCAAGCACCAAATCCCAAATAAATTTCAAATTCCAATATCAAATGACCGAAACAAAGCAGTGACAGCTTCCAGTCCATTTTCGTTTGGAATTTCGAATTTGGTGATTGTGATTTGTTTGAAATTTGAGATTTGTGATTTGGAATTTCCAATTTTTGACGACCGTCTGCAGCAGAAATTACCCTCATTTTTTTTCAAAGAGCACACGCCTAATCCAGACCATTCCTATTTCCAAAAGCGCCAAATCATCTTTTTCAAGGGCCGCATTAATCAGGGCATGATCAAACTTCAAGCCAGCCAACAGATCGTTGCTGATGATCTGGGATCTGAAGCTATCCAGATCATAAAGCGCTGTAAAGAATAGGTGCCGGGATTTAATATCCAGGGTGCCGGGCATTTGCGTGTTTTTCAAACTGATAATCTGCATCATTTTGTCATTGATCGCATTGCAGTCGACCGCACCCTGTTCATCCATCCACTGCTGCACGGTTTGGCGATGCGTTTGTTCAAAACCGCGGCAGTGGGGCTCTTTTAGCACCGCGAATTGTTCGGTCATCTCTCCCGTTGCCCTTGACCGGGCGACACCACGCATCAGGGGATAGGTGCGGCATGATGATGGTCGACATTCGTAAACACGGCATCCCTCGGGAGTAACAAACGGGCATGTCAGCTCCTGCTGATTGCCCGGCTTCAACGAGATGATCGGCAAGCCGGATTCGGGGCCGACATGCTGGGAGGTGTAAGTTGCCAGAAACTGCCCGGAGGTCATTTCCAGGAAAGTTTTTAGACGCAGGACGTCATATGGCGTTAACAGTTGGGTCAAGTCCCGGCAGCATTCGTTAAAGCAGGGTACCCCGGGATTGCACGCAAAGCAAAATGAGTCGTTCCGTGAAATAGGGGTTATTTCGGGTTCCACCATTTGATTTCCTTTCGAATTTATGGATGCCATTCATAACACGCCCGGCGTTATTTGGCCAAAAGTTATTTTACTCTATGCTTTCTGCGCTGTGCTTTTTGCTTTAAAATACTAGAATCCAAAATCCGCAGTCGAGGCTCTTTGCCCTGTGCACTTAGCCCTATGCCCTATGCCCTTTGCCCTATATCATTTTTTTCCGCGTTCCGATTTCCAAATTTGAAATTCTGTCTTCTGTTATCTGACCTCTGTCCTCTGTCTTTCAATCCAAAATCCGCAATCGAATACTTCTCACTTCCGCATTCCGAATTCCGACTTCTAAAAGCTCAACATATTGTGTCGAATCAAAATGAATAAACTATATATGGTAAGGAATTCAGCTTACGCGCGGATTCGATCTTTTTGTGTTTTGGTTTGGTTAAAAATGCTTGACAAGGTAAGTGCCGAATGATATTATCCGAATCTTATATATTCCGTATATAGCTGAAATCATTTGAAATTTCGCCGTGTTCAATTCATACTTGATTGCTTTCAATTGCCAGGGATCTAACCGGATGGGTTTCGGTTTTAGATAAATAAAATACCCGGAATTTAAAACGAAGTTGAGCCAAAGCGTTCCACTTTGGGTCAAAGACATGAAGGGAGGTGTAATTTAGCTTTTAGGATTTACCCAGGAAGACGGAACTAGGTTTTAGCAACAATTTTTATTCATCAAAATTCAGGAGGTATAATAAATGCCAAGTTATGTAATATCTGAAAAATGCGACGGCTGCAAAGGCGGAGACAAGACTGCCTGTCAGTACATTTGTCCCAACGACCTGATGGTTCTGGAACCCAACGAGATGAAGGCTTACAACCAGGAGCCGGATCAGTGCTGGGAGTGCTTCTCTTGCGTCAAAATTTGCCCGACCCAGGCCATTGAAGTCAGAGGCTATGCGGACTTTGTACCGCTGGGAAGCAACGTCATGCCGATGCTGGGTACCGAAGATGTTATGTGGACCTGCAAATTCAGAAACGGAACCATCAAGCGCTTTAAGTTCCCGATCCGGACCACTCCCGAAGGCCAGGCCAATGCCTACGCGGAACTCAAGGGCCAGGATATCGAAAGCGAAATCCTCTCAACCGAGGAAGCCGACGGCAAATCCGTGCGGGCACCCGCAGCCGACCAGCTGGTTTAATTGCCGGTCCAGGATAACGCAGTAGAAGTTGTTAATAAGCTATCTTAACATTATTCAGTGAATTGAAGGAGGATGCAATATGGCATTACCGAACAAACCTACGGGTGAACTCAAGGCAGTAAGGGACCCGGAAGTCGAAGAGCGCGAAGTTGATGTTCTGATCGTGGGCGGCGGCATGGCAGCCTGCGGATCGGCATTTGAAGTCAAAAAATGGTTGGGTGACGACCAGAGTGTTTTGCTGGTGGATAAAGCCGCCCTGGAAAGAAGCGGCGCGGTCGCTCAGGGTCTTTCCGCCATCAACACCTACATCGGTGAAAATTCCCCGGAAGACTACGTCCGCATGGTCCGCAACGACCTGATGGGCATCGTCCGTGAAGACCTGATCTTCGATCTGGGCTGCCACGTGGATGATTCCGTGCATCTGTTTGAGGAATGGGGTCTGCCGATCTGGAAAAAATCCGATGACGGCAAAAACCTGGACGGCAAAAAAGGCCAGAAAATGGGTACCTTGAAAGATGGGGCAACCCCGGTCCGGACCGGTAAATGGCAGATCATGATCAACGGCGAATCCTACAAGCGCATCGTTGCCGAAGCTGCCAAGCTGGCCCTCGGTGAAGATAACATCCTGGAAAGAGTTTTTATCGTCGAGCTGCTGCTGGATGCCAACAAAGAAAATCAAATCGCCGGTGCAGTCGGATTTTCCGTGCGCGAAAACAAAGTCTTCATCATTAAATGCAAATCCATGATGGTCGCCTGCGGCGGCGCCGTCAACATCTATCAGCCGCGAAGCGTCGGTGAGGGCAAAGGCCGCGCCTGGTATCCGGTCTGGAACTCCGGTTCCACCTACACCCTCTGCATGAGAGTCGGTGCCGAGCTGTCCATGATGGAAAACCGTTTCACCCCGGCCCGTTTTAAAGACGGTTACGGCCCGGTCGGTGCCTGGTTCCTGCTCTTCAAAGCCAAAACCCTCAACGGTTTAGGTGAAGCATTTGCCGGCAGCGACGCCGCCAAGGCTGAACTGGAAAATTACGCACCGTACGGAACGGCCGCCATTACGCCGACCTGTCTGCGTAACCATCTGATGCTGTTTGAGATGAAAGAAGGCCGCGGCCCGATCATCATGGATACCGTCAGTGCTCTGGCCGAGCTTGGCAAGACCATGGATAAAAAAGAGCTCAAGCACCTCGAGTCCGAAGCCTGGGAAGACTTCCTGGATATGACCTGCGGTCAGGCCAACCTGTGGTGCGCCACCGATACCGAGCCTGAGAAGAAAAATTCCGAAGTTATGCCGACCGAACCGTATCTGCTCGGATCTCATTCCGGGTGCTGCGGTCTGTGGACCTCCGGACCGGATTTCGACTGGGTACCGGATGCTTACAAAATCAAGGCTGACAACGGCAAGGTTTACAACCGCATGACCACCGTTCAGGGTCTGTTCACCTCCGGCGACGGCGTGGGCTGCTCCGGCCACAAATTCTCTTCCGGTTCCCATGCCGAAGGACGTATGGCTGCCAAGCAATTGGTGCGTTACGCCAAGGATCATGCCGACTTCAGCCCGTCCCTTGCGCAGAGCAACGAAGAGCTGGTCGACCTGGTCTACAAACCGGTCCGGACCTTCCTGGACAATCAAGGCTTCAGCACCCATGTGGATTTCCATCCCGAATACATCAAGCCCAACGGCATGATGTACCGCATGATGAAAGCCACCCACGAGTACGGTGCCGGTACCGCCACCTACTACCAGACCACTAGCAAGAACCTGGAAATCGTCATGGAGCTGTTGGAAACCATGCGCGAAGACTGCGAGAAGCTGGCCGCCGGGGATCTGCACGAACTGATGCGAGCCTGGGAAATCATTCACCGCATCTGGACGGTGGAATCCCATCTGCGCCACATCCAGTTCCGCAAGGAAACCCGTTATCCCGGTTTCTACTATCAGGCGGATTATCCGGGCCAGGATGACGAAAACTGGTTCTGCTTCGTCAATTCGAAATACGATCCCAAAGAGCAGAAATGGGATATTTTCAAGAAAGACTACGTCAAGATCTTCACGGACTAATCGAATGACGACCTTGAACCGTAGCTGCTAATATAAAACCTCCAGGTGTCCGTGGACGCCTGGAGGTTTTTATTAACGGCCGATAGGTTTCAGGTATTCGGCCGGAGGCGAATCAGGTTTCAGGCGTCAGGTGTCGGTGAACAGAGTACAGAGGTCAGAACACAGAAAACAGATTTTAAAAGCTGAATAGTGAAACACCCAGTCCAAAATCTGTCATCGGTTTTCTGCCATCTGTCATCCGTTCACCGACTCCTGAAACCTGAAATCAACACCAGGTTTTAAATTCAAACTGCACGGAGGGATAGCATGACAGAAGAAAAAGCAGCCCCTGCTAGTGGAAGTATTTTAGTCGTTGGCGGCGGTATCAGTGGTCTGACAACGGCCCTGGAAGCCGCCGAAGTAGGGTACGAAGTTTTCTTGGTGGAAAAAAATCCTTATCTGGGCGGACGGGTCGCACAGCTGAACCAATATTTTCCGAAGCTGTGCCCGCCAACCTGCGGGCTTGAAATCAATTTCAAGCGCATCAAGGACAATCCAAGACTCAAAGTCTTAACCCAGGCCGAGGTCGAAACGGTTGACGGCAGCCCCGGCAGCTACAACGTGGCGATCAAGGTCAATCCCCGCTATGTCAATGAAAATTGCACCTGCTGCGGCGATTGTGCCGACGCCTGCCAGAGCGAGGTGGACAGCGATTACGATTTCGGCATGTGCAAAGTCAAGGGCGCTTATCTGCCGTTTGAAATGGCGTTCCCGCATCGCTATGTGATTGCTCCTGAAATCATCGGCACCGATGATGCCCAGCGCGCCAAAGACGCCTGCAAATATGACGCGGTCGATCTGACCATGGAAGCCAAGACCTTGAACCTCAATGTGGGATCCATTGTCTGGGCTACGGGTTGGCAGCCTTACGATGCCACCAAAATCGATAACCTTGGATTCGGTCAACATGAGAACATCATCACCAATATGATGATGGAGCGGTTGGCGGCCCCCAACGGGCCTACCAAAGGCAAGATCCTGCGTCCATCGGATGACAAGGAGCCGGCCAGTGTCGGCTTCGTCCAGTGTGCCGGATCCCGGGACGAAAATTATCTGCCCTACTGCTCCTACATCTGTTGTATGGCGTCTTTGAAGCAGGCCACATACATTCGCGAGCGGTTTCCGGATGCTAAAATCTACGTATTTTACATTGACCTCAGAACTCCGGGTTATCGCTATGAAAAATTTTACGAGAAGATCAAGGAGGATGAAAACATTTTTCTGATCAAAGGCAAGGTTGCCGAAGTCAGCGAAGATCCGTCCAGCAAAAATATCACCGTGGTTGCCGAAAATGCCGTAACCGGCGAAAAGATCCATCAGGAAGTCGAGATGGCGGTTCTGGCTACCGGAATGCAGCCCACGGCTGGAACCGACAAACTTCCGGCTGATCTGAAATTCAACGAGGATGGCTTTATCCTCAATGATTATGATGCCGGCGGAATGTTCGGGGCCGGTTGCGCCTATAAACCGGCCGATGTGGTGTCGTCCAATCAAAATGCAACCGGTATGGCGCTGAAGGCCATTCAAACTCTGGTGAACAGGTAGGAGGTTATCCATGGATAAAAAATATGGTGTTTATATTTGCGAAGGATGTGGGATCGGAGAGTCCGTCGATATCAAAAAGCTTTGCGATGTGCCCGAGGAGGAAGGGCTGCCGGTCAAGACCAGTCCGGTGCTTTGCGGCAAGGACGGTGTCGAGCTTCTCAACGCGGACATCGCCGAGGGTACCAACACCCTGATCATTGCCGCCTGCTCACGCCGGGTGCTGTATGACGTGTTCCGGTTTGACGGCTGTATCGTGGATCGAGTCAACCTGCGCGAGCAGGTGGTCTGGACGCACCCCCGGTCGACCTTTCCGGCACCCACTGAAGAGCAAAAAGATGACGATGAATTTGTCGATCATGTCCAGCTGCTGGCTGAAGATTATCTGAAAATGGGCATGGCCCGGGTGGAGAAAATCGATCTGCCGGAACCCTATCAACTCGAGACGTATAATAAAACCATACTGGTCATTGGCGGCGGCATCAGCGGCATCACGGCCGCGATTGAAGCGGCCAAGACCGGCTATGACGTCACTCTGGTCGAAAAAGAGGCGGCTCTTGGCGGTAAAGCCAATAATTGGCGCAAACAACTGCCCGGCGCCTATCCCTATGATGGGCTGGTTTCGCCCAGTATCGAAGATAAAATTAATGAGCTCAAAAGCTATTCGAATGTGACCATCAAAACCGAAACGGTTGTGGCGCGAATCGCCGGTGAACCGGGGAACTTTACCGTTACCCTGAAAAAGCCCGGTGAAAAAATCGAGTTTGACGTACCCTATCCGCTCCCGGAAGAAATGACATTGGACGAGAAGGGCCAAGAACTGAATGCCGAGCAATTGCATGAAAAATTTATGGAGTACAATGAAGGCAAACAGGACATTTTGACCTTTGATCCGGATGGTGAAAAATATGGTGCAGTCGTTCTGGCGGCCGGCTGGCGTCCCTACGAGCCTGAGGAAGGGGAATTGGTTCATCTGGGCTACGGGGAGATTGCCGATGTGGTGACCAACCAGCAATTTGAAGAAATAGCGGCTGCCGGTCGAATTACCCGGCCATCCGACGGCAAGGAAGCCAAATCGGTGGTGTTCATTCAGAGCCCGGGTCAGGGCGACGACAAAGACTTTCCCTACACCGGGGCCGTCACCAGCATGGTGGCCCTCAAACAGGCCAAATACGTCCGCGAGGACAATGACGACGCCAAGGCTTATCTGTTCTACCAGCATATGCGCACCGTCGGTCTGGCTGAAAATTTCTATAAAAATGTTCAGCAGGATCCCGGAATATTCATGACCAAGGGCGAGGTGACCAGCGTTTCTCAGAATGGCGGCGGTTTGACCGTAGAAGCCGACAACACCCTGCTGGGTGAAAAAATTCAGGTCAATGCCGACATGGTCGTGCTGGGCACCGGCATGGTACCGGTCACCAAGGATGATCCGATCGTCAACCTGGCCTATCGTCAGGGACCCGGATTCCGTGACAACGATATTTTCAATGAATATGCGGATTCGAACTACATCTGCTTCCCCTATGAAACCCAGCGCACCGGTATCTATGCCGCCGGCGGAATCCGGCGTGGTATGAGCTACGAGGAATCCATCGAGGATGCCACCGGCGCGGCGCTAAAAGCCATTCAATGCCTCGAGTCGGTCAATCGCGGGGTCTCCGTTCACCCGCGTTCCGGCGATATGACGTTTCCGGACTTTTTCTTCCAGCGCTGCACCCAGTGCAAACGCTGCACCCAGGAATGTCCCTTCGGGGCCATTGACGACGATGCCAAGGGCACTCCCAAGCCCAACGCGGCCCGCTGCCGCCGCTGTGGTACTTGCATGGGATGCTGTCCCGAGCGAATCATTAATTTTGTCGACTACAGCATCGACAGCATCGGATCCATGGTCAAGGCCATCGGCGTGCCGTCGGAAGACGATTATGATGAGCCGCCCCTGCGCATTCTGGGTCTGGTCTGCGAGAACGACGCCTATCCTGCTCTGGATATCGCGGCATTGAACCGGCTCGAATATTCGGCGGATGTTCGCTTCATTCCGGTTCGATGTTTGGGATCGGTCAATGTCATCTGGATCAAAGATGCCCTGGCCCAGGGTATGGACGGTGTGTTCTTGCTGGGCTGCAAATATGGTGACGACTATCAATGTCACTTCGTCAAGGGCAGTGAGCTGGCTGAGATCCGGATGAAGAAAATCGGAGACGCCCTGTCCAGTCTGGCGCTCGAGGAAGAACGGGTGGCCCAGTTCGAAGTGGCCATCGACGAGTACGACAAACTGCCGAAGACCATTAACGACTTTGTCGACGCCGTCGAGGAAATGGGGCCCAATCCGTTTAAAGGATTCTAACGCGGGATATAAAAAGTTTCCAAAATATATGTTGGCAATTTGAGATTTTACTGAAACGACGTAATCAAAAATGAAAATCCGAATATCGAAATCCGAAAACCGAAACAATATTAAAATCCGAATGTTCCAAATTCAAAACAAAAGCGATCTTGTTCGTGGACCTTTTAGTTTGGCATTAGGTACATTGGAATTTGTTTCGAATTTCGAGATTTGAAATTCGGATTTCCCCGTCTCTGACGAAATGCATTTCAATTAGCGGTGATCATCTGTTGTTTCTGATTACCACTTTGAATTACGACATCTTAGAGACGGGGCGCAAGGAGGTTTTCACATGGCTGAATCAACTCTTATTGAGCCTGATCTGAATTTCATTAAGGAAGTGGGTGCCCTGGGCGGCGATGATCTGAAAAAATGCTACCAGTGCGCAACCTGTTCGGTGGCCTGCCAGATTTCCCCCGAAACCCGGCCGTTTCCTCGCAAGGAAATGATTGCCGCATCCTGGGGATTGAAAGATCAACTGGTCGGCAATGCCGATATCTGGCTGTGTCACAATTGCGGTGACTGCAATACCCGCTGCCCGCGGGAAGCCAAACCAGGAGACGTGCTGTCTGCCATTCGATCCTATGCGATCGAAGAGTACGCCCAGCCCAAAGTGCTGGCCCGGGCCCTGAAAGATCCCAAGAAACTGCCGATACTGATGGCGATCCCGGCGATTCTGTTCCTAGTCGTGGGTAGCATTACGGGTCTGCTGGATTTTACGCCGGATCTCAGCGAAGGCATCAAACACTACAAATTCTTCTCCACCTGGCTGGTTGACATGCATATGCTGCCGGCGGCCCTTTTCGCGGTGGTGGTGTTCGCCCTCGGCCTCAAGCGTTTTTTAAATGACATTCATCAGAATGCACTGGCCGAAGGCAAGACCAATAAGGAAACCATTGAAGTCGGCGGGTTTATCACCTCCCTGATCAAGGTGATTCCGGCCATTCTCAAGCACAGCAAGTTTGACAAGTGTACCGAGAATAAGGAGCGCCAGATCGCCCATTTGCTGACCATGTGGGGCTTTATCGGACTTTTCATCGTGACCAACATTATATTCGTTGTGCTTTACGGGTCCTATCTATTGCCAGAAGGTCCGATACACGGTCCCTGGTCCCAGCTGAACCCGGTCAAATGGTTGGCCAACATCGCCGGTATCGCGCTGATCGTCGGCACGGCACTGCTGATCAAAAGCCGCAGCAACAAAAAAGATCAGAAATCCTCGTATTTTGACTGGTATCTGGTCTACCTGGCCTTCGGCCTCGGTGTGACCGGTATGGGCGCCCAGCTGACCCGGCTGGCAGATTGGGCCTTTATTTCGTTTGCCACCTACTATGTTCATCTGGTACTGATTTTCTGCCTGTTCGCCTATTTGCCGTTCTCCAAACTGGCCCACCTGGTCTACCGCACGGTGGCCATGGCTTACAATGAGTATGCCGGGCGGAATTTTTAGTCCATCTGCAATAGAAAATAGAAGTTGAAAAAAAGGGAGCTTACGAAGCTCCCTTTTTTAGTGGTGCATACTACATTTGGAGTGATGGAGTGCCGGAGTATTGGAGAATAAGTTTTCTGGAGTGGTAGATTGTAAAATAAAAATCGGAGTGGTGGAGTATCGGATTAATGGATCGGCCAGTTTGATCGAAAAATAAACTAAGGAACGTCCAACATCGAACATCGAACGTCCAACGTCCAACGTCGAATAATGTATCTTATCAATTTAAGAATGAAAACCTTACAGCGAATATGCTGCTCCGGCGAATACACATACACCTTGAGAATTTTAACAAACTGCATTTCGACAATTGCAGGCCTAAGCATGTTGAAACGAGTATGCCATAGGCTATGATTCGTTCATAGAATAAAATCGAAAAAGCGCAGCGTCTTCCACATTGGACGTTCGATGTTGGACGTTGGGCGTTGAATCTTTTCACGTTTTAAGTCATTTGAAAGTTTCATACAAATGAGCACTGATTCCTAATTTATGAATCTCATTAGAGGTGAAACTGAAGACCAGCGCCGAGGAAGCTGATTTTTATTATGAACATCTTTGATCAAATGGGTCGAAATCTTTTTCTGAAACCTGACACCTGACACCCGAAACCTAAATACAGTTGGTCGAGGTAATTAAGTCTTAAACCCCTATGAGGTGGCCCAAAGCTAGGCTGTATGAGTTAGGATTCTTTATGTTGCCCTGGTTGCGGTGCCTGCTGATTGTGATTAATTTCTTCCTTCATTCGAATGTCAAACAAGACGGTCTCGTAAAAAGTCAAAATACTCGAATTATGACTTTGTAACTTCTTGATATTACTGACAGCGGAATGTAATTTTTGCGCTTTTTGAGCCTTTTTGCGGCTATACCAAACAAGCAACTTGACTTACCCAAACGATTCTTTATGATGTCGGCTGAATAGAGAGTTGAGCCTACAATTTACACTGGTTGTAAAAATAACGTTCCGTTATCCGCTGACCATATAAATTAACAAATTTTAGATTTTAGATTTCGGATTTTAGATTGGCGGTATCGCTTCGCTTTATCCATTCATAAGAAAAGATAGAATGCCTTATATCCGAAATCCGAATTCCGAATTCCAAAATCCAAAGTAGACCCATATTTCAACAGCGACACGAAATATAGCCTCAAACGGAATAGATTTATGACAATCGGTATAAGCGCAACATTCTGAATCATCTTTACCGACAATGAGCGAATCAATATCCGCAATTTCGACCTACTGTAAAAGGGGAAAACCAAAAAATGTCTGAATACCCAATCCCGTGCGGTAAAATTCGAATTTCAAGGAAATTTATGGCTGTGGTTTCACTTCTGCTTATCCTGGGGTTGATCACCGCTTGCGAGGAAAAGAATACCTATGTGGAACCGCCACCGCCCAAAGTGACCGTTGCCGAACCCCTGCAGCAGGAGGTCACGGAGTACCTGGAATTCACCGGCAACACCCGGGCCTTTGAAGAGGTCGAGCTACGCGCCAGAGTGGCCGGATTTTTAGACAGCATGCACTTTACGCCCGGCACCCATGTTGACATGGGAGAATTGCTTTTTATCATCGATCCCCGGGAGTACGAGGCTGAATTGAACGCTTCCACGGCTGAACTGAATGCCGGCAAAGCGATGGAGCACCGGGCGAAAATTGAGTATGATCGGGCCCAGAGAGTCTACAAAAAGGGTGCCGGGCGTGAGACGGATGTGGTCAAATGGCGCGGTGAACGGGATGTTGCCCTGGCCCGGATCGAGCGCGCCAAGGCTAAACTGGAGCGTGCCAAATTGAATCTCAGCTACACCCGGATCACAGCCCCCATCAGCGGCCGAGTCAGCCGCAATTATATCGACATCGGCAACCTGGTGGGTGAAGGCGAGCAGACTCTGCTGACAACTGTCTCTCGGTGGGATCCGATGTATGTCTATTTCAATCTCAGCGAAAACGATCTTCTGCGGGTGATGGGCATGTACCGTTCTCGTGTCCAGGAAAAAGGCTATGATCCCGAAGAAGAATCCGATTCACAGGCAGAAATACCGATTTTTTTGGGACTTGCCAATGAGGACGGTTACCCCCATGAAGGCAGATATGATTTTGCGGAGACCGGGGTTGACGCGTCAACCGGAACTTTGCAGCTGCGGGGCGTTTTTCCCAATCCAGGACCTGTACGTCTACTGATACCGGGCCTGTTTGTCCGCCTGCGTATGCCTATTGATAAACGGGAGAACGCCTTGCTGGTGACCGAGCGGGCCGTTGGTTCCGATCAAAGCGGGCGCTTTCTCCTGGTTGTGAACAGCGAAAACGTGGTCGAGAAACGGAACGTTCGGTTGGGGCAATTGGTCGACGGCTTGAGAGTGATCGAAGATGGCCTGCAGCCCGATGAACCGGTGATTGTCAAAGGCGTCCAGCGAGCCCGGCCGGGAGGCAAAGTCGACCCCCAAAAGATCGAAATGGAAACGCTGACCGCTTCCGCTATCAGGGCCGCCGCCGCAGCGAAGCGAGATGCGACCAAGACCGCCGCCGCCAAAAATGAGCAGGCGCCAGCCAATACTTCCGCCGCGGCACCAGCAGAAGATGAAATGCCTTCTGCTGAGAAGAAAGAAAAGCCCTAGAAATGAATATTGATTATTGAATATTGAATAATTTTAGGCATTTTAGGCACTTTAGGCATTTCGAACTTATAGGATTTATTCGCTCCTCCCGCGAAAGAAGATAAAAATTCTTATAAGCACAGCTATCTCAAACAAGGAAGTACCATGCTTTCCAAATTTTTTATTGAACATCCCATTTTTGCCAGTGTCATTTCCATCGTGATTGTCATCGCCGGGGCCGTGGCGGTGGGCGTGCTGCCGATTGCGCAATATCCCGAGATTACGCCGCCCACGGTCGAGGTAAAAACCACCTATCCGGGTGCCAATGCGTCGGTGGTGGCCGAAACCGTGGCCTCACCGATCGAGCAGGAGGTGATTGGAGTTGAGGATATGATTTATATGTCGTCCATCAGTGCCGGTGACGGCTCTTACACCCTGACGGTCAGTTTTGAGGTCGGGACCAATCTTGACATGGCCCAGGTGCTGGTCCAAAACCGGGCCAAACTGGCCGAGCCCAAATTGCCCGAGGAGGTCAGGCGGGAAGGCGTCAACGTCAAAAAAAAGTCGCCGAACATTATTCTGTTTATCTCCCTCTTCTCTCCGGATGGACGATTTGACGAGCTTTATATGGCCAACTATGCCACCCTGCGTATTCGTGACACGTTGAGCCGTATCCCGGGTGTCGGTGATGTCACCGTTTTCCCGGCAAGTGATTACAGCATGCGGATTTGGCTCGATCCCAACAAGCTTAAATCACTGGGCATGACCACCGGTGAAGTGCTCGGCGCCATCCAGGAGCAGAACGTTCAGGTGGCAGCCGGGCAGATCGGTCAGCCGCCGGCGCCCCTGGGTCAAAGCTTTCAGCTGGCAGTGAATGTTCTCGGTCGTCTGACCGAAGTTGAGCAATTCGAACAGATCATCATCAAGACCGGCGAGAGCGGCAGCGTCACCCGCCTTAAAGATGTGGCCCGCATCGAATTGGGCGGCAAAACGTATGATGTCACCTCCCGATTATCCGGCGACACCTCGGCGGCCGTTGCCGTCTACCAGCTGCCCGGCTCCAACGCTCTGGATGTGGCAAACCAGGTCCGGGCCGCCATGACGGAAATAAGCGCCTATTTTCCCGAGGGAATGGAATATAAGATAGCCTACGACACGACCATCTTCGTGGATACGGCCATCAAACAGGTTTACATCACCCTGCTGGAGGCCGTCGCACTGGTGTTTCTGGTGCTTTTCCTTTTCCTCCAGGACTGGCGGGCCACTGTAATCCCGGCAGTTACCATCCCGGTGTCGCTCATTGGAACTCTGGCGGTCATGTTGCCCCTTGGTTTTTCTCTCAACTTACTGACGCTGTTTGGACTGGTGTTAGCCATTGGAATTGTGGTGGATGACTCCATTGTGGTGGTGGAGGCGACCGTCGCGCATATGGAGCGGGGTCTGAAGCGCAAAGAGGCTGCCATCAAGGCCATGGGCGAAGTGTCCGGGCCGGTCGTGGCCACTACCCTGGTGTTGCTGGCGGTCTTTGTACCGGCCGCTTTTTTACCCGGTATCACGGGACAGCTTTACCGTCAATTCTCACTGACCATCGCTGTGGCGACTATTTTCAGCTCCATCAATGCACTTACCATGAGTCCTGCGCTTGCAGCCCTTCTCTTGCGGCTGCCCCCGGAGAAGAAGAATTTCTTTTTTCGCGGATTCGATAAATTTTTTGCTAAAGCTGAAAACGGATACATGAATGTGGCCAAGGCGGTTACCCGCCGCACCGCCATTATGCTGCTGCTGGCCTTTGGCCTGGCCGGCCTGACAGGCTGGCAGTTCGGCAGCCTGCCAACCGGTTTTCTGCCAGTTGAAGACCAGGGGTATGTCATGGTGCATGTGCAGCTGCCCAACGCCGCTTCCCAGGAACGCACCAATGGGGTGTTGGATCAAATTGACGGCATTCTCAGGGAAACCGAGGGCGTAGCTGACTGGATTGTTTTAGGCGGCTATTCCCTGATTGACGCCGCGAATGTTTCCAACGCCGCCGCTGTCTGGGTTATCATGGATCCCTGGGATGCGCGCACCGAGCCGCATCTCGAGCAGGAAGCTATCCTGGCCAACCTGCAGGGACAATTTAGCCGGATCCAGGAGGCCATCATCTACGGTTTTCTTCCGCCGTCTATCCCCGGACTGGGCGTGGCCGGCGGTTTTCAAATGCAGCTTGAAGATCGGGGAGGCGTGGGCTTGCGGGAACTCGATGTCATGGTGCGGGAAATTATCCAGGACGGTAACGCCCAATCAGGTCTTGCAGGCCTGAACACCACTTTCCGTATCGACGTTCCCCAGCTCTTTGCCGAGGTGGACCGTACCAAAGCTAAAACACTGGGGATTCCGCTGAGCGAAGTATTCGGTACGCTCCAGACCTATCTGGGGTCAGCTTACGTCAATGACTTCAATAAGTTCGGACGTACCTGGCAGGTTAAGGTCCAGGCCGACCACAAATTTCGGATTGAACCCCGCGATATCCGCTTGCTCGATGTGCGCAACAATAAAGGGGAGATGGTGCCCATCGGGACTCTGGTTGATGTGGACAATATCGTGGGGCCGCAAACCATTTTGCGCTACAATCTTTATCCAACCGCCTCCATCACAGGAGCCGCTGCTCCCGGATTCAGCTCCGGCCAGGCCCTGAACCTTATGGAGCAGTTAGCCCGGCAGAAGCTGCCGACCTCGATGGGTTTCGAATGGACCGGCATGTCTTTTCAGGAGAAAAAAGTCGGCTCGGAAGCCATCCTGGTCTTTGCTCTGGCGATCGTCCTGGTATTTCTGGTCCTGGCG
>JASJCE010000072.1 GCA_030066155.1 Desulfobacterales bacterium | reverse complement strand
GAGACGGAATCTTTCCGGTGGAAAAAGTTAGAAATAGTACGGCAAAGATATCCTGCATGATCAGAACCCCGATCGAAACCCGACCATGCAGAGAAACCATCTCTCCTTTGTCTTCCAGAACTTTAACCGCAAATACCGTGCTGGAGAAACTCAAGGCAAAGGCCAGCAGAAGAGACAGATTGAAGTTTAGCGACTGAAAGGCAGACATCCCGGTCAACGAGACGGCAAATATGAACGCACCGAAGATAATGACGGTGATGAGCATGTGGATCGAAGCGCCGGCCCAGATTTCCGGTTTGAGCAGGCTTCGTAATTTAAGCTTGAGGCCGATCGTAAACAACAGCAGCATCACGCCCAGATCTGCAATCTCATCCAGGACCTCCCCGCCCACAACCCCAAATGCCTGCAACACGAATCCGGCGATTAAATATCCAACCAATGGCGGCAGGCCGATACGGAACACGGCAAATCCAAGTATAAATGCGACCAGTATCCATAACGGATCCATCGAGGTTCTCCTAAAACGCGCTTTTCAATATGTAAAAGCCAATATAATTGGCGGATGGATTGGAGTCAATAATTACCCAGAATCGAAAGCTCCCGTACTTTGGGGCTGGGAATAGGCAGCTCTGTCGTTTCAAAGGAATTTGTTGACTTCATTTTGACCAGGGCTTAAGTTAAACGCTATTATTGTAATGTTACATAATTATGGCGATCAAACTTTGCCAATTCGAATCGTAACGGTTTTCGATGAATCCAACCTCATATCGCCGAAATCTGGCAACCAAAGGAGGTAGTTAACATGGTCAAAAAGATTATATGGTGCGTCGTAGGTATTGCCCTGGCCATAACCGTATACGCCAAGGAGCAAGTCTTTCAAAGTTCACCACAGATGCAAAAGGTGAGTACCTCCCATTATGAGGTTGAATTGGAACCATTGAAAGCGGACGGTTATCAATATTACAATCGATTTCGCTATCGGTTTACCAATAAAACCGATGGAAATCTCATCATCAGCTGGTCCAAAAGCTATTTTATCGTTAACGGGAAGCGCAACGGCAATTTCGGCTGGGAAGGCCTAACCTTCGATCAGCTGAAGGGGATAAAGGAAGAACCCGACGTCACTATTCCACCGGGCGGTAGAGATGCGGTTCAAATCTTCCCTTTAAAATTAGTCGGCTGGCGCGAGGACGGCGTCAGAATGAAATCAAACACTCCCGAAGCCGGTTTCACGTTAGGCGTTATACCCGAAGGTGAAGTGGGATTGAGCATTGGTGTTTTGAAAGATGGTAAAATGTTGCGCAAGAGTATTCTGGTCAACATAACGTTGGATAAATAGTTTTCGAATTGCGGATTTAGGAATTCAGGGATTGGGGGATTCAATTATGGACAGGCCGATTATCTGGGGTATGGCATTTATTTTATTGGTTGTGACCGGGTGTGCCAAAGAGCAGATCTACCGGAGTACGCCGCCGACTCAACGGGTCAGCACATCGGATTTTGAGGTTGAGCTGGAACCGCTGAAAGCCGAGGGGTATGATTACTACAACCGGTTTCGCTATCAGTTTACCAACAATACTAATGGGGACCTCATTATTGACTGGTCAAATAGCTTTTACCTGCAAAACGGAAAGCGGTATGGCAGATTTGGGTGGGAAGGCCTGACATTTGAACAATTGAGAGGAATCGCGGAGGAGCCGGACATCACCATTGCCCCGGGGGCCAGGGACGCAATTCAAATATTTCCACTTCAATTAATCGGCTGGCGGGAAGATGGTGTCCGCATGAAAGCCGACACACCCGAGGCGGGATTCACGTTGGGTGTTATTCCGGCGGGCGAAAACGGCTTGAGCATCGCTGTCATCAAAGACGGTAAAACATTGCGAAAGAGAGTTCTGGTTAACATAACTCAGGAATAATACCTGAATTTTACAAGGACAATAAACGATACTTGCTAAGTCCGCAGATCAAAAGCCTGTAAGGTGTGAATTTAACAATCGCAAATTCAGGTATTTAACCTTCACTTCCCGAATAGCCGTTGAAAAAACCCTTTCTTTTTGGGCTTTTCGTTTTTTGTTTCTGTCTTTTCTCCTCGCAATTGCTGTTTTCTCTGTTCGCTTACTTCCAGCGCGACGGCGCAGGGGTCCTTTTTACCCGCAGAAACATCCCCGAAAAAGGCGGCAAGACCGATTGGTCCCAGGGCCAGTGCTCCGGCCAGCTTTCCGGCCACGAATGCCGTTCGCGTGGGATCGATGACGAGGGAAGGCCGGGCCAGGGTGCCGCCCAGTCGAAAGGGCTGGGACAATCGTCTGAGGCTCAAGCTGAAATCCGCCGGCAAGGCCCCCTTTTTGGGGGTCGGTTTGATGCCCAGATCCAGGCGTTCGGTTTCTAGATCGATATCGCCGGCGCCGAAGATGCTCGTTTGGTCGGTATCCAGCAATATCTTTATTTTGGCCAGGCCGTCTTCGATTTCGACATCGTTGACGAAACAGTTGATCGGGTCATATTTCCTTTCCTTCTCAAACGGGTTGATCATCCGCAGAATACCGCTGCCAAGATATTTCTGGAGCAGGGCCAGGTATTTGACGTCGGCCCGCCCATCGCTCATGGCGATCCGGATGTCGCCGTTGAGGCCCGCCATCAGAGCTGCGATCGAATCGCCGGAACCGTATAAATTCAAATCCGCATCCAGATTGCCTTCGACGCTGCGCTCTTGCCCCAGCTTATCGAGCATGGGGCCGATTTCCAGCTGATCGACATCCAGGTTTGTCGCCAGCGCAGCGGGATTTTGCCTGGATTGCAGGGTGAACCAGAAATTGGCTTTGCCCCCCCCGATCAGAAAATTAAAGGGTTTGATCCTCAGGTCGCCGTTTTGGAGGAGTACATCCAGGATAACCTCATCCAGGGCTAAGGCGGGCAGCAAGACCTGTTTGTCACGAAATTTCAGATCCAGATCAATTGCACGCAGTTTGTCCAGTGGAAGCGGCCGGGTTGAGAAGACCCTTTCTTTCCGAACGTTGGCATTGTGAGTTGGAATGTCGCCTTTCGTTCTTTTCTCTTTCGGAGGATCCGGCTGTACGGGTTCGGTTTTCTCTTTTCTTTTGTGATCGTTTCCTGCCAGAAACGGCCGCAAGTCCAGGTGTTCGGATGACAGCTCGCCACTCAATTTCGGTGGTTCGGCCGATAAATCCAGTTCTAGCCATCCCCTCTGAGTGCTTTTTCCCCAGGCGGCATTGAAATTTGGGAGCTTGTAGACTTTAGGGGCCAGGTCAATGAACCGACCCGAGAAGTCAAATGGTCCTTCCAGTGGTATCTCAGGCCCCCCCAGTTTTCGGAAGTTTGATATTTCGCTGCCTTTCGCCCTGAAATCCAGATTCATTCCCCGCACCGCTGGGAGATCATCGATCTTTCCTTTGAGCGTAACGTTGATCAGGTCCTCACGTCCAATTTGGGCATCCAGCTTATCGAGCACCAGCTTCTGGCCGGTTGGAGACAGGTCGAAAATCAATTTCAACGGTCCCAGATCATCAATTTTGGAGAGTTTCGCTAAGGCCGGCAGGGTCACCGGCTGCAGATTGAATTTGTCAGCGGCCAGATCGGTGGATAAACCGAATTTCTTGCCGCTCAAATCCAAAACCAAGTTGCCGGTGATGTTGTTTTTGCCAAGGGTGAGCTTCAGACCCTCGACTTGGTACTTTTTGGGTGCAGGATCGGTAAGTTTGCCGGACACGTCGAAAAATCCTCGTAGCGGCAGCGATTTGCCGGCAATTTCTTTAAGATTGGCAACCTCCCTGCCTTGAATATTGAAATCCAGATTGATCCCCTTTTGGGTGGTTATATTTTTGATCGAGCCCTTAACCGCAATCGCCACCAGCCGGGGACGGCCGGCTCGCATTTCCAGCATCGGCATGGACAGTTGTCCGTCTTTAACGGTTACTTTGGATCGGATTTGCAGGGGGCCTAAATCGTCTATCTGGTTGAGTTTGGCGTAGGCCCTTTCCTTGGGAATCGGAAACGGCTTCATGTTAAACTTGGGGCCGGACATCCGAACCTGGTAAGTTGGCGCCTCTCCGGCCAGGTTCAGATCCAGTCTACCGGCCAATTTGGTATCTGCCACGCTAAGCTTGAAATCTTTGATGTTATATACCTGGGGAGCGGAATCCGTAAGGTGCCCGGATATTGCGTAGTTCCCCTGACCCGGCAACGGAGCGAAAAAGTAAGCCTGTCCGGTGATATCCTCCATCTTGGCCCAGTCATCGCCCCGCAGAGAGATTTTGAGGTTGACCCCCTTTTGCTCCAGAAGGTTGGCGACGGATCCGATTACCCGCAACTCGGCCGATTTCCGCGTACCGGCTCGCAGGTCAATTTTTTTAAGGGAGATATCCTCGGTAAAACCGGCCAGCCTAACAGCCAGTTTGATCGGACGGACAATGCTCAAGCCCTTGGCCCATTTCTGGCGGGCAAGCTCCGGCAGGAGAACACTGGGCAGGTCTAACTTCGGCGTCGATAAATTGGCCTCCAGCTGCGGTCGCTCTTCTCTCAAGTCCAGGTTAAGCGAACCTGCTATTTTATTTTTTCCGATATTTATTTTCAGATCAGGAACCTTGAGATTCTTGTGAACCGGAATGATGACCTTGCCGGCGGCCCCGAAGGCGCCGCGAACCGGAAAATCTCGCCCGGTCAGCTGCTTCAAATTTGCCAGATCTTTGGCTTTAGCTTGAAACGCGATATTAACCCCGGCCAGTCCAATCAGATCCTCAACGACACCGTTTAAGCCGATTTCAAGGGTGTCCGGAGATCCAAGTTTGAGGTCAACTTTCTCAATTGATGGTTTTGGGATCAGGTTGCTAATCTTCAGATCCAGATTCATTTGCCCGAATCTGAATTTTTGAGAGGTTATTCTGGCAATCAAAAACGGTATCTCATCCGCCAGATTCAAATCGATGTTTCCCTCGAATTCATTTTTATTCAGGACGATGTTCAAATCGCTGACGGCATACACCCTGGTCTCCGGATCCGAAATTTGAGCGGCGAGCTTGAAGGGCCCTCTCTCCGGCAACGCCTGTAAGCCGAATTGGGATAACTTGGCGGAATCATTGCCTTGGGCCGTCAACGTTAGATCGATGCCCTGGAGGCCGATGACGTCATTTACGTCTCCGGTCAGTGATAGCGCCGCCAGTTCGGGGCTTCCGATCTGAAGATCCAGTTGCTCAAGCGCCAATTTGCCGGTCCCATCGGTCACGTCGACTGACAGCTTGAATTCGCCCAGTTGGGGCACCCCGGATTTTCCGGCCAGTTTCGTAATTTCGGCGACCGACGATCCTCGAGCTGCAATGGTAAAGTCCATGCCTTTCAAACTTCTCGGATCACGCATTTCGCCTTTAATGTGAGCGGTTGCGCTGCCTGCCGTCACGGTCAAATCGGCCGGCAGGGTATAGCCGGGTTCGACCCAGGCCCAGATCGGCCCGATTTGCCCGTTCAGCGAAAACGGGATAGTGTCAAAGGCGCCTTTGAAGTTTAGTTTCAGGGATTCATCAAAACCGGGAATTTCGCCGGTCAGGCGGTCAATGCGAATTGAGAAGTTAAAATCGGAACGTGCGTCCCGAAAGGTAAATTGTCCGTTTTCGATTATAATATCACTGAATGCCAGGGGCGGGGGCGGGATGCTGGAATCGTCTTTTTCTTTATCGGGAGCTCCCGTATCGAAGGCGAAATTTGAAGTTCCGTTGCGGTCAAATTCGACAATCACAGCCGGTTCAATCAATACCAGACGGGCGAGATCCAGTTTTCCGGTGACTAAGGGCAACACCGCGACCTGGGTTTCCAGCCGTTTAACCCGGGCCAGGTCGGGTTCTGTGCTCCAGGATGCATTCTGAAAGCGTACGTCTTCTACGACCAGAGTCGGCCTGACGCCCATCTTAAAATCGATATTCCCGGCAATCGTCAATTCGCGACCGATTGCCGTTTTGACGGCATTGGCAATCGTCGGCTTGAATTTATTGAAATCGTACAAGACGAGAAATGCATAAACCGCCGCGATGAAAACGACAAAAAATATTGCTACAGCGATCAGTATTTTCTTCCAGCGCGACATTTGTTACACTAACACAAATTGAAGATTGAAGATTGAAGATTGAATATTTGCGGTATTTTATCGATTTTATCTCTCCACTCGTTCACAAATTAGGAACCTAAATATTAACGCTCAAATCCTGCGTAAACCTGATTTGATTTCAATAATAATAATATAGATGCTAAATACAATAATACTGCCTCATCTAAAATTAAAGCATTATATCCGCGATAAGATTTCGGTCAGGTAAACAGGCAAATCTTGCAGTCTCTGGCATATTTCAAAAAATCCTCGGCCGTCCAAACCGGCACCCCCTCGATGAGTTTATCTTCTTCGATTTCCATCATCTGGACGGACATATGACAGGCCACCAATTCAACGCCCTCCAGCTGTGCCATCTCCTGCATATCGGCCAGGCTGGGAATGTTGGCCTGTTCGATTTTCTTTTTCATCATACCGGTTGCCAGGCTGGTCATGCCCGGGATCGCACCCATGACACCCGGCGGAAAGAACTTGGCTCGCTCGACGCCGCCTTTGAGCACCAGATTCAATCCCATGAAGGAATAAAAAATTTTGGTCTCCATCCCCTGGCGGGCTGCGTTGATTCCCAGAACCAGCGATGGATAGGCCCCATCTAGTGTATCCTTCACACAAATAAATGCCGCTTTCTCTAATTCAGCCATGCTTGGTCTCCTTTCAATAAGCGGATTAATTAGAAGGCAAATTTAAAGCCGCCGGTGACGAAATTCGATCCACCGGCGCCGACCAGACCAAAAACCGATGACCTATGGTGGATGCGAAACACCAGATCCCACCGTTGATACTCAGGCAGCCCCAGCGTCAGTTCGAACAACAGGTAGTTCAGGGTTCGCTGGGCATCGTCATCATCCTCTTCTTCCACCTCGGAGACGTCCGTGTAATAGGAGATGCCGTCGCCAACGGCGAAGGTGGTATTCACCCACTTGTTCCACGGGAAATAATGCCAGCGGCCGATCAATACGCCCACAAATTCCCAGTGGGTGTCCTTATTGAAATGCTTGCCTACCTGGCCCTCGAGTTCAAAGCTGAGGTAATTTTTGTAATGCCAAAACTCCCGTGCCAGGGCCAAAACGGCAATATAGGCGTTGTCCTCGAATCTGGCCTGGAAGGAAAAGACATCGCCGATATCGTCCTGGGCATGGGCACCGCCGTAGGCGGTGACGAACCATTTATATCTTTCAAACTCCTTATCCGCTTGGTCTGCATCGGCCAACGCACCTGAAGCGAAACCCACCAGCAAAACCAATCCCGGGAACAGAATCCACCGTATCCAAACCACCATCTACGTTTAGTCCCTCTACAAATTTTTTCCTGGTACAGTATCGCAAATCTGTGGACAAGGTCAATGTTATTTGAATTCGGAATGCGGAATGCGGAAGTGGGAATCCCTCGAATGGAGATTTCGGATTTCAGATTTCGGATTCCGTATCGAATTAGCAAAAGCTCAGGGAGCTAAATGCGACAAAAGATTACAGATGACAGAGGACAGACGACAGATGGCAGATTAGAGAGGACTGATAGTGGGGACTTTGGATTTCGGATTGGATTCGATTATTAGTTTTATAGACGATCAAATTGATTATTTCTTATCCGAAGTGTTAAATCGTTAGCAACAGCGTGAGCATCAAGCAGAAATAGAGAACCAGTATCGCATAGGTGGGCCACCAGCGGCGTTCCTCTTTCAGCAGATTCGATCCGCGGAGAACGTAAGGGGAAATGTCCTTCGTCCGGGTTGACGGACGGTAAAAACTGACAAGCCTTGAGACACCGACGGCGACCAGAAAGCCGGTCATATTCCACCACATCCAGTAAACTCCCGGGAAGGCCAGCCACAAAAGCAGGTTGAATCCAACGCCGGTCAGTATCGCGGCTATGATGCTTCTGACAGTGGCCGTTTTTGATAGTACGCCGACAATAAAAGCTGCCAGAATCGGTCCGTAAAATGCCGAGCCGATTTTGTTGATGGATTCGATCACGGTCTCAGAGATATCGCCCACCAGAAACGCAAAAACGGTGATCAGGATTCCCCAGCACACCGTGGTCAGTTTACTGACCAGCAGCAAGCGGTCTTTGTTTTTCAGACGCGGCGCGATAAAGTCATGCACGGTGGCAGCAGACAGGGAATTCAAAGCGGAGTCGAGGCTGGACATGGCAGCCGACAACAGGGACGCAAAGATGACCGCCCGCAGGCCCTGTGGCAGAAAGAGCAGAATGAACTGGGGTACCAGGTAATCCGGTTTGTCATAAGGGATGCGTTCAATTAATTCCGGGGATTTCTGGTAGACCGTCAGCATGACCATACCCAGCAGAACATACAGGATGGTTAACGGAAAACGAGCAAAACCGTTGAGCAAAAGCGATTTTTTGGTGTCAGCCGTGGTGGCCGCAGACAGCTCACGCTGAACCTGGCTCTGGTCAGTACCGTAATAGGAGCTATACAGGAAGAAACCGCCGAACAGGAAGGCCCAGAAAGGAACGGAAGCGCCGGCGCCACGCAAGCCCGAAGACGGATCAATGGCCAGGCGACGAGCCTCGGGAAAAGAAGCCCAGACATCATCCAGGCCACCAACAAATTCAGCAGCATAAAAAATGCAAATCAGTATGCCGGAAATTAAAACCACCATTTGAATGACATCGGAGTAAACCACGGCTGTGATGCCGCCGATGGTATCGTAAATCACCGTGACCACACCGATAATTAAGATAGTTAACCACAGCGGAATTCCCAGACAAACTGACAGTATGATGCCACTGGCATATACGCCGACGCCGGTGCCCAATCCCCGGCTGATGAGAAATACCGCGCTGACCAGATAGCGCACCGAAGATCCGAAACGCAGCTCCAAATATTCGTAAACGCTGACCAATTTCAGTCGGCGAAAAAAGGGAATCAAAAAGGCCATGACCATTATGATTGCCAGGGGCACAGCCAGTTCATACTGCAGCCAGGTCAGTCCGCCGCCCTCCTTCAGCGCAACGAAAGCTGGAATGGAAATAAAGCTGATGGCCGATGTCTGGGTAGCCATGGTTGACAAACCCACTGCCCACCAGGACAGTTTTCTGCCGCCGACAAAATAATCCTCTTCATCAGATTGGGTTCTTCCCAGGTAAACACTCAGGCCGATCATTCCGCACAGGTAAATTATAATAATGCTCCAGTCGAGTAAGCTCATTTTTCGCTCTCAAAAATTTGGAAGACGGGAGGTAGGCGTCTAATAGATTTGGGATTCAGGTTTAATGGAATTTATCCATAACAAGACTCAGTTAAAAGTAAGAACCGCGTGCCAATCTGCTTGACTAATAAAACCGCCTGACATACTTTTGCGATATTAATCGATTCCGGTCAAGGCAAATTTTATCTTCATATTTCTTTCAGTTAAAGGGGTGGATACCGGGTACCTGCGATCTGCCTCTTAACTTCCGTCGATCAAAGCAATTTTGATTATGGTCCAATGCGTCATGCTGCCGTATCAAATGGGGGAACAGTGACAGAAAATAAAAAGCCGCGCTTCAGCCTGTCGACCTACATTTTAATCGGTATGTTTTTGGGCATCGTCTGCGGCATTTTTTTCGGAGAAGCCGTCGGCTTTCTGGAGATTGCCGGCAATGCCTTCATCAAGCTGCTGCAGATGACGATATTGCCCTATATCCTCGTTTCGCTGGTCTACGGCATCGGCGGATTGACTTTTAATCAGGCCAAGGAATTGGCCAAAAAAGGCGGTCTGCTGTTACTGTTGTTTTGGGGCATTGCCTTTGCCATGATTCTGCTGATCCCGCTGTCCTTTCCCGCCTGGGAATCATCCGCTTTCTTCAGCACCTCACTGGTGGAAACGCCTCCTAAAGTTGATTTTCTCAACCTGTACATCCCTTCCAATCCATTCTACTCGATGGCCAACAATATTGTGCCGGCCGTTGTATTGTTCAGCATTCTGCTTGGTGTCGCATTGATAGGGATTGATGATAAGGACACCATCCTGAGTGTTCTGGGAACCTGCTCCGAAGCATTGGTCAAGATCACCGGCATTATCGTCAAGCTGACGCCATTCGGCGTTTTTGCCATTTCGGCCGCGGCTGCAGGCACCATGACCACCGAACAGTTCGGACGGCTGCAGGTGTATTTGATCAGCTTCAACCTGGCCGTGCTGTTGCTGACTTTCGGCATATTACCGATGCTTTTGATTCCGGTCACACCGTTCAAATACCGTGACATTGTGGGAATGTCCAAGGATGCCCTGGTCACTGCTTTCACGACCGGAAACCTGTTTGTGGTGCTGACCGTTTTGACAGAAAACTGCAAAAAGATTTTTGAAAATTATGAATTAAAGCGCGACAAAACCGACACCTACATCGACGTTTTGATCCCGATATCCTTCAACTTTCCGAATATCGGCAAGCTGATCATGCTGCTGTTCGTCCTGTTCGCGGTCTGGTTTTCAGGCAGCTCCCTCAATCTCGGCCAGTATGGCACGTTTGTTTTCTCGGGGCTGCTGAGCTTTTTCGGCGGCGTGGATGTGGCCCTGCCGTTTATGCTGGATTTGATGCGACTTCCTTCGGACATGTACCAGCTCTATGTGGTGACCGGCGTCATCAATGGCCGTTCGTCCACGCTTCTGGCGGCCATGAACCTGCTGGTCTTCACCATGCTGACCACAGCCATGTTGACCGGAACCACGAAAATCAGAAAGCAAAAGATCATCATGTGCGGGGTAATGTCTTTGGCATTCACCCTGGCCGTATTGCTGGGCAGCCGCCTGTATTTCAGCGCGGTTGTCAGCAATGAATATCAGAAAGACGTGGTTGTGGCCAATATGCAGCTGCTTCAGAATCCGGCACCGTATCGGTTATACCGGGATGTGAAGGAGATCAAGGTCGATCCCCAGCTGCAAAAACTGACGCCGATGGAAAGAATAAAGAAGACTGGCACGATCCGGGTGGGATATCTTCCCAACTATATTCCTTTTTCTTATTTTAATACAGTCGGTGAGCTGGTCGGATTCGACATTGATATGGCCCACCGGCTGGCCAGAGATTTTCAATGGAATATCGAATTTGTACCCGTCGATCGCGAAAAATTCCTGGAAGAGCTCGAAAACGGAGCATATGATATTCTCATGTCCGGCGTTGCCTTGACCCCTGACCGATTGGGGCAAGCTGTTTTTTCAACTCCTTATCTCGATACAACGGCCGCCCTGATCGTAGAGGATTTTCGCAAAGATGAGTTTGCCACCATCGAAAAAGTGCGTAAACTGAAAAAATTGAAAATTGCAATTCCAACAGGCAGCCGGACTTTCAAAGAGGGAATCAAGAACCTTTATCCCAATGCCGAAGTGGTCATGCTGGATGACCCGGTCGACTTTTATGAGAAAAATTTTCCGAACCTGGACGCCATGCTGGCGACGGCCGAGGGTGGTTCTGCCTGGACCCTGCTTTACCCCGCATTCCACGCGGTCGTCATCAAGCCGGAAACCCATCGGATACCCCTGGCCTATCCTGTCGCCAAAGGAGACCGGGAGTTGGGAAGCCTCATCAGCAGATGGATCTACCTCCAAAAGGACAGTCCCTCATTCAAGAAAAGATACAGCTACTGGATTATGGGAATCGGGGCCGAAGAAAAGAAACCGCGCTGGTCGGTGCTTCGTAATGTGCTGGGTTGGGGACGTGACGAGGAGGAAGAGGAGAAGGTAGAAACTGACGACAAAGGAACATCCTGAAATCTCGGGTAAAACTTCGAATAGCTTTAATTGGAAAAAGATTGAACGTCGAACGTCCAACGTCCAACATCGAACGTCCAATTTTGATGACGCTGCGCTTTATCGATTTTAATATATGAACCCATCAATGCCTTTGAGGTGCCTGCGCCCGAGCTTGTTGAATGGCCGTCGGATCGAATTCTCAAAGGTGTTTTCGCTGTAGCAACCCAGGCGCCGAATGTTGTTCATTTTTAAATGATAGAATACATTATTCGACGTTGGACGTTGGACGTTCGCTGTTGGACGTTCATCAGTTTCTTTTCCGATCAGGCTGGACGCTTGCGGCCATGGCGGTGCTTATCTGAAACTACATTGAATGACGAATGAAGGAATACTGGCTATATCTACTCTATGCGCTTTGCCCTCTGCGCTATGCTTTCCCAATCCGAAATCCGCAATCTCAAATCCAAAATCGAAAGATGCGCCTCCCAGCTTTCCAGCCTAGATATCAAAATCCCCATGACCGGCGCGGGGAACATCGATGGTACTTCGTTCGAATTCCGCGATGACCTGTGCGCCAAAGAGCAGGATAATGACGGCGATTTCGATGCTCAGGAGAGCAACCACGGCCGTTGCCAGAGAGCCGTAAATTACGTTGACCAGGGAAATGTTGGTATAATACCAGACCAGGATGTGCCGGACGACCTCCCATAGGATCGATGCGGTTATGCCGCCGGCCAGCGCGTAGCGCACGGATACATGGCCCACCGGCATTACCAGGTAGAGGGAAGTCAGAATCGCAATCATGCCGAACATGCCGCTGAAGTATAAACCAATGCGGGACGTGTATTCCATGCTCAAATCAATTCCGAAAAGCACGACGTGCCTGTCGGGCAGCGCGCCGAGGGCGCCGGAAATCAGCGTCACCAGCAACAGGCCAATGCCCATCAGCACGATGTAAGCATAAGGGATAATGGCCGAGATCAGAAAATGCCTTCGATGGCGGCGGGCCCGATGGGAGAATATGACGGCCATCGCGTTTTCGAGCACCGTAAACGCTAACGAGCTGAAAAACAGCATAAACAGAATCCCAAAGATTCCCACAAGCTGGCGCCGCGCAAAAAACTCCCATACCTGACCGGCCACTAATTCCGCGTGCTGGGGAATTACCAGCTTCAGGTTTGTTAAAATGGTATCGTAAAGCTGTTTTTCTTCGACAAAATGAGACAAACCCACCAGGATCAGTGCCAGCATGGGGATGATGGACAAAAGCGTATAATAGGCCACCGCGCCGGCCAGAAGAAGCCCCTGATTACGTTGAAACCCGACGAGAACCCGCAGAAAAAATTTTCCCGGCCGTTTCAAGGCCGATCTGGCACGTGTTGTTTTTCTCTCCATACCTTTTCCTGGATCTGATATCAGTCGCCTGTCGCCCGGTCAGAGAATATACCTGATGCTCTTCGCCTGCATGAGGGTGGAGTCTTGGAGCATATGGAATGTCGAATGACGAATGACAATTGACGAATGAAGGAATTCTATCTGTCTTTACACTATGCGCCTTGCCCTCTGCACTATGCTCTTCCAACCCAGAACCTTAGAACTCAGAACGCAGAACCTTTGAAACCTCCCTCATTCGTCCAGCTTGAGGTCTTTGAGAGCCGCAAACTTGTTGCTGATCGGCGTTAAATCACAACCGCAATCGCCCTGGTTCAGGTCGGCACCGCAGGCAGCGCAGAGCCCCTTGCAATTTTCCCGACAAAGCGGCCGGATGGGAAATGCCATGACCGCCTGTTCTTGGATACCATCCCGCAGGTTGATCTCTTCCCCCCGGAAATATATCAGGCCCATATCTTGAGCACTGATTTCGATTTCTTCCGGTTCAACATCCTCCGGCTCTGTCGGTAACTGGTTGACGTAGGTCAGATTGAAGTGCGAATTCAGCGTTGTCTCGTACTCATTTAAACACCGTGAGCAGGACAGATAAACTTTCGTGATGAGGGTCCCTTCAACTTCGATCATATCACTGATGCGGTTTGCCTTTATATTAGTTGTTATCGGTGCCGAAAATCTGCATGCACCCTGCTTGATCATTTCAGCCAAAACCTTAAAGCTTTCGGGCTTCTCTTCGAATTCGATTTCCAGAGGTTCATCTTTTATTCGTTCGATATGAAGGTACATTGATCGGATTTCTCCCAAGCCGGCAAAGCCGGTTGCTGCGTAGTGGTGATCCCGATTTATCGGGGAAATGAAGATTGAAGATTAAATTCACAAATCAGCGATCACCAGCAGAGCAAGGCTCCGGGTCCTTCGAGGGGCCTTCCTCATACCCCCAGCTCTGCTGGTGGTCGCTGATTTAATATATTGACATTATAATGCAATATTAGCGAAAAGAAAACCAACCCGCTAAATTCAACGGATATTTTTATTCAAGTATTGCATGCATGGCATAAATGAATGTAAAAGACGGGGCAAAGTACTGTTTAAGAGGAAAAATAAATGCCGGAGCAGGCTCGGACCATTCTCAAAAATGTCTTTGGTTATGATCAATTTAGACCGCTTCAAGCTCAAATTATTGACCATATTTTGAATCGTCAGGATGTACTGGTGGTGATGCCCACCGGCGGGGGTAAATCGCTCTGCTATCAGATACCGGCCCTGGTCTTCGGTGGCCTGACCGTGGTGATATCACCCCTCATTTCTCTCATGAAGGATCAGGTCGAACAGTTGCGGCAGCTGGGGGTGCCGGCGGTCATGTTGAACAGTTCTCTGTCGATGGATGAATACCGGCGCAATCGTGACCTTGTAGCCGGCAACACCGCCAAACTATTGTATCTGGCTCCCGAAGCCCTGCTGAAGTCGAACATGCTGGAGCTGTTGTCAACCGTCAAGGTGGACTGCCTGGCAATAGATGAGGCCCATTGCATATCCCAGTGGGGTCACGATTTTCGGCCCGAATATCGCCAGCTGATCAAAGCCCGGGCGAATTTTCCCCATGCCGCCTGTGCCGCCCTGACCGCCACTGCTACCCCCAGAGTTCGGCAGGATATCCAAAACAGCCTTGAAATGAACGGCGGAAAAGAATTTGTAGCCAGCTTCAACCGCGAAAACCTGTTTATCCAGGTGGCACCCAAAGACAATCCCCTGGACCAGACACTGCAATTTATTGATAACTTCGAGAATCAATCCGGCATTATCTACTGTCATTCACGCAAGCAGGTCGAATCCCTCTCTGACAGATTGACCCGAAATGGCTTTTCGGTGAAGCCCTACCACGCCGGGCTGAGCGATGCCGAGCGCAGTCGCAATCAGGAGGCGTTTATCCGGGACGATGTCCAGATTATTGTCGCAACCATTGCCTTCGGCATGGGCATCGACAAGCCGAATGTACGCTTTGTGCAGCACTACGACCTGCCCAAAAACATTGAAAGCTATTATCAGGAAATCGGGAGGGCCGGACGGGACGGTTTGCAAGCCCACTGCCTGCTGTTGTTTAGCTACGCCGATGTACAGAAGATTAAATATTTTATCGATCAGAAAGATCCTGCCGAAAAACGCATCGCCAACATTCATCTGACTGCGCTTCTGCGGTTCGCTGAAAGCGAGGTTTGCCGTCGGATGCCGCTGCTCCATTATTTCGGCGAGAAATATGATACCGAAAAATGCCATGCCTGCGATATCTGTGAAGGTGGGAGACCGGAGAAGATCGATTTAACTATCGCTGCGCAGAAATTTCTTTCTTGCGTCAAAAGAACCGGCGAGAGATTCGGCAGCAACCATATTATCGATGTGCTGCGGGGATCGAAGGCGAAGAGAGTTTTTCAGCACAGGCATGAGAAACTGTCTACCTACGGCATTGGTGAAGACTTTTCCAAAAAGCAGTGGCAGCAGATGGCGCGGCAGTTTCTCCATAAAGGACTCGCCGAGCAGGATATGGAGTTTGGCAGCATCAAATTAACCTGGAAAGGGTGGGATGTTCTTAAAGGCAATCTTGAGGTCTGGGGGCAGCTGGATCCGGAACAAAAGGTTGAAAAAGTTGTGGTAGCATCACAGCGTAATGCGGATTTGAATTTTAACGTCGAGCTGTTTGGGATGTTGCGAGAGAAACGCAAAGCGCTGGCCGATGCGTCCGGCGTCCCGCCCTATGTCATTTTTTCAGACAAAACTCTGGTTGAAATGGCGACCTACTTCCCGCAGTCCAGGGAAACCCTGCTGGATATTCACGGCGTCGGCGCGGTTAAATGCGACAAATATGCTGCTTCCTTTATCCCGATAATCGAAACGTTCTGCCGCGAGCGATCGTTTGCAGAACGCCCTAAAAAGCCCTATAGAGCGTCACCGGTGAACCTGAGAACGGTAAAGAACGCCCAATCCGGCAAACCCCGGCACATCCATGTCGGCGATATTTTCAACAGCGGACGGTCGATCGAAGAGATTATGGATATTTTTAACATCAAGCAGACCACGGTCATCGAGCATTTGAACAAGTACGTGATTCAGGGACATAAATTACGCTGCGGTGAGATCTTTACAATTTCCCGGCTGCCGGAGGATCAAAAGAAGGTCGTTCTCAAAGCGTTTGACAAATGCGGCTGCGAGTATCTGAAACCCGCCTTTGACGCGCTTAATGGCGCGGTATCCTACGACGAATTAAAAATTCTTCGGCTATACTACCTCGCAAACAAAGGCGGTAGCGGAGACTATTAGCTAGAAAGGAGATTCCATGAA
>JASJCE010000071.1 GCA_030066155.1 Desulfobacterales bacterium | reverse complement strand
CCCTCAGCTCTATGCCCTATGCGCTATGCTCTATGCTATCCCAATCCGAAATCTAATCCGCAAAAGAAACGGCGGACATGAATCCAAAATCGAGAAGCCCTCACCTCGCATCCCGCAACACGAAACTCGCAAACCCCACTCATCGTTTGCCGATTCAACAGCATTACCATTACGCTCTTCCTATGATAACTTATGACAGGATCTTATCCACTTCAGCGTCAAGCCGGCGTAGCTCTTCGGTCAGAACATCCGTCCCTTTCTTCTTGGATCGGCGCATTTCTTCACCCCACTTTTGAATCATCGCGGTGTCAATCCGACGGACCCGGTTGTCCCTGGACCATTCTCTGCCGATTTTTTCTCCCAGGTCGGATAGGAGCTCACCGACTGAATCTTTAGCGGAATCCGGAACCGCTTGAAGTATTTCTTCCATACGAGATTTCCACCCTTTAACAAGGAACGTGCCCTCATAAAACTTACGAAACCATTGTTGCTCTTCCTTGGTTCTCATGGAAACTCCTTTCTATCGGTTTTTAGCGATGGCAAAGAACCTGTTTGTTCCTTTGCGCTTTCTGCTTCCGGCTCGTTCAGGGTAGGGCCGTCTCGAGGGCTTGGACATGACATATATTCAAAATACCGGCTTAGCAATATCTTTTTCCCAAAGGCCGACTGCTTACGCCGCCTTTGGATTTGAGCAAAAACTAGTATTATGTTATACGCCTACGAATTATTCGTCGCTGTCGCCTTCTTAATTTTAAAACAGTTTCATAAGAGCGGTGAAACAATGGAACGGGCTTTAATTCTTTCCGGCGGGGGGGCCCGAGGGGCCTTTCAGGTTGGTGTCTGCCAATATTTGCAGGAAGCGGGCTGGGTCCCTGAGATGGTATGCGGCACCTCTATCGGCGCAATCAACGCAGTGGCCATCGGCTCCGGTATGAAGCTGGAACAGATGGCGCACTTCTGGAAAATCTACGATCGACGAAAGATGTTCCGGAATACAATGCAAAGATTCATCCTCTCTTTTTTTAAGCTTCGCAAATTTAGTCCGCTCATGGATCCGACCCCCATGAGGGATCTGTTATCGAAACTGGTCGATCTAGACGCCCTGCGCAAAAGCAGTCAAGAAATCATCATTACCGCCGTAAACCTGAATACATCTCAGCTCAGATATTTTAACCATAACACGATCAACATAGACCATGTAATGGCTTCCGCGGCCGTGCCCATGATTTTCCCCTGGCAGTTTATTGAAGGAGAACCGCACTGGGATGGCGGCGTGATGGACAATACGCCCATTATACCGGCCCTGGAACACAGTGCCAAACAAATCATAGTGGTTTTGTTATCTCCGGTAGGCGCTTTCAACCTGCCGTTACCCCAAAGTCACCTGCAGGTCATGGAACTTATGTTTGAACATTCCCTAATCGGCGCATACCAAACATCCATGGCGTATCGCGCTTGTCGGGAAAAGCCCCAATCCGGTGGCCGGCGCGATCTTCCACCGGATACCTTACCTTTCGATCACTGCCGGGAAGATCTAAGCATCGCCACTGTTGCGCCTATGCGCATGCTTGGTTTTCGTTCTTTTTTTAATTTTTCGAGACCACAGGTAACGCAGCTCATCCGGGAAGGATACAATTGCGCCCGCAAGCAACTAAAAAGCTTTATCCAATGAACCTTTGAACCCTGAACCCAGAACCTCTGAACCCGTAATTACGCGGCATATTGCTTGCTCAAGTTATCCACTTTATTGTTCAAGGCTTTTACACTGCGTGTCAGTTTTTCGATATCCTTTTTGCTGGGCAGATTCAGATGGGATGGAACCGCTTTCATGCTGCTGTTGAGTTTCTTTTCAACAGTTTTGACCACCGGAATTTTTTCGATTGTTTTTTTTCCGCTATCCAAGAAATCGTCCAAAACTTTGCGGGCATCGTTCTGTACACCTTCAAGAAACTCCTTGCCGTTATCAACAAAGCCGTCCATGGTCTTGCGAACATCCTTTCTGACATCCCCGACATACCCCCTGGCATCATCAACAACGTCGTCCAAGACTTTGCGGGGGTCCTTTCTTAAATCCTTGACGAACTTTTTGCCGTCCTTAACGGTTTTCTGAGCATCCTTTCTTACACCTTTCACAAGATCCAGGCCGTCATCAACCAGGCCGTCATATACCTTGCGGGGATCCTTGCGGACATCCTCAATAAATTCCTTACCGGCTTTGAAAGGTTGATTTACATATTTTTCATTGTAGTCCTTGACCTTGTCAGTCAGGTTCTCCCCGGCCTCCCGAGCAGTCCTGACGACATAAAACTGAGATTTGGTCTGTTTTACTGCTTTTTTGGTAGATTTTTTTGCTTTTCCCATTTAGATAACCTCCTGAATGTTATTGTTGAATTTTTGGTTGCCGATCACGGCTCATTTTTTGACGCAATGCGTTATGGCCGTAATATGATGCAGTGCGTTATATTTGTCAAGCATTTTTTTTATTCAAAAATCGATTTTATGTCGGAAATTTTCGATACGCCAGGCTGACAAGGGGACGACTTTGGGGTTTGCATTCCATTTATTGCCTTTGTTTCTGCAAAATGGTATCAAGACTCTTATTTTTCGATAGGAGGGATCCAATGGCTGAGACCATGACCAAAGCCGACAATTTTTGGCTCTGCATGGATGAGCCCACAAATCTGATGATCATTACAGCATTCATGGAGTTTGAAGAGCCCGTGAATTTCAAACGCCTCTATGCAACCATCGAAAGCCGCTTGGCGTCTTTTAAACGGTTCCGGAAGCGAGTCGTAAGACCGGTTTCAGGTGTCGGCGTTCCGAACTGGGAAACAGACAAAAATTATGATCTTAGATCCCACCTTCAACGAGTGGCCCTGCCGGCGCCGGGGGATAAGGCTGATCTGCAGGAAATGATCAGCAATTTGATGACCACGCCACTGGACCCGAACAAGCCTTTGTGGCAGGTTCACCTGATTGAAAACTACGGGAAAGGAAGTGTGGTCTTTTTCCGGATTCACCACTGCATTGCCGATGGCATTGCCCTGGTTCATGTCATGCTGTCCACCGCGGACACTGAACCGGACGCCCCATGGCCGGAATATCAACCCGAAAAGCAACGGGATTCCAGTTTCCTTAAATCTTTTTTTCCGGTTGGCAATATGATTGGCACGATAACCAAAACCCTGGACACAACTAAACAATATGGTGCAACACTGCTGAAAGAAGGCGGAAAAACATTGTCCGATCCATCCCGCCTGAAAAAGGTGGCCAATACCACCACCGGTTTGACCTCGGACATCGTTTCTATTCTTGCCAAACATACGATCATGCCTTCGGATCCCAGAACACCGTTTAAAGGCAAGCTGGGTGTACGAAAACGGGTTGCCTGGACCGAACCGATGTCGCTCGACAAGATTAAAACGGTTGGACGAGCGATCAGCACCGCGACCCTAAACGATGTGCTGATCGCTTCGGTTACCGGTGCAATGCGTCGTTATCTGAAAACCAGAAATACGCCGGTAAATGAGCTTGACCTGCGGGTGGCGGTTCCGGTCAACATTCGCAAACCAGGAACTGAATTCGAGCTGGGCAACCGATTCAGCCTGGTTTTTCTGGCGTTGCCGGTATATATTGACGATCCGGTTTTGCGGCTCAAGGAAGTCAAGCGGCGGATGGATCATCTCAAAAAATCGCCCGATGCCTATGTAAACTTCGGACTTCTTAACGCCATGGGTCTCTTGCCGGCCAATATCTCAAAAAGAACGGCTCATTTGTTCGGCAATAAAGCCTCAGGTGTGTTGACCAATGTGCCGGGTCCAAAGCAGCCCCTATATTTTGCCGGTAAAAAGATAAGCAATATTATGTTTTGGGTGCCACGATCCGGCGTGGTCGGACTCGGTATCAGCATTTTCAGCTATGACGGAAAAGTTACAGTGGGCATTGCTTCCGATGAGGGGCTCATGCCTGATCCGGAAGCCCTTTTAGAAGGTTTCGAAGAAGATTTTAACCAACTTTTGGGGCTGGTGCAGTCCGGAAAGATATATGACGAACCGCTTGTTTTGCATGATAGGTATCAAGAAGCGCAAAGCACGGATAATTCAAAAGGTCAAAAAAAATCGAGTCAGGCTCATGCTAAGGGTCCCACCCAATGCAAGGCAGCTACGAAAAAAGGCAGCCGATGTAAAAGACGCGCCTTGCCGGGCTCCGGATACTGCGGCTCCCACAAGCGGTTTGAAGAAGACACCAGAGTTCAGAGTGTCGCGCGGATGATAAAAGAGCTGAACGAATAACTTTTTTTTGAAACCCATCATTCCACAAATCCAGTGTTCCATCATTCCAATCGCACGACCTTGTCATTTGACCCTGAGGCTCTCGAAGGGAGGCTCTCGACAGGTTGGGGCGAAGCTCCCACCGGTTCTAAAATCCGTGATATTCCGTGTCTTTTCGTGGTGAACTTTTACTCAGTTTTATTTCGGTACAGAAAGGATAGATCATGCTACCTGAATATTTCGAATTTACACTCCCCACCAAACTCATTTACGGCATTGGTATTTTAGGCAACATCGGCAATTCCATCCAACATTTCGGCAAACGCCGGGCAATCCTGGTAACAGATAAAATTCTGGTCAAGGCGGGACCTGTGGATAGGGTAAAAAAGGGCTTTAAAAACACGAATATCGAAATTGTCTGCAAGTATGATAACGTTCCGCCCAATTCGACCATCAAAACCGTCAAAAGCTGCGCCCGGTTGGCCAAAAAACATCAATGCGATATGATGATCGCCATCGGAGGCGGCAGCGTCATCGACACGGCCAAGGTCGCCAATCTTCTGATTGTCAAAGGTGGCAAAGTAGAGGATCACATGGGCGCATACCTTCTGGACAGAGATGATGAGCTGCTGCCGTCAATTTTCATCCCCACCACGGCGGGAACCGGTTCGGAAGTAACCAAAGTGGCGGTGATTGCCGATCCGGATAATGATGTAAAACTTCCCTTTGCCGAAGAACAATTCCTGCCCCTGATGGCTATCCTTGATCCTGAAGTCACCGTCTCGATGCCGGGCAAACTGACCGCCGCAACGGGTATGGATGCCCTGACCCATGCAATCGAAGCCTATGTGGACAAGGAATGGTCGCCTGCTTCCGATGCCCTGGCGCTTCACGCCATCAGGCTCATCAGCAATAATATCCTTCAGGCCTGTGCTCAACCCCAAGATCTTGTGGCCCGAGGCGCGATGCTCGTCGGCAGTTTTCTTGCAGGCGTGGCCTTTTCGCATTCCATGGTCGGCATGGTGCATGGCATCTCCCATGCTCTGGGAGGGGTATATCATATTCCTCACGGACTGGCCAATGCGCTGGTTCTGCCGGAAGTCATGCAGTTTAATTTGAAATCCAGACTGGAGCGTTATGCAGATATTGCCATGGCTTTGGGCGTTACCTTTCCGCAGGCAGTTAGTGAAAGCCGCAGCATCCTGGAATCCGGCCGGCTCGACTTTATTAAGGATAAATTAATCCCTGTGGATTCACTCAGGGACTGGGTTGATGCCCAATCTTTCAGGGCAAGAGGCCTTGCATCCAAGGCGCTCGGCAATCTGTCATTTATCGATCAATGGTTCAGAAAGCAAGCCGCGGAAGCCGGCGTCGATAAGATACGGATTTTAAATCGTCAGCTTGCGTATTTAACCGACATGCCGCTTAACTTGAAAGATGCCGGGATCACGGACAACCTGGCCAAACTGGAGCAGGTGGCCACCACCGCCATGGAAGATGGCGCCATGTTGTATAATCCCATTGAACCCGAGCGTGATACGATACTTAAAATCGTCAAAAAATTATACGATACCCGGCAGGAACCGCTGCCGGTATCGGATGAAGACCTGCGTCCGCTGGAGTCAAAACGCGGCGTAACGGAAATAAAAAATGTTTTTAAAGATAGCGATATGCTGTACCGTGTTTTTATGGCTTTCTATGAACAGCTGAAAAATAATCCTGAAATAGGCCCGGCCCTGAAAAAAACCAATCTTTGCATTCAGTTCGTGTACCAAAACCCTGCCGCAGTCATTACGATTGATGCCGCAAAAGAGGATTTACTCATCCATAAAGGAGACTTCAAAGGAACCCCTGAAGTCACCATGACCATGAATGCGGATTTCGCTCATAAATTTTGGCATGGCAAAGCCAATCTGGTAGCGGCCTTAACTCGCCGGCAGGTGGTCGCTAAAGGCAATGTCCCCAAGACCATTAAACTCCTTCCTATTTTAAAACCGGCTTATTCTCTGTATCCACGCTTTTTAAGGGAAATGGGGTTGGGGCACCTGGTTATGGGATAATCACGCGGGATTTGATTTGTCTATATGGAAGTTTTCGGGTGTCAAGATTCACAACCATTGTTCGTTCTAGCTGTAAGGCCATGAGCGTTCATCAGAATACAAGACCCTAATATTCATACTGCAAACGACCTGGAGGAAACCGTGAAACAGATCATCAGCATCAGCCTTGGACCGAGCAGCCAGGATTATGAATTTGAAACGGAATTTTTAGGCCAGAATTTTAATATCAAACGCTTTGGTACCGACGGCGATATGGATAAAGCAGCCCGAATGTTGCTGGACTGGGATGACGAGGCGGACGCCATGGGGTTGGGTAATATAAAATTTCCTAAAACCATCGGCCCAATGCATTCGGCGCAACAAAATGCTGAAAAAATAAAAAAACTTACGTCCACATTTCAAACTCCGGTAACCATGGGAAGTGCCCTGCGCAACGTTGCCTTTGAGTGGTCTCTGCGCTTTATCCAGTTTAAATTCGGCAACTATTTTAATAATGCCAAGGTGCTCTTTCTTTCCGGTCTGGACCAGCACATAATTGCCAAGGTCATGTCCGAATACACGGAAAATCTCACCTTTGCCGATCCGGTTCTTGAAAACGGAATCCCAAAATTTCTAAATTCTATCAAAGACCTTAAATTGTACGCCGGTGGAATACATGAAGTACTGCATTGGGTGCCCAGCAAACGCTTCTCATCGTCGGTCATGCCGCTGCGGGCCTGGAATGAATACATCATACGCAAGGCTATGCAAAAAGCGAATATCATCGCTGTCCCATATTTTAATTTTTTCAGATATTTGGAAAAGGCAACCCTTGAAGAATTGGGCGGTAAGACCATCATCACGTCCACTGCTTATGATGATCGCATTGACTTTTTAAAGGCAGCGGGCGTGGATGTCGTGATTGATACAACCCCTAAAATTCTGGAGCGTGTTGTCGGGCACAATGTCCTTGAGGCTTTGATCCTCGCGGCCCTGGGAAGAAATCGGGACCAGGTCAGAGCCGATGATTTGCTGGAAATTATCAGCGAGCAGAAGATGGATCCCCGGATTGTATATCCGTCCGGGGAACCGAAAAGGGTCAACCGGTTTGCATTTGTTATCCATCCGCTTTCACAGGAGTATTTTAAAAAGGTCGATTCCATCGAAATTCTGTCGAAGGTGAGTCCCCCCGTATTCATGGATGCGGTTGAAAAGGTCATGGCCTACTCGCCGCCCATGATTTATTCAAAAGTGACCGGCATAAAATCACCCACCGGCGTCGAAGTGGAAGGTTGGCTTATCACCGTGGGTGGGACTCCCCGGGAAATGCTGGCCCACAGCCCTGAGTTTACATACAAGCGTTTGCTGCAGGCCGCCAGGACGGCAAAACGGCTGGGCGCGCAGATATTGGGACTTGGCGCCTTTACCAAGGTCGTGGGAGACGCCGGGGTGACGGTGGCGAAAAAAGCGGACATCCCCGTCACCACAGGCAACTCCTACAGCGCATCCGGCGCACTTTGGGCCGCTGCGGACGCCGTGCGTCGAATGGGATTGATCAAGGTTGAAAAAGGCAAGAAAATTGAAGCCAAAACAATGGTTTTCGGGGCGACCGGCGCCATCGGTTCGGTCTGCTGCCGCTTGCTGGCAAAGGCCTTCAAAGAAGTTTGTATGGTGGGCCGTAATCCCGCCAAACTGCTGGCCTTAAAAGAGTCGATCCTGCAGGAGGATCCGGATGTTAATGTCCGAATTTCAACCAATCCCGATAAATTTTTAAAAGATATGGACCTTATTGTCACGGCAACCTCCGGCGCCGGCAAAGCGATCCTCGATATCATGAAAGTCAAACCCGGCTGTGTGATTACGGACGTCGCCCGGCCCCTTGACCTGTCTCCCGAAGATGTGGCCAAACGTCCCGACGTGCTGGTTATTGAATCCGGAGAAATTGAACTGCCGGGTAATCCGGAAATGAAAAATATCGGCCTGCCCCCCAAAGTTGCCTATGCCTGTCTGGCTGAAACCATTGTTCTGGCCTTAGAAGGACGCTTTGAAGTCTTTACCATCGGGCGTGATATCGAATGGGAAAAGGTGAGAGAGATTTATAAAATGGGGCTTAAACACGGTATGAAGCTTGCCGCCATTTCAGGGGTGAACGGGGTCTTTGCGGATGAAGATATTGACAGGGTGAGAGAACTCGCGCTTGCGGCTCTGTAAAAATCCGACACCAAGAGGCCGGCATTGGTCCACCCGAGAGGGGTTAGAGGGGTAATTACCGTGACCAGCAGTCTTCAGGTTTCAGATTTGACTTATGGCAGAGCCGGTTATCTCTGACCTGGTCCTGAGAATCAGGTTTTCGATACTGAATAAAAATAGGAGACCATTGTGAAACAAATTGTTAGCGTCAGCCTGGGACCAAAGACCGATGATTATGATTTTAAGGGAAAATTTTTGGGTCATCATTTTTATGTCAGGCGCTTTGGCACGGATGGCAGCCTGGATAAAGCGAAAGACCTGCTGTTGCAATGGGATAAAAAGGTGGATGCCGTCGGATTGGGGCACATTCAATTTCACCGTACGATTGGATCCGGCACGCTGAATAAAGAAACCCAAAAGTTGCAAAAACTGGGCTCTCAATTACAAATACCCGTGACTACCGGGGACATTTTACGCGGTGTGGCGCACGAATGGTCATTGCGCCATCTTCAGTTTCAATTTGGAAATAATTATTTTACGAATGCCAGAGTGTTTTTTTTCTCGGGCATGGCTAATTCCACAATCGCCAAAGTCATGTCCGAATACACGGATAATCTCACCTTCGGTGACCCGGTTCTTGAAAACGGGATTCCGAAGTTTTTGCATTCTATCAAAGACCTTGAATTGTATGCCGCCGGAATTCACCGCGTGCTGCAATGGATTCCCAGCAAACGCTTTTCCAACGCAGCCCTGCCTCTTCATACATTGAATCAATATATTATGCGCAAAGCCGTCCAGAAAGCCCATATCATCGTGGTCCCGTATTATAATTTTTTCAGCTACCTGAAAGACTATTCGGTCGATGAGTTGAAAGGCAAAATTGTGGTCACTTCCACTGCCTATGCTGACAGGGTTGCGTTTCTCAAAGAAAGAGGCGTTGACGTTATCATCGACACCACCCCGAAAATATTTGAAAAAGTTGTGGGAATGAGCGTGCTGGAGGCCATTATCCTTGCGGCTTTGAATATACCGCAAAGCCGTCTCAGACACGACGATGTGCTGGAACTCATCAGTGAACATAAAATGGATCCCCGGGTCGTCTATCCGTCCGGCCAACCCAAACGGGTCAATCGTTTTGCATACGTCATCCACCCGCTTTCACAGGAATATTTGAAAAAGGTAAAGCCCATTGAAATTTTATCCGATTTGGTTCCGGGAGTCATGGGTACGATCGAAAAGGTAGCAGCCTACGCGCCGCCCTTCATATATTCCAAGGTAACCGGCATCAAATCACCGACCGGTGTTGAAGCGGAAGGATGGCTGATTGCGCTTGGCGAAACACCGGAACAAATGCAATCCCACAGCCCTGAATTTACGACCAATCGTATTCTGGAGGCGGCCAAAACCGCAAAACGACTGGGCGCCCAGATCATGGGAATCGGAATGCTCCCCAAGTCTATGAAAGACACCAGTGTGGAGGTGGCCAAACATGCAGTCCTTCCCATAACCACGGGAAACAGCTACGTCGCTTCGGCGGCGCTCTGGGCGGCCTCGGACGCTGTCCGTCGCATGGATCTGATTAAAGTTGAAAAGGGTAAAATACTCAATGCCAGGACAATGGTCATCGGCGCAACGGGCCCTGTGGGCGCTATTTGCGCCCGCCTTCTGGCAAAAGCCTTTCAGCACGTCCATATGGTGGGCCGCAACATCGCCAAATTGCTTGCGTTACAGGAATCCATCCGAGAAGAATCTCCTGAAGTCAAGCTTCATGTTTCGACCAGGGCTGACAAGAATTTAATGGACATGGACGTCATCATCGCGGCAAGTTCCGGGGCAGGCAAAATCCTGGACATCATGAGAGTAAAACCCGGCTGCGTTATCACGGATGTCACCCGTCCGTTGATTTTTTCCCGGGAAGATGTGGCCAAACGTCCGGATGTATTGGTCATTCAAAGCGGTGAAATTTTCCTTCCGGGAAATAATGTTGAAATGAATGATATCGGTTTGCCGCCAAATACAGCATATGCGGGCCTGGCTGAAACCATTGTGCTGGCCCTTGAAGGACGCTTTGAATCCTTTACCGTCGGCAGCGACACTGAATGGCAAAAAGTAAGAGAGATCTATCGAATGGGCCTTAAACACGGCATGAAACTGGCTGCCATTTCAGGCGTGGGCGGCATGATTTCCGATGATGATATCGTCAAGGTCAAAGAGCTGGCCCTCAAGGAGATAAATAAATCCAAAACACCGTAAAACTTGCCAGAAATGACGCTAAGCGTTATAATAAGATAATTGCCAATAAGTTGTGCTAAAGGAGGATTGCTAAAGGGGGGGATCGCCGATAATTTTTCATACGGGAGGATAAATGAGACAATTTAGCGCCGCGGACGCCTCGTTGCTTGTTGCGGAATCAGCGAATACCCCCATGCATATGAGCGGGATGATAATAGTGGATCCATCGAGCGCTGCGGATGGTTTTAGTTATGAGGCAGCGAAAAAAGTGATCGAATCTCGATTGAGTTTATTAAAAACATCCCGTGAACGACCCGTGTCGGTCCCGTTTAAATTCGACCTTCCATACATGGCAAGGGATCCTGAATTTGACCTCGATTACCACTTTCGAAATACGTCTTTGCCCAAACCGGGCGACTGGGAACAATTATTAACACTGTATAATCGATTGATTCGCAATCCTCTCGATCTGAATCGACCTTTATGGGAACTTTACCTTGTCAACGGTCTGGACAATGTAGCGGGCGTCCCCAAAGGCTCCCTGGCCCTCATCCAAAAAATACATCATTCCATTATTGATCGACGCTCGGGAGTGGACCTATTTTCCGTGATTTTTGACCCTGAACCGGCTGCCCTAAATATCCCTGTTGAAATGGAATCCTGGAAAGTTGACAGAATCCCCAGTGATTTTGAGCTGTTGGCGAGGTCCTACTTTTCTTATATTTTTCAACCTTATAAAATTGCCGGACGTCTTGGCGACACTGCAAAATCATTTTTTCATGCGGGTGCTCAAATGGTTATGGATCAGGTCGGGCTTTCGCCTTTTTATTCTGCACCTCCAAAGGCGCTATCTAACGGCAACGTCTGCCGAAATTGCGATATTTCGCTTAAGACCTTTTCACTCGATACGGTCAAAACAATTAAAAAGGCTATCCCGGAATCGACTGTCAATGACGTGGTTCTGGCGCTCTGCGCAGGGGCTATGCGACGATACCTGATGAAACAAGGGAAACTGCCTCATAAGCCATTGGTCGCCACGGTGCCGATTTCCATTCACTCCGCTAAAAAAAAGGGCAACAACGACCAACAGCTGGCCATTGTCCCGGTTTCACTGGCAACGAACTTAACTGACCCCCTGGAGCGCTTTGACGCAATTTATAAGAGCGTCCGAGAGTCCAGGGCATACAATAAGGCCATCGATGCGAATCGACTCATGGACTACAACCAATACCGTCCATTTGCCATGGCAACGCTTGCGTCGCGGTTTGCGGCTCAAAACGGTCCGGCAAGCCGTTTTGCATCTCATTCTAATTTAATGATCGCCAATGTTCCCGGACCACAGGTTCCCATTTACTTTGCAGGTGCCAAGGCGTTATTAACGATCGCATCGTCACCGATTTTGCAGGGAAACAGACCGGTTATCAATGTCCAAAGCTGCCTTGGGCAAATGACCTTTTGCACCACCTCTTGTCTTGACTCAATGCCGAATGCGAAAACTTACCCCGACTGTCTCGAGGAGGAGCTTGATGCGCTTCTAACGGCGGTTGCCCCTTGTAGGACTCGAAAATCGGTAGAGCCGATTGAAACCATTCACAAACCGGTTTCCAAGGTGCTCGTCAAACCTCCCTCAAAAACGCTTTTGATGCTTGAATTCGCCCGACCACCTTGGGAGCTGGGCGCGCACTACGTGGCGCAGCCTATCTTGTCGCTGGCTCCAAAAGGAGATGGTCATATGGTAATGGCTATTCCGGGTTTTCTGGCGAATGATCTAACCACCAAAGCCATGCGAATGTATCTGAATAGATGCGGCTACCAAACATCCGGCTGGCAGCAGGGAACGAATTATGGCTATTCCGAGAAAGTCGGTGCAAACTTAATCTGGCGGGTCTCCAGGCTATTTAAAAAACACGGAAAAATCAGCCTTGTGGGACAAAGCCTTGGAGGGGTCTATGCTTGCGAATTGGCTCGGATGTACCCGCATATGGTCCGATTTGTCATTACGCTCGGCAGCCCGTATGCGGACATTGAGAATGCCAGCAATGTAATGTGGCTTTATAGGCGCATCAATGGAAAGGAACATGCCAAAAAGTTTGACTATCAACTGCAGAGGTGTCGAATTCCACCGCCGGTGCCGACCACGTCCGTATTTTCAAAAACCGATGGGATCGTCAGCTGGCGAAGCTCGGATATTGATAAACACCATAATAGTCAATGCGAAAGCGTTGAGATATTGGGAAGTCACATCGGCATGTCATTTAACCCCCATTCGCTCTGGGTGGTAGCAAATCGCCTGGCCCAGGCGGAAGCGGACTGGCAACCGTTTGAACCCACTGGTCGTGAGAAATATTTTTATCGTAGCCATTCACGGGTTCAGACGAGAGAGATTCAAGGTAACGCCGAGCGGTGAGCCCTGGGATGAAACTTCAGGTAGCCTGAGCACAGAAAAATTGAACATCGAACATCGAACATTGAACGTCCAACATCGAATAATGAATTCTGTCAATTCAAAAACGACTGCGCAAAGCCAATTAACCCTTAGAAATTATTCGTATCAGATTTCAGCGTTTTGTTGATCAAAAAAAAGACAAAGCGTAGCCTCCGGCTCGTAGGGGACGTGGCGCCTGCGCCTCGGAGAGCGTCATCCATATTGGACGTTCGATGTTGGATGTTGGACGTTGGATGTTAAATCTTTTGAAATTTAAGCTATACGAAGTTTCATACGAGGTTTCAGGTGTAGGGTACCTAATTTAGGAATTGCGAATTTAGGAATTTAGGGATTGATGGTATTCTGTCGATCTTATTTGTTAATATTTGAATTTCTCAATTCCTTAATTCCTGAAACCTGAACACTGACACCTGAAACCCTCACTTTATGACAACATGTTGTCAGACAAAAAGGCCTAAGGACCTGAAAAAAATCTTGACATTATAACGCAGTGCGTTATATTCGGTCCTCCGGGATTTAATGACAAGCTTGGCGAAAGCGGCCCAAGGCTTTGATCGGAGGAAGCTGTGCATAAAATTAAGCGATATGCCAATCGCAAACTCTACGATACGAAAGATAAAAAATACATAAAGCTGGATCAGATTTCAGAGTTGATCAAGGCCGGCCATGAAATCTCCGTCGTGGACAACCAGACGGGTGATGACCTAACATCAGCGACGATTTCCCAAATCCTGGCCCGGGAAAAAAAAATAAAAAACGGCGATGTGGTGTCCGGTGTCTTGATCCAGTTGCTTCGCAAGGGGGGCGGGACCCTGGTGGACTATGGCAAAAAATACGTTTCACTATGGGAGAGTGGGCTGACCATGGCCGAGGATGAGATCGATAAATTGGTCAACCGGCTGGTCAAAGATAAAGAGCTTTCCCAATCCGAGGGCAGTAAGCTCAAGAAAGATCTTGCGGACCGCGCCGACGACTTAAAGAAATGGATCGGGGACAAAATTGATCAACGAATCAATCACACCCTTAACCTGATGAATCTGGCCACCAAGGATCAGGTGGCCGATCTCACAGCCAAAATCGACGCTCTGACCCAGAAAGTGGCAAAATTGGAACGCGTTCATGGCAAGAAGACCAGGACGCCAAATCCTAAAGCAAAGGAATTGAAAAAGAAAGGTCGATCAATCCAAAAAGATCAGAGCGTGCAAAAGGGGAGAAAAAGAAAAGCATGAATGCCCTGGAACCGGCTATACCGGCCTCAAGTATATCTTTGGCGAGCAATTTTCTGAAGGTGTTGACACCCATTAATGGCCGCAAGCCAAGCGTCACCGTCATGCGCCGTCGAACGATGGATCTTCTCAAACAGGCAAAATCAGGGGGAAACCTCGACCATACGGTACGCCAAATGGTGCTTTTGACCGGTCTGCAAAATTTTTTACCAGCCTCGTATGCCAAGTTTCAGGCCGTCGTGCTGGAAGGCATGATTTTTATGATGTCGGGATTGCCCCTGACAAGGTTGGCCGAAAAAATCGTCGATCAGCTTCGCCTTCCCCATTCCGCCCCTTTAGGCGAGAGGTTGTACACCCTGGTAAAGGATATGCCGACGTTGCAGAAGCTTGGCCAGATTATATGCCGCAGCCCCGGTCTCGACCCGGAATTCAAACAGGCTCTGATCGGCTTGGAAGATAACATAAAAACCCTTAGCTACGGCCGGCTGCAGCCGGTATTAGCCAAGGAAATAAAGTCGCTCGGATCTGATTACCGGGTCATTCCGGAGAAAAGGGTTCTGGCCGAGGCAAGTGTCTGCGCGGTGGTTCCGGCTAAAGTGCGTCTTAGCAAGGGGAGACGAACCTTGGAGGGTGTCCTTAAGATGGTCAAGCCCAAGGTCAAAAGGTACATGCCCGGAGAGCTGGCATTATTGGACCGCCTCGTCAGTTTTTTGGATAGACGCAAAAAAGACTGGGGACTGGGAGAATTCAGTTTCGAAGGAAATCTTTCTCAGGTCAGAAGGCTTCTCGAAAATGAGATGGACCTGGTTTCGGAACAACGAAACTTGGATGCAGCCCGAACCTATTATGGCTCGGATGCCACATTGGCCATACCTGAAATATTGCCCGTATCCTCGCCGGCCATGACCGCCATGTCCCGGATCGATGGCACCAAAATTACCGATGTAGAACATCTTACACCAAGGCAAAGGCGGCGCTTGGCCGCAACCTTGGCCAAAATCTGCATCCTGCGGCCTATTCAGGATATGAGGAGCGAAAGTATCTTTCATGGTGATCCCCACGCCGGAAACTTGGCCTATATCTTCGAAGGCAATCGGCCCAGGATCATATTTTACGACTGGGGTATGCTCGGCCGTTTGCAGAGACTGGAACGATTCGCCATGGCGCTCTTGATCTTGGGACTTATCATGGGCAACGCCAAAGCTGTTTTTTTCGCGGCGGACATGATTACCAAAGGCCAGATTTCGTCGAGCAAAGCCATGATTGCGAATATCAAGGCGATCATCGATGAGGCCATAACCAGCCTCAAGAGACCGGATATGGGAGTCCTTTCAATCATTGAGTTTCTGTTTGAGAAATTCACCTACCAGGGGGTCATTTTCTCCACCGACTTGTTGATGTATGAGAAGGCCTTGGTAACGCTTAAAGGGGTTTTGGCCGACATCGACCCCACCTTCAATCGGGATGATTATATGACCTGGGCCGCCATTACCACCTTTCTGGATGATGTCATTCGGTTGCGCCTTCTGAAGCTGGTCATGACGGAAATCTGGACCCTGTACCGTCACAGTTTGTCCCTATTACTGGATATTCAAAAAATTATTTTTTGGTTATTTAAGGACGTTGCCGTCTTGAGGAAAAAGCTGCCGCGTGGTTTTTCAATTAGAGGTATGAGCTAAACAATTTACTAGCGTTGTTTCTTAAATGGTGAGGCGAAAGTCCTCAAGCATATCGAACGAATCCTCGAGGGAGAGAACATTTAACAGCATGGTGCGCATTCTTTCGGGCATTTCGTTTTCGTACCGGGCAAAATCCTCCATAAATTTTCTTGCCAGCTGAACCGCACGCAATTCATATTCTCCCCGGTCTTTGGCCATCCGGCGCGGATTGAGAATTGCCGACGGGACTCCCGGGCATTCTGTGGGTATTTCAAACGAAAAGACAGGATCGGATTCATAGGGCACATCGTTCAGTTTGCCGGAAACAGCCGCATAGATCAATT
>JASJCE010000070.1 GCA_030066155.1 Desulfobacterales bacterium | reverse complement strand
AATGTGCTGTTGCTGGTCGTTTTTTTACACCTCCTGAGAGTCTATTTCAGCGGGGCCTATCATCCGCCTCGGCAGTTCAACTGGATCATCGGATTGCTGATGTTTTTACTGGTTCTTGGATCAAATTTCACCGGATATTTGCTTCCATGGGACCAGCTGGCATTCTGGGCCGTCACCATCTGCACCGGTATGCTGGAATACGTGCCCGGAATCGGTTCGACCCTTCAGCTTCTGATTCGTGGCGGGACCGACATCGGACCGGCAACCCTGTCGATATTTTTTGCCGTTCATACGGCCGTCATTCCGGCATTTCTGATAATTCTCATGGCATTTCATTTCTGGCGGGTGCGCAAAGCCAGAGGCCTGGTTATCCCGCGCAAACCCGATGATAATCCGGACGATCGGGGGGAGTCTGTTCCCACCATTCCGCACCTGATCGTTCGAGAACTGGTCGTGGCATCGGTACTGATTGCTTTCATTATGGTGTTCTCGACCCTGTTCAATGCGCCGCTGGAAGCCAAGGCCAATCCGGGGCTGAGTCCCAACCCCACCAAAGCGCCCTGGTATTTCGCAGGCCTGCAGGAACTGCTGCTGCATTTTCATCCGCTATTTGCGGTGCTTGTAATACCGGCTGCCGCACTCGTGTTCCTGCTGGCATTGCCATATCTGCGTTTTGATGCCGGTACCTCCGGCGTGTGGTTTGTCTCCCATCGGGGCCGCAGATCGGCGGCGATTGCCGCGGTGATCGGCCTGATTCTGACGCCTCTTGCAATTCTTGCAAATGAATATCTGCTCGATGCTTCGGTCTGGCAGGCCTCCGTCCCGGCGGTAATCAGCAACGGTCTGCTGCCCACTTTACTGGTGGCAGCCGCTGTCACTGCGTTTTACTCGCTGTTAAAAAAGAAGTTTGGCGCCACCCGTAATGAAGCATTCCAGGCAATTTTCGTCCTGCTGCTGACCGCATTCCTCGTATTGACAGCGACCGGCATCTGGTTTCGAGGAGAAGGGATGGCGCTTACATGGTTTGGGTAACGGTAAGGGTTGGTCTTTACGGCAATTCACGATCAGGTTTGAACACCTGGGATGTCAATGCCGGAGTGTTGGAGTACCGGAGTATTGGTTAGAAAAAATTGGTGAACGAAATTATCGGGATATTTGAGTATGCGGAAGAATAAAAATCGTGGATACAAGCTTGAAAATGGCCTGCTCAAATTAGTTGAAAGCCTGGAACGCAAGAGAGCTAACGGAGATTGGATAGATCACCTTACGGTGAAAGAAAACAATGCAATTTATGGAAACAATTAATTCCATTACTCCATTACTCCATTACTCCAAAACTCCGGCTTTCTCGAAGATTTGTAATTGTTTCAACAAAACAGGAAGTCATGTTTGAATCCAGGATCATCTTATGCCAAAGCCGAATTCTGAGAAAGCCCGACCCGCAGGGTCTAGTCGCCGCAGTTTTTTGAACAAACTCTGGTGGGCATTGGGATTTATTGCCCTGGTCGAGTTCATTGTGGTGGTATTCGCGTATTTACGGCCGGCAAAATCAAAGCCGCACTCTGCAAACACCAATGACATCATAGCTGCAGGAGGCGTTGACACATTTGTCCGCAATTCCGTGACTGCATTTGTTCGGGGTCGTTTTTATCTGGCGCGGCTGACTGACGGTGGCTTTCTGGCGCTCTCCCGAAAATGCACCCATTTGGGCTGCACCGTCCCCTGGGTGGCTGAAGAAAATAAATTTGCCTGTCCCTGCCATGCCTCGGCTTTTGATATTACCGGTAATGTTATCAGCCCGCCTGCGCCGCGGGCCCTGGATTTCTACTCCGTTACTATAGAAAACGATATGGTCAAGGTCGATACCAGCAGGCCCATAATACGCAGCGAGTTCAAAGCCGAGCAGGTCGTTTATGCTAAAAAGAAGGATTAGGGTTAAAGGCGAAAGGCGAAAGGTTATGGCGCCAAGCGCCGGCCGATAGCTGAGAAGCTTATAGCTCATAGTTAATTGGTAATAGGCCTATGGTTTAGAGTATAAGGTATAGGGGTAGAGAATAATAGACAAAGGCTGGGAAGCTGGGAAGCTAAGATAGACAGAATACATAAATTTTAGGCAATTTAGGCATTTTAGACACTATAGGCATTTATTATGACGAGATGCCCCGTCTGCTCAGGCGGGATGACCGATCGAATCTTAAGATAATAATGGTCGGCCACTGGGAGGCTGTGGAGTTGAGAAGGAAACAGGTCAGAAGTAATGAATTTATCCCTTTTCTACGCTTTCAGGCTTTATCGCTTTCCAGCTTCCAGGCTTTTGTCATTAAACCTGAGACCAATGAACAATAACCAATAATGAATAACAAATAACGATCTGTCTTCTGCGTGCCGCGGCGACTTGTCTCGGCGAAGCTCGACCTGTTGGGTCGTAGCTGAAAGCAAAGCCTAAAGAGCGTAGACGGAAGCCGTGAAGCCGTAAGGCGAAGACGGGTCATCTGACATCTGTACCGAATGCTATGCGAAACTGGAAAATAACCGGAATCATTGCCACGCTCCTGATCATTGTGTCGATTCCGCTATACATGCTCAAGCAGCAATATCTGCGACCGGCTGAGATGCCGAACGCCGCGGCTGAATTCGTCGGCAGTAAAAAATGTGCTGAATGCCATAAGACCGAATATGACCGCTGGCGGGGCTCGCATCACGACCTGGCCATGGATGAGGCTAATGAATCGACCGTTTTGGGTGATTTCGACAATGCCGTTTTTGAGTATTTCGGGACGACTTCACGATTTTATCGCCAAGATGGGCGGTTCATGGTCTACACCCAGGGACCGGGCGGTGACATGGGTGAGTATGAAGTCAAGTACACATTCGGTGTTTATCCGCTGCAGCAGTACTTGATTCCTTTTCCGGGCGGTCGCCTGCAGTGTCTGCCGATTACCTGGGATGTGAGAGAAAAACGCTGGTATCATCAGAATCCCGACAGGCCGGTTGACCCCACCGACTGGCTCTACTGGACGAATGCCGGCCAAAACTGGAACGGTATGTGCGCCGAATGCCACTCCACCAATCTGAAAAAAGACTACGACCTCAAAACCGATTCCTACCAGACCACCTGGTCGGAAATCGATGTCAGCTGTGAAGCCTGCCATGGTCCCGGATCATACCACGCAAAATGGGCCGAATTGCCCGACATGGCCAGACCCGCCGCTGCCAACTACCGCCTGGCAGTTAATACTTCCGGAATGAACTCCCGTGAGCAGGTGGAGCTGTGCGCCCCCTGTCATTCCCGTCGGGCTATTTTGGGGGATTATACGCATGCCGAACCGGATTTGATGGATACGATGCTGCCAAGCCTGCTGAATGAAAATCTGTATTTTACCGACGGACAGATTCTGGAGGAAGTATACGTCTACGGTTCTTTTACCCAGAGCAAAATGTATGCGCGAGAGGTCCGATGCAGCGACTGCCACGATGTCCACAGCGTCAAAACGATTGAGAAAGGCAATGCCCTTTGTCTGCAGTGTCACCGTGCTGATGTTTACGATACCCGGGATCACCATTTTCATAAATACAGCGGCGAAAAAGGTGAACCGATTAGGGCCGAGAACGGTGAAGTGCTATTCGCGGTTGGTACCGGAGCCGAATGTGTCCAGTGCCACATGCCGGGTCGGAATTACATGGGGATCGATTATCGGCCGGATCACAGCTTTCGAATTCCACGGCCCGATTTGAGTATTGAACTGGGTGTCCCGAACGCCTGCAACCGCTGCCACCAGGATAAAAGCGCCAAATGGGCCGATGACCATATTACCAAATGGTACGGGCCGGGGCGACGCGGCCATTACGGCGTCGTCATCGCTGAGGGACGGCGGCGGGCGGCAAAAGCCACTGACCGTCTCCGTCAACTGGCCGCTGACAGGCTGTACCCGGTGATCGTGCGGGCCACAGCCCTGTCGCTGCTGGGTACCGATGTGAACGGCGCCGGTGGGCCGGCAATGGAGCTGGCCCTGCTCGATGACGAGGCCCTTATCCGACGCACGGCGGTGGATCGATTAAACACCGCAAATCGGGCAAAGCAGACGAAATTACTGGCTGCCATGCTCTATGATCCGGTGAAGGCCGTGCGAATCGAAGCGGCGCGGCGAATGGCCGAGATCCCCGACCCCGGACTGGACGAACAAGAACTGGCACGCTATCAGGCCGCTCTGGGAGAGTACGTGGCTGCCATGGAATACTCGGGAGATTTTGCATTTGCTCGTTACAACCTGGGGAATTTGTACACCAATTTGAAGCAGCCGCAACTTGCAATTGATCACTTCCAGGCTGCGATTCGCATCGACGGTCAGTTTTATCCGGCCAAGGTCAATCTGGCCATGCTGCTGAATCAACTCGGACGCAAGGGTGAGACGGAAAAACTGCTGCGCGAAGTGGTTGCCGCCCAGCCGGATTTACACGAGGCACAGTATTCCCTGGGGCTGCTGCTGGCTGAGTTGAAAGCGTACGAGGAAGCGGCCGACCATCTTGAAATCGCCGCCGGCGGTATGCCCCACCGTTCCAGGGTGCGGTACAACCTTGGTTTGTTGCTGCAGCAGTTGAATCGGAAAACAGAAGCGGAAGCCGCGCTCCTGGCGGCCATTGAAATTGAACCGGATAATCTGGATTACCTGTATGCGGCCGCCGACCACTACCTCAAACGGGGGTTGCTGGCGAAAGCCAGAGACATCGCCCTGCAGATGATTGACCGGCATCCCAACCAGGCCATCGGGCACGATATCCTGAAATTCGTCAACGACAGGCTGCCGGCGAACTAATCGCCATCAATAGAGGACCCGTCTTCTCTCTTCGAGCTTCCGTCTACGCTCTTCAGGCTTCGCTTTCAGCTACGACCAAACAGGTCGAGCTTCCGTCTACGCTCTCCGACCTTCGCCGAGACAAGTCGCCGCGGCAGGCAGAAGACAAATGTTAGGTTTCAGGTTTCAGGTTTCAGATGACGAAAGACAGAAGTCAGACGACAGAAAACAGATGACAGAAGAAAAAGACAAGAAGGTAAGAAGCAGAGAAGGTGGGAAGATGAGAAGAGTTATTGGGTTAAATAGTTATTCGTTGTTGGCTATTCGGTAGTAATTATTGTTTGAAATATCTTAAATCACAAACTGATATTCTGGCTTAAACAACGCCGGATTTTTGTAAAGCTTGTCATTTTAGCTTAGGCCTATTTATTGAAATCAAATCATGTTTGCGCAGGATTTAAGCAACGCAAATCCGACTATTTTGGTGAGAAGCGATATAAGATCGATAGAATACCACTAATATTCATTATTCAAAATTCAATATTCATTTCCGGCTTCGCCGGCTTGGGTATATCGACCGAACAGCCCGAGCTTATTGTTTTCAGTTGAAAGGGCTATCCACCATATATTGTGGCTGGCCTATTTTTTATTGGCTTCAAGATAAATAGCAGAAAGCAACACATCTTGTTTAATGTTTGAAGGCTGAATTTCGTATGATATAAGGACTCATGTATAGCACTTACCCAAACCTACCTCAACTATTTTCCAACGCCTACCAATGGCTTGGCAAAAGCCGAAAGAACCATTCACCGCATTCTGACATTTGGAATCTGAAACGCACATGGAATAGGCAGGCCGAGGAAGTAATGGATTCATTCAGAACCGGTTCGTACCGATCTAATCTTTAAACAAAAATCAGACTGTCCTGCGGTGAAACGATGGCGATATGGTCTTCACAGGATGCTCTTATCATAAAAGTTTTAACCAGCATCATGCAGGAATGGCTGAAACCATTTCTGCTAAAAACCTGCTATCATCTTAAAAGCCATGGTGGATTAAAAGGTGCTGTTCGGGACGTGATGAAACAACTTCCGATATACAATTTCTTTTGTAAAACCAATGTTCATTCCTATTATGATTCAATAGACCACCATACCATGCTGATAAAACTGCATGATTATATGAGTGACCGGATAATAATAGGCTACGTATGGCAGTTTCTGAACAGGTGTGTGGAATGGGGAGGATTGTATCAGGATTTTAGGAAAGGAATCCATGAGGATCATCGCTGTCACCGCTTCTGGGAGCCTTCTATCTACTGGAATTGGATCAGAAGATTGAGAAACTGGAGACGAAAAATTTCCGATATATGGATGACATTCTGATACTGGCTCCAACAAGATGGAAGCTCAAAAAGGCAATCCGGATGCTTAACCAGACGTTCAGCGAATTGAAGCTGGAAAAACACCCGAATAAGACCCTGATCGGAAGAATTGAACGCGGGTTTGACTTCCTCGGCTATCACTTTGACCCTGGCGGGCTTGGTGTTGCAAAGAAGACAGAAGAGAATTTCCTTTCACTGACGATCCGGCTTTACGAGCAAGAGCCGGGGGAGGTAGTTTCCTCGCCCCGGCTTGGGTTGTACGTGAAACGGTGGAGAGGATGGGTGAGAGCGGGGTTGAATCAATCACAAGAATCAATACGCCAACATGTACAATACTAGGCAGATTAATCAGATGGCTACGATTTTGAATATACCATTCGGTCGAACTTAATTGTTCTATCCGAATATTGACACCCGGTATGGCGAGTATCAGCCGCTCCCGAACTCTCGTGAATAAAACCGCTACGGCTGCGTCCATATAATCTCGCCGTGATCGGTGTATTCAGGCATTTCCCTTAACTCGATGCACACCATCATTAACGAATAATGCATGTAAGGCGGCCCTTCGTATCCGTAATCCTGGTGCACGTAATACTCGCATCCTCCCGGATCCTGATTGAATGTTGGGCGCGCGCGCGAGTAAAAGTAACCCGGCTGCCAGGTGGGCGCGGTGACGCCACATGAAACTGCCGAATAGCCTGGGCCGCAATCTAAATTTAAATATCCACCCGGATTACCATGATCAATTCTCCATGATAACTCATGGACGTGTGCTCTCGGTGACGTGCCGTCGACGCCCGCTAGATCCTGAGGACCAGCGGGACCTTGGGGACTTGTAGCACCGTCAGCACCGGGCGGGCCAGCAGGGCCTTCAAGTAAAACGCGAGGGGCAATCTTGCTGGCGGTGATTGTCCCATCTGCGATCTTATTTGCTTTTACGGAGCCCGGTTTTAAATGCGCGCCCCCAACTGAATCGTTCTTAAGTTGAGTGCTTCCAACAGAGTCATCCTTAAGATGGGCGTACCCAACCGCATCGGGCTTGAAGTGCCTGCTTCCGATACAATCCACACAGTCAACGCTTGTCGCTTCTTGCGCAAATGCCGGCGTGGCAGCCAACCATACGAAAACCATAAAGAACATTAAGATTGCTTTTCTCATGTGCGCCCTCCTTTCTCCGCTCTAAATGGTGCGACTTAGCTTTAAATTTAAGACACTTTGCATTCTGCCATCCCCCTGAAAGATGGAATATGCGTGGTCATGATCCAGCCTGTTAAGTTTATTTAGTGAAGGATTTTCTTTCCTTTCTTTCCTTATATACTATATTATTATAACCGCTATACGCCCCAAAAAATTACGGGTAAAGTACTAAGTTAAAACTAGTAAGAATTGGAAGTGCATTTGGGGCAAAATGTAAAGTTTTTAATCTTTTGTGGTTAATGTTTCTGTCAGTATCACAACTTACTGAAATTGTGTGATATCAATCGTATAGCAAACAAAAAGCCACCAAAGGATTCACAACCCATTGAAGGCTTTATTCCGGAGCTTTTTGGATTCCCCTATTCATGGCCCTATTCAGATCTAAATTAAGGGTTACCGTTTTTTAGTGAATGTGATTTTAATTCATTACCATTGCTGTTACCTCTTTATTTTGGTGGTTGTCAAGCCAAATATGTAATTAATACAATTATTTAAATAATTTTAATTATTCGCTGATTTTGCAGAATCTGATGAATTGCCGCAACTAACTTAATTGGTTTCAGAAAAAAAATTTGGGGGGGTGAAAAGGCAAAATTCCCGCGGAAAGAGGTTGCAGATTTGTAACATTGACCTACCAAGGGGTCATAGGCCACAAGGGCTATGAAACTAAATTATGTATTGTGTTGCCAACGGTTGTCAATGCAACTATTAGATTTGCCCTCGTTTTGGGTATGGTCTCCAACTTGTTCTGGATTCGCCATGTGGGGGCCCTTTTTAATGCGCAAAACGAAAATGCTATTAGTTGATTCTTAAACTTAGAGTTCCAGATACCTAATAAGTGTTTTATCAATTGTCCAACTTGCCAATACCTGCAACCGAATGCTTAACATGTGCCGCCCAATATATTGTGGGCAGGTGAATATTTACGTGAAGGTAATAGTATACCGGAAGGCTAATTTTGTCATACCGGATTAGTTGCTGGATAAATTCAATTTCGGGTAGATTTAGACACCAGGTTCAGCTGCCGCCACTAATAACCAATGACGAATAACAAATAACCTTCAGCTGTCTGACATCTGACATCTGTCTTCTGCCTGCCGCGGCGACTTGTCTCGGCGAAGCTCGGAGAGCGTAAGACGGAAGCTCGACCTGCTTGGTCGTAGCTGAAAGCGAAGCCTGAAGAGCGTAGACGGAAGCTCATAGAGCGAAGACGGGTCCTCTGTCTTCTGTCCTCTGACATCTGTCATCTGCGTGCCGCGGTGAAGCCGTAAGGCGAAGACGGGTCCTCTGTCATCTGACTTCTGTCTTCCGTCATCTGAAACCTGAAACCTGACAACTGAAACCTGGACCCAAATCTTTACCCAATGCTCTATCACTCCACGACTCCACTAATCCATAGTTTTCCCCACTTTGTCACTTCCCAAACCATTTTCGCTTTATGTTTTCCAGTTCGTCGGATTCCAGCAAGATGAGGATTGCCCGATTTAACTTTTCGCGCAGCGGGCTGCCCTGGGGGACGGCAAGTCCGTAGTCCTGGGGTTCGAAGATCTTTCCGACAACCGTATATTTTTTGTTGCCTTCACTTCTGGCGTAGTACATTAGATTGGGAGCGTCATACACTACCGCATCCACGATATTTTGGTCCAGCGCATTCACGGCTTCTTCCACTTTTTGATATGATTCTATATACACATGCATTTTTCGCATGTAATCTTCGCTGGTTGTGCCCGCCACCACGGCGACTCGGCGTCCCCACAGATCATCCGGCCCATTGATATTGGATTTGAGGCTTTCAAGCGTTAGATCGGAAGAAAGCTCGGCAATAAAATAGCCGAACAGGGGCAGAAAGATGAGAATCAGAATGGCGGCCAGAATGCGCCCGCTCCAGCGCTTGGGGACTTTGTCCCCGTATCCGATCGTGCTGGCGGTAATTAACGCCCAGTACATTCCTTCAAAAACTCCAGGGAAGTAATCATGCTTGAAGGTCGTCTGTTTTTTTTTGCTGGTTCGTTCAACCAGCCAGATAATGTGACCAGCAATGACAATCATCAGAAGCAGCCCGGCGAGAAAAATAGTCTTTTTCCCCGTAACCAGGGAGGTAAAAAACTCTAAAACGGACACTTCCTTAGTGCTGGGTATCATAATGTCAAGGCCGGTGTGAAAAACCGTGTGGGTGAAATCAAACCGCATTTCCCGCTCCTCGGTGATGGTGATCCCACCGATAGCTAAATCAATCTGGCCCTGTTTTAAGCGCTGCAGCTTGTCAGCAACACCGGCGCAAGCGACGAATTCATAATTAATTTCAAGATCCCGGGCCAGCGCCCCCCATGCATCTATCGAAAACCCGATCGGCCGATCCCCAGACAGAATCACAAAAGGAGAAAACGGGCTGATGCCAACCTTTAAAGTCTGTTCGGCCTGGGTGGCCGCCAACGATTGGGCTGTCCATGCAAACATCATTAAGACGATAAACAATAAACATTTTGGTTGACTGGACATTGTCACTGCCTCCCTTACGTTCGTGAATCTGTTATTACAGTTGCGCTCACAAATCAATTCTTATTCATGGAAATTATCACCTTAAACCGGCATTACACGGGCGTCGCCTCTGGTCCAAAAAACGGCCAGTTTGATCGGAAAAGAAACTTTGAAAAGCGAATATCGAACACTGAATATCGAATATCGAAGTAAGGCATTCTATCTATTTTATTGAAAAGACTGAGCAAAGCCTCCGGCTCGTAGGGGTCATAACGCCTACGCCTCGGAGAGCGAAACCACACTTCGACTTTCTGCGGTTCGATATCCGATATTCTGCGGTTCGCTTTTTACATTTGAAGTTTCACATTTTTACAATTGAAGTCTCACATAAGACCGAATATGAATGAACAATCATTCACTTCTATTCAGAATGTCATATTTGGGGAAATTCACTGTTTGCTTCTTTTTCTCTTATGTACAAATAGTTGTAATAATATATATTTATCAATATTCAATTCCACCCTATTTTTTTTGACTTAGGTCTTGACAGCCGCAGTCAAGCCTTGTATTATGAATGAGTGTTCATTCATTAATAGGGGGCTGAAAATTAATAGAAATCAAAAAAATAACAAGTATCTCCTCATTCTAGAAGCAGCCGTAACCGTCTTCGCACGCCAGGGCTTCCACCAATCGACGGTTGCCCAGATCGCCAAAGAGGCCGGCGTCGCTGACGGCACCATCTATCTTTATTTCAAAAACAAGGACGACATTCTGGTTCAGTTTTTTGCCTATCGAACCAAACAGGTGTTTGAAAAATTTCGGGCCGAGGTCGAAAAAGCTGACAACAGCTTGGATAAACTGCGTAATCTTATCCGTTGTCATTTAATGGAGTTTCAGCGGGATCGCAATATGGCGGTCGTCTACCAGGTGGAAACTCACCAGAATAGCCGTCTGGCAGAGTCGCAGATCAGAGAAATGTCCCAAATGTATCAGGACCTGATATCGGAAATCGTGGAATTGGGACAGCAGGAGGGCAAGATTCGCAAGGAGTTGTATGTCAGCCTGGTAAAACGATTTATTCTGGGCTCTGTCGACGAGGTCATCAATACCTGGCTGCATTCGGAAAAGGCATATGATCTGGTCTCCATGGCCGATCCGCTGGTTGACTTGCTGGTGAAAGGAATCGGGACCTCTGACTGAAATTTGTTATTCGTTATTTGTTATGAGTTAATAGTTATTGGAACAATCTTTGCGACTTGGTGCCTCGGTGGCCAAATAGCTCAATGGAACTAAAAAGGAGAAATAGATAATGGCACAGCAAATTGCCGATCGAAGGGATGTTGATTTTGTTCTCCACGAGCAACTGGGAGTGGCGGAATTAAGTAAGCATGAGATATTTGCTGAATTCAACAAAAAAACGGTGGATCTTATTGTATCCGAAGCGCGGAATCTATCCATTAAAGAAATACTTCCAACCCAGGTCGAAGGCGATCGGGAAGGTACCAAATTCGAAAATGGCAAGGTGACGGTCCCGCCGTCGTTCCACAGAGCCTGGGATCTGTTCAAAGAAGGAGAGTGGCTGGCTATGATCGAAGATCCCGAGTGGGGCGGACAGGGCATGCCGCGAACCGTCGCTCTGGCAGCCAGTGACTATATGAACGGCGCCAATTTCGCCTTCATGATGTATCCCGGCTTGACCCATGGGGCGGGGAAACTGATTGAGTCATTTGGTACAGATCAACAAAAAGCGCTTTTTCTGAAAAAATTGTACACCGGCCAATGGACCGGCACAATGCTGCTGACCGAACCGGAAGCCGGATCTGATGTCGGAGCGCTGACCACTTCTGCCAAAAAAAATGAAGACGGAACCTATTCGATCACTGGCAACAAGATCTTTATTTCATCCGGGGAACATGACCTGGCTGAAAATATTATCCATCCGGTTCTGGCCCGCATTGATGGGGCTCCGGAAGGCACCAACGGAATTTCGCTGTTTATCGTACCGAAGTACTGGGTCAACGAAGACGGCAGTCCGGGTGAACTGAACGATGTGGTTTGTACCGGGGTCGAGGAAAAAATGGGAATTCATGGAAACGCAACCTGCTCCATGTCACTTGGCAGCAAAGGCAACTGCCGTGGGCTGCTGCTGGGAGAGGAAAACAAGGGAATGCGATCCATGTTTTTGATGATGAACGAAGCCCGCTTGCTGGTGGGTATACAGGGGTTTGCCTGTGCCAGCGCGGCCTACATGCACGCCCTCAAATATGCCCGCGAACGAGTCCAGGGGCGGCACCTGCTGAATATGATGGATAAGAGTGCGCCTGGAGTTCCGATCATTCAGCATCCGGATGTCCGGCGCATGCTGCTGACCATGAAAGCCTATGTCGAGGGAATGCGCAGTCTGCTGTATTATGTGGGCTTGTGCGATGACCGGATTCAAATCGCTGTCAGCGACGATGAAAAGGCCAAATACCAGGGCATCGTTGATTTGTTGATTCCGATCGCCAAAGGCTATGTATCGGACCGGGCTTTCGATGTCTGCAACCTCGGTGTCCAGATTTACGGCGGTTACGGCTACATCAAGGAGTATCCGATGGAGCAGCTCCTGCGAGACTGCCGTATCACACCGATATACGAAGGAACCAACGGGATTCAGGCCATGGACCTTTTGGGCCGCAAACTCGGATTAAACCAGGGACGGCCGATTATGGACCTGATGGGCGAAATCCAGGGGGTAATCGCATCAGCCAAGGCCAATGCCCGGTTGGAAGATTGCGCCGGCAAATTGGAAGCGGCCCTGAACAAACTGGGTGAAGTTGCCCTGCATCTCGGCAAAACCGCCATGTCGCCTCAGGTAATGGCGGCATTTGCTCATGCCTATCCGTTTTTGGAGGTCTCCGGTGATGTGGTGATGGCATGGCTGCTTCTGTGGCGGGCCACTATCTCAGCCGAAAAGCTGGATAACGGGGCCAGGAAAAAGGATGCCGCCTTTTATGAGGGGCAGTTGAAGAGTGCCGAATTTTTTGCAAACTGCATCCTCCCGGTAACCCTGGGGAAGATGAATGCGATCCTTACGACAAGCTCCGAAGCTGTCGATATTGCCGAAGATTCGTTTGGTGGGAAATAGGCTTGATGAAGGTTTCGGGTTGCGAGATGCGGGTTGGATGACGGATACCGGATGCTGGATACTGGATACCGCAAGGCCTGAAGGCTGGGATGCTCGGAAGCTGGGAAGCAGAGAGGCTGGGAGGCCAGAAAGCCAGGATGCTTGAAGCGGTATCTTTCGATTTTGGACTTTAAAACTGAATTTATACCTTTTCCAGGCTTTCAAGCTTTATAGCCTACCAGCTTCCCAGCTTAAATGCTTAGAGCTGATGCCAGAAACAAATAACAAATCGCTAAGCCTTGCGAGCTTGAATTTGGGGGCTAATCATGATATTCAAGCCCCTTGTGCTTGACATCGGCTTGCTAGAAAATTAACCGAAGGGAGCATGCAATAATTTTATGGAACCCGCATTAATTTCTCCGTCTGCTTCAACCATTCTCGGCATTCCCGCCAATATAATTTACATCCTGATTCCCTTGATCGGCGTCGGTACTTTTATTTATATCGTTTACCGGCGGATGATACCGCTCAGAGTCGCTGCCCCGGACAATCGCTTGGACCGGATCCCCGAAAGGATCCGAAAGGTGGCCAGAATATGGCTGGCCCAATGGCGGCATCCACGTTACCTGCTGGCAGGGGTGGTACATATCTTTTTGTTTGCCGGTTTTTTGATTCTCGGCGCCCGCTCCACCCAGCTTGTTTTTGTGGGTTTTGCAGAGGGCTTTCAACTGCCGGGTTTCGGCGGCGCTTTCGGCAGTATTTATAATGTCATAAAGGATTATGCCGCCACCTGGGTCTTGATTGTCGTAATTATCGCCGCCGTGCGGCGTTCGATTATTAAACCGCCCCGCTACGCGGTTCCACCTCAGTACGGCCGGGACCATACCTGGGAGGCACTTCTCGTGCTGGGATTGATTGCAACCCTGGTCATTACCGAAAGCTTGTTCGAAGCCAGCCTGATTGCCGCTGAAATGCAAAAAGGGCAGCATGCCGCCATCACCGCTCCACTGACCCTGGTCTGGTTCTTCAAACATGGCATTGGAGCGGCCTCTCCCGCGGCGCTGCAGGGAATGCATTCGGTTTCCTACTTTATTCATGAGATCACTTTTTTCTTTTTTCTGTGCTTCCTCCCAATGGGCAAGCATTTTCACGTTGTCACCTCTATTTTCAACGTTTTTTTCATGCGTCTCGATCGGGGCAACGTGAAACCCGTACAACATGGGGTTGCAGATGAGAATCTGGACGACCTGGAATCCTTTGGCGTGAAACTCTATGAGGATTTTACCTGGAAGCACATGCTCGATTTCTACACCTGTGCCGACTGCGGTCGCTGCTCCGATCGTTGCCCGGCAAATGCCGTTGGTCGCCCCCTTTCGCCGCGTTTCATTTCCATTAAAGGGCGTGACTATGCATTTAAGCATTATACTTGGATTGGCGCCAACGGTGGTGAGGCAAAACCGCTGATTGGCGATATTTACAGTGAAGATGAAATCTGGTCCTGTACGACCTGCGGTGCCTGTGAACAGGAATGCCCTCTGGGCATCGAGTATATCGACAAAATGGTGGATTTGCGACGCGGCATGGTGGATGACGGTCTGGTGCCCCAGTCCCTGCAGAAACCGCTTGGTGCTCTGGAAAAACGGGGCAATCCGTGGGGTAAGATGGAACGGAAACGGGCTGACTGGACCAAGGAAATCGCCGAGCAGAGGCCTGTGACGATACTCGATAAAAAAGGCAAGACTGCCAAAAACCTCTACTTTGTAGACAGCATATCTTCATTTGACGACCGTATGCAGGAAATTGCCCGGGCGACGGCCAGGATACTCGATGCAGCCGGCATTGAGTTCGGCATTCTCGGCAAGAATGAAAGAGACAGCGGCCACGAGGTCCGCCGGTTTGGAGAAGAAATGCTGTTCCAGGATCTGAAGGACCGCAACACCGATGCCATTTTAAATTCCGGCGCCGAGCAAATCATCACCGCCGATCCCCATGCCTACAATGCGCTGAGAAATGATTACCCGGATTTACCGCCGGTCGAACACATTAGCCAAACCATTGTACGCAGCGTCAACGCCGGTAAAATTCGCCTGAAACCGGCTGCAGATAACGGCAAGACTTATGTTTATCACGATCCCTGCTATCTGGGGCGCCACAACAGTCTGTACGATGATCCCCGGGCGGCCATCGATGCCATCCAGGGACTGCACCGAATTGAAATGGAAGGTAATTGTCAGGATCGCTCATTTTGCTGCGGTGGTGGTGGTCTGATGCTGTTTTACGAGCCCGAGGAGGACCAGCGCATGGGGGTTCTCAGAGTTGAGATGGCAAAGCAGGCCGGTGCCAATGTGATCGTCACCGCCTGTCCCTTTTGTCTTGTAAACATGGAAGATGCCATCAAAGTTGCCGGATTGGAAGGTGAGATGGAAGCAATTGATCTGTGCGAACTCGTTGCCGAGCACCTGGTAACCGACGCGTAATTTATTGCCAAACGGTTATTGAGGTGATGCTTTTGACGAAAATCCAAAATACAAGCACCAAATATCAAACAAATTCAAAATCCAAAATTCCAATGAACGAAACCGAGAACTCTGATTGAACGAGTTTTTCAAGTTTTGAATTTGGTAGTTTGGTCATTGGAGCTTATTTGTTATTTGGAATTTGTAATTTGAAATTTCAGTTCGTTCCAGCTAAAAATCGTTTATAATAAGTTGTTTAACTAATCACGAAATTTGAGTCAGGGGGAAAGTTATGGAGATACTGGTTTGTGTAAAGCGGGTGCCCGATACGGCTGAAAACGAGATCGAGGTTGCCGGTGACGGTACCGACATCGAACGCGATGATCTGGTTTACTCGGTGAACGAATGGGATAATTATGCCGTTGAAGAAGCCATTCAAATTGTCGACAAAACCGGCGGGTCCGTGACGGTTATATCGGTCGGCGATGACGAAGCCGAGGAAGTGGTCCGAAGGGAAATGGCCATGGGCGCCAACAATGGTATCCTGCTGACGGACGGTGCTTTCGAAGGATCAGACGGCAGAGGAATTGCCAATTTGCTGAAAACCGCAGTGGATAAGGGAAACTATGATCTGGTGTTGACCGGGGCCCAGGCTGACGACGGAGCCGGGCAGGTTGGCGGAATGCTGGCCGCCATGCTGGACGTCCCCTATGCCTCCGTTGTCAACTATATTGAAGTGCTGGATGACCAAAAACTCAAAGTCGGACGTGAAATCGAAGGCGGCAATCAGGAGTTAAATGAAATCGATTTGCCGTGTGTCCTTTCAATCCAGACCGGCATCAACGAGCCCCGCTATGTTGGCATTCGTGGGATACGCAAAGTGGCGTCTGTGGAAATTCCCGTCTGGGGCGCTGCCGATCTCGGCCTGGACGCCGACGCGGTGGGTGCTGCCGGTGCCCGGGTCAAGCGGCTGGATTATTTTGTGCCCGAACTGGGCGATGGCGCCGAGATTCTGGAGGGCAGCAC
>JASJCE010000069.1 GCA_030066155.1 Desulfobacterales bacterium | reverse complement strand
TTGAACTTTATTGTAGAGAGTTTCATTTCCAGCTCGTTCACCGCCGCCGAGTGAAACGACAGGCAATTAGCCTTATCGTCAATTTCCATTTAAATTAGGCATACATGGTCAGTTTTTTCTATTTTCATCAGTAAAACAATAGAATATTCAAGTCAACAGAAATCTTCTAAAAAACTGAAATAATTATATAAATCGAATTTATTGTCTTACTTGGAAAAGATTTTGAATTGCGGGAATTGACTGAATTACGTTCATTCACTAAATTGAATATTCCGAGTTTTCGGTCAATTTCGATGGCGCTCTAATTTGTGGCTGCTGAGACGGATTCAGTCGTTGAAATTCAGTTGGCGGATTTCAAGCAGGATCCGAAGAGGTTTGAAACGCAGACCATTGTGCCTTAAATCATATTCCGATCCGGCAAGTCATCTATTATTCCGGTCAACCTGAATAACGGCCTAAAAGAAATCCAAATCAACAAATATCATTTCAGCCGTGCTCATTTTAAGATTCCTAAATCATTTGACAGTTTAAATCAAACATCATATTGTGCCGGGTTGAAATTACATATCGTATCTGGTGTGGTGACGTCGCAAGGACCGCAATCCGCTATCACCTGTGCCATATGGGGATCATCCGATTTAAGATTATGGTTCAGAAAAACAGTTTAACATCAAGACATTAACACTCAAAAAAAAGGAGGCATGATGGTTGATCTGTCAACACAGTACCTTGGAATGACATTGAAAAATCCCGTTATTGCGGGCAGTTCGGGTCTGACCAACTCGGTCAAAAACATTAGAGATTTTGAGGCTAACGGCGCCGGCGCTGTTGTGTTGAAGTCTATCTTCGAAGAGGAGATCGCATTTGAATATGAAGATATATTGAAGGAAGCCTCTGAGGAAGGTGTCAGTCTGGACCAGTTCGATTATTATGACTTCCATATCAAAGGTGAAAAGCTCGACAAATATACGACTCTGATCGAAGAAAGCAAAAAAAGCGTGTCCATTCCCGTTATTGCCAGCATCAACTGCGTCTATTCACATGAATGGACCTCTTTTGCGAAGCAACTGCAAACTGCCGGAGCTGATGCGCTGGAACTGAATATGTTCTTCCTGCCGACCGAATTTGATCGAACAACTGAAGAAAAGGAAAAAGCCTATTTTCAGATCATTGAAAAGGTCCAAAAAGAAGTTTCGATCCCGATCGCACTTAAAATCAGCTATTATTTTTCCAATTTAGGGCCCATGATTCAAAAGCTGTCGGAAACCGGTGTGGCCGGGCTGGTTCTTTTCAATCGATTTTACAGTCCGGATTTTGATATCGATAAAATGGAGGTCGTCTCATCGAGCGTATTCAGTACACCTTCGGATTTACCGATTTCGTTGCGCTGGATAGCCATTATGGCGGAGCGCGTCAGCTGCGATCTGGCTGCATCGACCGGCGTTCACGACGGAACTGCCCTTATCAAACAGATTCTGGCCGGAGCCGACGCGGTTCAGGTTGCCTCGACCCTTTATAAAAATGGCAAAGGGCAAATCACTGAAATGCTCAAGACCATAGAAGAATGGATGGCAAAGAAGGGCTACAACAGTCTCGCTGATTTCAAAGGAAAGATGAGTCAGGCCAAGAGCAGCAACCCGGCCGCCTACGAGAGAGTGCAGTTCATGAAATATTTTGGCGGGGTAAATTAATGGAGGTTTGAAGGTTCTGGGTTCAGCGCGGCCTCTGGCCGCAAGCGTCCAGTTTTTTCAAATGAGGAACTCTAGTTTTTTGCAAGAAAATGAGGAATGGATTCTTATTTAAAAAAATTTGTACAGGATTAACCGGATTGTCAGGATAGAGCGGCCTTCGGCCGAAAACCACTCGCCGTTGGCGAAAAAATCCTGTTGATCCTGTATATCCTGTCAAAATAATAAAAATCGAATCCAATCAGAATCTCTTCGACCACCCGATGTTACATGCGAGTGATTTGTAAGGATTAAGTTCGCCACGGTCAGTAGTTGCCTGCGCAGAATTTAATCATTTTTCAAATAACGATATAATTTCTATAAGCGATAGGATTTTCAACCTTGGAACGGGGAACCTTTGAACCCGGAACCCATGTTTAAGTCACAACTTTTCTCAAATTAATGAAATTGCTGCGGTCAAAGCCCAGGGTTTTGAAAAAAGAAAGCAGATCCGTTGAATCCCAGCGGACTGAGGTATATACATTTTCAACTTCCTGATTCCGGTAATATTCAAATAACTCTTCCGCCATGCCGGCACCGATTCCCTGACCCATGCAGTTTGGATCAACACCGACCGTTGCTATCCAGGCGCTTTTGGTCATGCCGAATCCGGCAGTAATAATGTAACTGATCATAAAACCGACAACATTGCCGTCGATTTCAGCAACGAAACAGGCGTCGTCATCACGTTGGGAATGCGCCTCTACGACCCGCTTAAAATCCGGATCAATATCTTTCAGGGTGATGGCCGCGTATATTTGACAGACCCGGTCGGCATCCGCTTTTGATAGTCTTCTAATTCGCATTTTCTCCACGGGTAAATCCCTCTTTTCCGATAAATTGGTGACAAGCCGCTGATGCTGGTTTCGATGGTATTTCGATCGTGCGTCAGCATCAATCTGTGCGGATGATCTTCACTTTATGGCCAACCCAGTTGGGCGGCAAATATACTCTGCCGCTGTTGCCGCTCGATTTCACTCGTTTTTCGATCATCTCTTCACCGTATATTTCAAATTTTACCTTGTTGTTGGGGATATCAACGGTGAGATTTTCCTCATCGGCAGATTTATGCCGGTCAGTTTGGTCTTTGGTATCTGGCACCTTGTTTGACCTCTTTTGGGTGTCGAATGGGGTTGATTGTTAGAACAGGATGCTGTAAACAGTTCCTATTGATAAAGCTACAATAAAGCTACATTGTATCAGAGTCAAGGGAAAAAGGCCCGGGAGAGGTTCAGGGATTGGGCGGTTCCGGGTTCGAAGGTTCAGAGGTAAAAGAAGGTTCCGCGTTCAAAGGTTCAGGGTCAATAAGATTGGGTTGCACTGATGATTTCTGTTGGCATAGATATCGGTTCGATTACGGCGAAATCGGCGGTGATTGAAAATGGGCGAATTCTCTCCCATAAGATCGTATTGACCGGCTATAGTACCAGAACTGCCGCTGAATCGGTATTTAAGGCGGCAATCGATGAAGCCGGGATCGACCCGACTGCAGTCGACCAGATCATCTCAACCGGTTACGGTCGCAAAAGTGTTGTCAATTCGGATAAGGCGGTAACCGAGATCACCTGCCATGCTGCCGGTGCCCACTTTCTGGACCCGGCTGTCCGCTCAGTGATCGATATTGGCGGACAGGACAGCAAGGCGATCGCACTGAATGATTCGGGAAAAGTTGAGGACTTTGCCATGAATGACAAGTGCGCGGCTGGAACCGGCCGTTTTCTGGAGGTCATGGCAAGAGCCCTGGAAGTCGATCTGGTAGACTTCGGAGAATTATCGATTCAGTCCAGCCAACCTGCCAAAATCAGCAGCCTCTGTACGGTTTTTGCCGAGTCCGAAGTCATTTCGCTCATTGCTCAGGGCGAAAAAAGAGAGAACATTGTCGCCGGAATTCACGAAGCCATTGCCGCGCGGGTAGTCGCCATGGCCAGCCGGACCGGCCTGAGACCGCCGGTCATGATGACCGGCGGCGTGGCTAAAAACAGCGGTGTCGTAACTGCACTGGAGCGAAAAATCGGCCAGCCAATCACCATATCTCCTTATTCTCAAATAACCGGTGCGATCGGTGCAGCGCTGATCGCGCAAAGAGCAAATAACAAAGGGCAGAGTGCATAGGGCGAAGAGCATAACGAATGATTTGGTTGACAAAGTCGTGCTTCTGCGCTCGTTAAAATAAAACTCATGCACTTTACTCTCCGCCCAGGGCCACGTCATATAAACAGTTAATTGCTTGGAATAAATATAGCTACTCGCTTATCAAAATCATGAAAATTCCAAGCACCAAAAAACAAATCTCAAATAAATACCAATGACCGAAATTCAAAATTCAAAACAAACTAAACAAAGCGAAAACTCCGATAAATAATTGTAAAGTTTTAATCATTGGAATTTGTAATTTTGATATTGTTTGTAATTTGAGTATTGTAATTTGGGATTTTAGTGACGTATCCGGCAAGACAAATCGCTTCTCTCCAAATCAGTTAGAGTTGATTTTGACGTTTCCCTGACCCTCTTCTCCATGCTCCACGCCTTTTGCCTATTCCTCTTCCAGCTTCATATGCTCCGGTACCATCATCGCCTCAACCAAAATTTCTTTGAGGGCCAAAGCTGTGACGCCCAGATCGTATTCTTCGCTCAAGTCATTGATCTGGTCGAAGCAGTTGTGGCAAGGGGTAATCACGATCTCGGCGCCGGTCGCGCGGATCTGCTCGGCCTTGACGCGGCCGGTGGCCATACGCACCGGTTTGTATTTCGGTCCCATGGGCATGATTCCCCCACCGCCGCCACAGCAGTGGTTGTGATCGCGATTGGGGGACATATCGCGGAAGTCCTCGGCGATATAAGGAATGATGTTGCGGGCCTCTTCCCACAGGCCACCGTTTCTGGAAACGTTGCAGGGATCCTGGTAGGTGATGGGCGCTTTGATTTTTTTGGCCGGGTCGATCTTGATCCGTCCGTCCCGCAAATATTCATACATCAGGCGCACGAAATGAACGACTTCGACCGGCGGTTTGCCGCCCTGATATCCGGCCAGATACGGTCCTTCAAAAGCCAGAGAGCGGAAGGCGTGGCCGCACTCGGTGATCAGTATTTTTTGGGCGCCCAGCTCGAGCGCCTTCTCGTAGACATTGCGCACCTGCTGGCCCGCCAGGTCTCGGTCGCCGCAGAACATGGGCAGGTTCGTACAGTCCCATCCAAATGTCGGAATGGTCCAGCTTTCGCCGGCGGCAGCAAATAAAATAGCCGCGTTGGAGATATCCTGGGGGTAATATACCGGCTCCCGGGGATTGATGGTATACATGTATTTAACGTTCGGTTTGTCAACCGGGATTTTGACACCCTGATATTCGTCTTCGGTTTCCTCTTCCATCCAGTCACAGGTATCGATCAATTCCTCAACCGGCATGGCCATGTGGTTGCCGGATTGCCGGCAGTTCTCTGAAAAGTCCGAAAGACTTTTCGGTTTGTATCCCTGGGAATGGCAGATGTGACGGGAGACCGTGATCATCGTTGCGATATCGATGCCGAAGGGGCAGAAAATGGCGCATCTCTTGCACATGGTGCACTGCAGCCAGGAAATTTCGTAGCATTTTTTTAGAAACTCCGGGGTCAGTTTGCCCTTACGCCGGTACATTTCGCCGAGCGTTTTATGAAACTTATAGGCCGGGCTGAGTTTGGGATTCCGGTCATTGGCCAGATAGACAAAACAACTCTCAGCGCACAGTCCGCAGCGTGAACAGATACTGAGCCAGGTTCGAATCCGTGCCCCATGGTTGGCCGTCAAAATGCTGCGCACTTTATCCGGATCCGGCTGTGTGTCATTATTTTCAAATTCTTTTTCAAGTACTTCCGTTATATCAACCATATACCCTTTACCTTAGAACTTTTATATATAAAGTCGCACATCTTTGCGAGTTGCAAAAACGAGCGGGACACTTGTTGAAAATTCCAAATAACAAGCACCAAATTACAAACAAATCTCAAATCGCAATATACAATGATTAAAACAATTTGAGAATAACCGTGAGAATGCTTTCTTTAATGAATCACTTTATCTTCTGACCCTCTCACTTTCCCACCTTCTGACCTTCTATCTTTTCTCAACTTCTCACCTTCTTAACTTCTTTCCTTCTCTGCCTCCCGGCTTCCGGGCCTCCTAGCTTGCGAGCCTACTGGCTTCCCAGCCTCCCAGCTGTTTACCACGACCTGGCGCCGCGCCTCCCCCCCAGCTCAAATCCGATAAAAGCCCGGGTGAAAAAGAATAGCATCATGTGGGCCAGTTTGGTAAACGGGATCAGGAGCAGTATGAGATGTGCGGTCAGCAGGTGCAGGATCATCATTGTATCATAGGGCCCCACCTGATGGTAAGCTAAGAGACCGGTCAAAAAGGGCAGAGCGGTGAGGACCAGCAATATGTAATCCCAGATTCCGGTTATAATGCGTACTTCACTGCGTACGAGTCGCCGTACGACGAAAAATACGATCGAAATTAACAGAATGACCGTCATTGCATCAATCAGGCCGTTGGGCAGGGACCATAAACTGATCCCCCACGATTCATCCCAGAGGATATTGTGAGCATTCAGAAACAGCGGGACCGCCAGCAGCGTGATATGAAAAATGAAGACCATAAATGTAAATACCGGCTGCTGCCGCATCGATGCACTGCCCCACGGGATGATCCACCGCACAATAGATTTCAGGCCCCACTTAAGATCGGCGTGATTGTAAAAAACCGAATCTTTTTTTCGGCTGAGCCGATAGAGGTGGATGATTCGAAAGAACAATCCGCCGAAGAAAACGATAAACGTTGCCCACAATGCCGGACCGGCTAAAAATGAGTACATAATTAAGTTTGTGGCGTAATGATTGGGTGAATCAAAAAGGCAGAGCCGCCATTGGCTCTGCCCGGTTTCATTTGGAATCTAATCTGATTGTAATGTTTTTTCCGGGAGTCTGTTAATCCAGATTCCCTCAGCCGTTTGTGTAGTTAGCGTTTTTCATCAAAAACGGACTCACTGCGCCATTGACCGACCCGCATCCATCCGTCCCGGCGCTCTTCATTGTCCCTTCGCTCTTTTACTTTTCTTCTTTCCTTGCCGCCGTTTTCAAAATATGATTTGTCCTGACCATTGCGATTGTCATTATCGGAACGACGCTCTTCCGGAGATCGCTCCCGCCAGTCATCATTTAAAAGTTGTTCAATTTTGAGGTTTTTTTTATTCGTTGGATCACTCATTAACACGCCTCACAACTAAAGGTATAATTCTACCTGACTTCAAACTCGCAGCCGATGGCAGTCGCTATGCTGCCAACGGTCGTCGACTATTTCCCTTCAAACATCTTCCCGATCGGCTTTCGTTCTCAACTGGCGAACTGTCCGCCAGGCAGAATCAATGTTAGCTTAAGGTTAAGGAAAATCCGCCGATGTGGTCGAATTTATAAGATAATTTTATTTATTTGTCAATAATAAATTGGATTTATCGCTTCAGATTTCACTTGCCAAGCCTACACCTAGTCTGTTATATGCGTTTTATTTTATAGGGAAGATTTAATAGATGAGGCTTCTTCATCCTCTGTAATTTAGAAGTGAGCCACTCATCTCATTCCGGATCGGAAAACCGGCCGGATTATCCATCCTGTCGACCCAATCTGATCGACAATGAATTCTGATCGAGATAGACCGGGTCGATTCTGAAGGTAAATCATTAACTATAACAAAAGGAGGAACACCACATGAAATTTTCGAAACGAAGCGTTTTGATCATGATTGCAGCACTGATTGTCATGACCGGGGTTGCCGTTGCCGGAACACTTGAAGAAGTTCGGTCCCGCGGTTACCTGTTGGCCGGCGTAAACGGCGGAGTTGCCGGTTTCAGTATGCCGGATGAAAAAGGCGAGTGGAACGGACTCGATGTCGAAACGGCCAAAGCCATTGCGGCTGCCGTTTTTGGCGATGCGAATAAAGTAAAATTTTCGGCGCTGACTGCCGTTCAACGTCTACCGGCGCTGCAATCCAAAGAGATTGATGTTTTGTGCCGCAATACAACCCAGACGTTGACCCGTACGACGACCAACGGATTGAACTTTGTGCAGGTCAATTTTTATGACGGACAGGCATTCCTGGTCCCCAAGAAATTGGGTGTAAAAAGTGCTAAAGAGCTTGACGGCGCGACCGTATGCGTCCTTCCGGGAACAACCACCGAACTGAACGCCGCCGATTATTTTCGCAAAAATAATATGCAGTGGAAGCCGGTTGTCATTGAGAACACCGCCGAGCTCACCAAGGCGTTTTTCGCAGGACGCTGCGATGTATATACATCGGATGCCTCACAGCTGGCTGCTCATCGGTCCACCGCACCGCGACCGGGTGACTATGTTCTGCTGCCTGAAATCATTTCCAAGGAGCCCCTTGCTCCGGTAGTCCGTCATGGGGATGACATCTGGTACGATATCGTCAACTGGACGGTGATGGCCTTGATTCAGGCCGAGGAATTCGGTATCACTTCCAAAAATGTGGATCAAATGCTTAAAAGCAAGGATCCTCAGGTAAAACGGTTCCTGGGCGTGACGCCCGGACTCGGAAAAGCACTCGGACTCGACGAAAAATGGGCTTACAATATCGTCAAGCAGGTTGGAAATTACGGAGAGATCTACGAGCGCAATGTCGGACCCAACACACCGCTGGCTCTTGATCGCGGTCTGAATGCGTTATGGTGGAACGGCGGTCTGATGTATGCTGCTCCGTTTAGATAATCGGCATCCGGTGCCCTCGCGGGATTCCTGATGTACACTATCAATTTGCCATAGGCAAACTTTGTCCCCGATGCCTGCTTTGCATCCTTATGGGATGTGAAGCAGGCATTTAAATATAGCTTGGTTCGCCTGATCGCAGGACGGATCATTCAGGATACGATGGACAACTCATTATCCGCTAAAGTCCCATTTTGGCTTGACCCTAAAAAAAGGGCCATTTTTTATCAGATTGCGGTCTGGCTACTGACGATTTTGCTGGTGTATTATCTCGTTTCCAATACTCTGGTAAACCTCGAGAAACAGTCCATTGCCACCGGATGGGGATTTCTCAACAAGGAATCGGCCTTTGAGATCGGAGAATCCCTGATTCCCTATTCTGCCGCGAATACCTACGCCCGGGCCCTGTTTGTCGGTGCACTCAACACCTTGAAAGTCGCATTTATCGGTGTCGTCATCACCCTTATTCTGGGTACTTTTATCGGAGTTGCGCGCCTGTCAAGCAACTGGTTGGTTTCCAAACTGGCATCCGTCTACATCGAAGTCATGCAGGATATCCCTATCCTGCTTCAGCTGTTTTTCTGGTACGCGATGTTCTATGAAATTTTTCCGTCGCCACGCCAGGCGCTCAATCCCATAAACGGTGTCTTTTTATGCAATCGGGGGCTGATATTCGCCGTCCCCGAAGCCCATCCGGCATACAAATATGTGCTGGCAGCCTTTCTGGTCGGTTGCATCGCGATATATTTTCTCCGCCGCTGGGCCAGAGATCGACAGGCTAAAACCGGTTTGGCGTTCCCCGTTTTTCGCATCTCGCTGGGTATTCTGATTGTTTTGCCGCTGGTCACCTGGGCCGCCAATGGGGCTCCGCTGACCATGAGTGTGCCGAAACTCTCCGGTTTCAATTTCAAAGGCGGCACGACAATGAGCCCGGAGTTCATTGCCCTTCTGCTGGGGCTTGTTCTGTATACGGCAGCCTTTGTAGCAGAAGTTGTGCGGGCCGGCATTCAATCGGTCAGCAAGGGGCAGCGCGAAGCCGCCATGTCTCTGGGACTGAAACATTCCCATGTGTTAAATCTTGTGATCCTGCCCCAGGCCTTGCGGGTAATTATACCGCCATTGACCAGTCAGATGCTCAACCTGACCAAGAACAGTTCCCTGGCCGTCGCGATTGGATTTCCGGATTTTGTGTCGGTGGCCAATACAACCATTAATCAGACCGGGCAGTCCATCGAAGGTGTCGCCCTGATCATGGCCGTTTATCTCATCTTCAGTCTGTCGACATCGGCCTTTATGAACTGGTACAACAAGCGCGTGGCATTGGTGGAGAGGTAGTTTTTGGGTTTCAGGTTTCAGTGTCAGTGTTCAGGTGTCAGTGTTCAGGTTTCAGTGTTCAGGCATATGAAAATGACGAATCCTCCAGAGGCGGACAAGTGTCGAATATCGAATGATGGAATTCTGTTGATTTTAGATTATAGAGAAAGCGATAGCAGATAAGCGATGACTCGTTTGTTCCTAAAGCGGAGCGCTCGTTAAGTGAAACGCTCTTCAAGCGAAGCGCTCACTCAGCAGCGTTTCGCGTTTAATTTTAGGCAATTTAGGCATTTTAGTTCATTCTTGTCCGCCGTTATTCTGGTGGATTAGGCATTAATTTTCGCAACTGAAAAACACAGGGATAGGATTGAGCTCCTGTCAAAGATGGTTTTTGTGAGCAACGCTCTTGGAATCAATCGCTGAAAATACGGCCGTTGAAGATATCAAGCCTCCGGTAACCAGTGTCGGGGTAATCGGTTGGTTGCGGACCAATTTATTCGACGGATGGTTTAATTCGCTGCTGACGATTCTGATTTTACTATGCTTCTACAAAGTCATCCCGCCGCTGGTTCGCTGGGCATTTGTCGACAGCGTCTGGTTCTCCGATGGCGGCGTTTGCCGGGATGCCGGCGGCGCCTGCTGGTCGGTTATCACCGCCAATTTTCGATTTATTATCTTTGGATTTTATCCATACGAACTGCAATGGCGGCCGTTGATCGCCATGTTGATTTTATTTGCCCTCCTTTTTTTCAGCAGAGACCGCAAATACTGGACGAAACACCTGGGCTACGGGTGGTTGCTGGGGCTGGTCGTGATGGGCCTGTTGATGAAAGGCGGCATTTTCGGGCTGACGGCCGTTGAAAGTACCAAATGGGGCGGGATGCCGCTGACACTGCTGCTTTCGGTGTTCGGGCTGACGGCTGCCTATCCGCTCGGCGTGATTCTGGCCCTGGGGCGGCAATCCCGGATGCCGGCTGTCAAATTGCTGTGTGTGATTTACATCGAATTGATTCGAGGCGTGCCGTTGATCAGTCTCCTATTTATGGGTTCCATTATTTTCCCGCTTTTTTTGCCGGAAGGTATAACCATTAACAAAATATTGAGAGCCCAGATAGCGATTATTCTGTTTACCGCGGCTTATATTGCGGAAGTCGTGCGCGGGGGGCTGCAGGGTATGTCCCGGGGGCAGTACGAAGCCGCCGAATCCATCGGTCTGAATTACTTTTTGACCATGCGTCTGGTTATATTGCCCCAGGCCCTTAAAATCGTCATACCGCCGACGGTGAGCATACTGATCTCGGCCTTTAAGGATACCTCCCTGGTTGTGATTATCGCCCTGTTTGACCTGCTGAAAACGACTCAAACCGTATTATCCAATCCGGAATGGTTGGGATTCAGCCGGGAAGCCTATATTTTTATTGCCCTGTTGTACTTTCTGGGGTGTTTTTCCATGGCAAATTACAGCCGCAAACTGGAAAAAGAACTGTCGAGAGAGAATTGACCGATGATTAAAATAGTCGATATGCACAAGTGGTATGGTGACTTCCATGTGTTGAAGGGCATAAACCTGGACATCGCTGAAAAGGAGCGAATTGTCATATGCGGGCCTTCCGGTTCGGGCAAGTCGACCCTCATCCGGTGCATAAACCGGCTCGAAGAGCACCAGCGCGGCCAGATTATTGTTGATGATATTGAGTTGACGAATAATATCAAAAATATCGAAAAAATACGGGCTGAAGTCGGCATGGTCTTTCAGCATTTTAATTTGTTTCCGCACCTGAGTATCGTTGAAAATTTAACTCTGGGACCCATCTGGGTCAGAAAAATACCCAAAAAAGAAGCTGAAGAAACGGCCATGTATTACCTGGAAAAGGTGCAAATCGCCGATCAGGCCCGCAAGTATCCCGGACAACTTTCCGGCGGTCAGCAGCAGCGGGTCGCCATTGCCCGCAGTCTGTGCATGAATCCGAAGGTTATGCTGTTTGATGAACCCACCTCCGCCCTCGATCCCGAGATGATTAAAGAAGTTCTGGACGTCATGATCGAACTTGCCCAAGAGGGGATGACGATGATCGTGGTGTCCCATGAAATGGGATTTGCCCGAAAGGTTGCCCATCGGGTATTGTTCATGGACTTTGGCCAGATCGTCGAGGGTAACACTCCCGAAGAATTTTTTGAAAATCCGCAACATGATCGGACCAAATTGTTTCTCAGTCAGATTTTACATTAATATTTGAATATGAATAGCCATTCCGTCCATCTTTAGAAGCTTAGCGCCCCCCCCCGATATCGGAACGCCTTTATGACAAACGTTATCAGCCTAATTGCTTAAGTTTACGCCCTTCCTGGCCGATAATGGCCTATATAAATCAAGGCCATTTCATAAAGCGGTTTCAAGCGGTGGCCATATAACCGTTTGACACGGCTTAAATTATCAATCAGAATCCGGGTACAGCGCTTTTCCGGGCGAGGTGGTTCCTATCTCGGATTTGAAAACGAATCCGTAATCGGGAGCGGAGAGATTGTCATGAACCTTTATTATGCTGAAGGAGATCAGCAGGTTGGACCGATCGGGAAATCGGAGTTGCAGTCCCTGATCCGATCTAAAAAACTGAATGCCAAAACCCTGGTCTGGCAACCCGGTATGGAGAACTGGGAGGAATTAGGCGTGGTTATCCGCAGCCTTAAGGGTAAAATGAACGACGCCGATTCGGCGGTTGTACCGGCCAAACAGGACCGGTGCTCGGAATGCGGACTTACATTTAACGAAGATGACATGATTCGATTTCAGGAGGCCTGGGTATGCGCCGGCTGCAAACCGCTTTTCGTTCAAAAAATCAAGGAGGGCGTGTCGATTGCCGGTGCAATGGATTATGCGGGTTTCTGGATTCGATTCGGTGCCATTGCCATCGATGGGTTCATTTTGTGGATCATCAACCTGGTGTTCTTCATCCCGCTTGGAATTCTGGCCCCCACCTCCGGCGATAACCCCGCTGCCTTTCTGTCTTTCATGCCGATTTTGATCCTGGTCCAATACGCGATACCGGCTGCCTACGATACCTGGTTTATCGGGAAATATGGGGCAACTCCCGGGAAAATGGCCTGCAAGCTTAAAGTTGTTGTGGAGGACGGCGGGCGGGTTACGTACTTGAGGGCGCTGGGAAGACATTTCGGCAAGTGGTTAAGTTCGATGATTTTGGCGATTGGTTTCATTATGGCGGCATTTGATGACCAAAAACGGACGCTGCACGACCGGATCTGTGAGACCCGTGTGGTCAGGAAGTAAAACTTTATGTGAGGGAAATATCGTGATCAACTGCACGAGCTGCAACGCGCCTTTGAGACCTGCGGCCATCAATACCCAATCGCTGGTGGCCTGCACTTCCTGCCGCAGTCCTCTAAGGGTCGATGCTTACCCGGCCATTAACCGCGCCCTGCCGGTGGGGCAGGCCGTTGCAGCCCTGCAGGTGGACAAAGAGTCCGGCTGCTTTTATCATCCCCGCAAAAAGGCCGTCGTACCCTGCTCGGCCTGCGGACGATTTTTGTGTGCCCTGTGCGATGTCTCTCTCAACAACCGGCATATTTGTCCGGTCTGTCTCGAGAAGGGCAAGTCCCAGCGTAAAATCAAAAGCCTCGAAAATCAACGGACTTGTTACGACACCATTGCGTTGATGGTCGCCGCGCTATCTATGCTGGTATACTGGTTTACCATTTTCACGGCACCCCTCGTCATTTACCTCTGTGTCCGACATTGGAATTCACCCGGCAGCATTATACCGCGGACCAAAGTGCGATTCATTCTGGCCTTTATTCTGGCAGGGGCACAAATTGCCGGCTGGATCCTGTTTTTTGCGAATATAATTTTGTCTCCATAGTACGGGAAATATTTGGAAATGGCCAAAAAGAATAAAGAATATACCAAGCTGCCCGGATCCAAAAAAGGGTTTTTCCTGGGGCGATATACGCTCTGGCAGGGAGTGGATCATGTGCTTCAAATTTTTGCCAGATTTGGTGTGGAAGACTACAAACGATTTTACTTCGGTGATATCCAGGCCATTATCATTCGCAAGACCGTGGGCGGAAAAGTCCAAAACGCGATCCTCGGCGGAATGGCGTCGTTGTTTCTTCTCTTGGTGTTTTCGGTCCTGGATACGGGCCCCATCCTGCTCAACGGGTGGGCTCTATTCTGGGCGTTTATGGCCGTGATAATGGCCCTGTTTCTGCTGATAAATTTTTTCATGGGTCCCACCTGTGAAACCAAACTGCTGACCGCCGTTCAGACCGAAAAATTACATGCCCTCAACCGTTTGAAAAAAGCGATCAAAGTCGCAGACGACCTGCGACCGCTGATCCATGAAGCTCAGCGATCGATTCCCAGCCATGACGGCAACCAACAGCAGGCCGGACCAAATGGGCCCAACCCGACCCGGAGTTCAAAAAAAACCCGCATCAGTCCGCAAAAAGACGTCCGAACTGAAAATGGCCGGGCCCACATGATTCTTTTCGGGCTGCTGCTGTTTGACGGGTTGCTGGCAACCTCCGAATTTTTTGTTTTGCATGTCATGACCACCGTTGTCAGTTCGGCTGCCAGTCTCTGCACCGGAATCGTTGTCATCATTGCCCTTGTCCGGCAGCATAACAGCGACCTGCCCGGCTCATTGCGATCCATCACCTGGGCATGCCTGGGTTTTGTAGGGATCACCTTTCTAATGGGGTATATTGTCGGTATGGTGATGGCCTTCGAAAATCCGAGGGTATTTTACAATCAATGGGATATTATCAAATCCATATCCGTCCTGTCACCCTGGGACAGCCCCCTCAAGCTGAGCTGTAATATTCTTGTACTCTGCGGCGCAGTGCTTCTCGCGATTCCGGGATTGATTATCCTACAGCGGTCCTTGGGCAGGGTAATCCAGCCGATGAAAAGGACCCCCGCCATGACCGGTCAGAGAGCAGTTTCATTTTCGCCGGAGACCGGGTGATACAGCAAATGACTATTGATAATTGAAAATCGAATAATGATGGTGGTCGCTACGCTCCATCTTCATGAATCTGTACCGACTTAGAAGGCCTGTTATTGTATAATGATATTCCTTGAGTTTAGGCATTTTGAAATTTTTATCATTCTTATGTTCCAGGCGATAGCTGTATGTGGGTCGAAGATTTTTCGATAGACTTGCTAACAGGACATTAAACGCGCCATGCCGGATATTACTCAACAACGATGTCGCAATCATGCAGAGCGGGAGGCTGTTGCATGCTGTCCGGGTTGCGGCCGCTATTTCTGTCGGGAGTGCATCACCGAGCACGAGGATAGGGTACTGTGTGCTGCTTGTATTCGAAGCCGGGTTGAAGCGGCCCCTAAAAAATCACTTCGCTTTCAGGGTCTGATTCGGTCCGGTCAATTTTTTCTGGGCCTTTTGATTTTATATGTCCTGTTTTACTACCTTGCCGAAATTTTGCTGGCAATTCCGACCGAATTTCATGAAGGCACGCTGTGGAAGGCCGATTGGTGGACCGATTGATGCGCAACAACCCAACGAAAAAACATCAAAAAAGCGCGATTCGATTGATTGAAGAAGCGGTACATGTGTTGCGTAGGGCGCCGGGCAGCCTGCTGTCTGCTTATTACCTCGGCGGGGTCCCCTTTGTGCTCGGACTACTGTATTTCTGGGCAGACATGAGCCGCAGTGCTGATGCCCATCAGCACAGCACATCGGCTGCATTCGGGCTGGCCATTTTATTCGTGTGGATGAAATTCTGGCATACGGTTTATATGTACCAGGTCAGAGCCCATGTCTTCGATGAAGTCCGGACCACCTGGTCGCGGCAGCGGGTCTTGTCCATTTTCGTGACCCAGACCTTGATCCAATCCACGAGGCTATTCATTATTGTCGTCGCATCACTGACGGTTATCCCATTCGGGTATTGTTACGCATTCTATCAGAACGTTTCCGCCCATGACGGAAAAAAGGGCCAGACAATCCGCGAGACCAGTGCCTGGGCCTGGCGTCAGGCCAAACTATGGCCGCGACAAAACCATTTGCTGATTGGCATTTATTATCTATTTGGATTTGTCATATTCGTAAATGTCACGGTAACGGCAATTCTGTTGCCGCAATTGGCTAAATCGCTTTTAGGAATTGATTCCGCCTTCACGCTGAGCGGGATGTATATGGTCTTCAATTCCACCTTTTGGTTTTCCGTTTTCGGTATCACATATTTGCTGGTGGACCCCTTCATCAAAGCGACCTATGCCCTGAGATGTTTCTACGGTACGGCCCTGCAATCCGGCGATGATCTCAAATCCGAACTCGAGCAGATGCGGATCAACAGGAAAAATTTAGCGGCCGGACTGCTCCTGATATTTGTCTGCCTGATGCCGCTGACGTCACTTGCCAAATCCCAGAAGGTTGTTTCAGCGGCAGATCTTGACCATTC
>JASJCE010000068.1 GCA_030066155.1 Desulfobacterales bacterium | reverse complement strand
GCTTACGTATCTTACGGCAACACTCTGAAGATATTTATAACGATAAACAAATTAGAGCCAGTTTTTTTGAAGAGCTAAAAAAAAGAAATTTAGAAGGTTGGATTATTGAGTATAATGATGCCAGCGGAGGAAATGTTTCTATTTATGAAACAGAAAAAAAAGTGGTGATTAGAACCGGAGCGACAGAGACAAAGCTAAGTTTGGAATGCGTTTTAACTCATGAACTTGATGGACATGCTATCCAAGCCTTTAACGCGATGGAGAATAAAAGGTACAATAAGTGGTTTTTATCGTATCTGGGAACAGAGAGGCAATACGAAGGATATGCTACATTTATAGAGATTAATAATTTATCCATTGCGCACATCAGAAGTGAAATAGAATATTTTTTAGGGTTAATGATTGCGACAGCTTTAGCGAGCCGATTATCTTTTTATCAAACTTACAAAGAAATTTATAAACTATGCGGAGATAAAGATTTTTCATTTTTAGCTGCTTACAAGGCCAAAAGAGGCTTTCAAGACACCGCGCAAGCCGGATGTTTTCAAAAGGAGAATTCCTATTTATTAGGAGCAATTGAGATTATAAAGTTAGTTGAAGAAAATAAAGAATATTATTATAGTTTGTCACAAGGTTGTTTCCCATTATCGATCATCAAGCTTATTCCCAATCAACGGCCTAAATGGGTAAGTGTAAAAGAGTTTGATAAAGAGAATCTTAAATATTTTAAAAATAAAATGAATAGAATTATAGATGAGCCCCAAAGCTGAAGAGCCCATCTGAGGCGATCAGGGCCTGCGATCCTCTCCACGGCCGCATCCGGGCAATCTCTGCCTCACCTTCACCCAGCTCAACCACGTGGTCCAATTTGCCTGCGATCCACATTTTCTCGAGTTTTAACAAATCGTTCCAGAGATTCGCACTATATTCCTGCAAAGCCGGCAAGTGATTCTGGGTAATAATCCGGGGTCTCAGGGTTATGGGCGTCGGCCCTTTAAGATAGGCGTGCCCCAATTCAAGTCCTTTTTGGTCGGTTTCTTTCTGGATCTCCATCACCGTGGAATACCTCAATCCGATGATCGCTTCGTTGATGCGGTCTGCGGCTTCTTTAACCCGGATTTTAGTTTTGAGGATGGCCACGCTCTGATTGCCACCGCCCGTTCCCACGTTTGTGGGTATACCACCAAAACGGGCCGCGAATCCGATCAGCCCCATATCGTTTATCAGGCAGCGGAAGTCTGTCTGCCATTGTTTCAGAATTACCTTTTCATCTTGCAAGTCCAGCCAAGGATACTCTTCGGCCCAGAGTCCTTTCGGAACAAACGACTGGACTATATAGGGCTCTACTTCAAGGGCCGTCTGAATATCTTCATCCCGTGATTCACTCTGAGGTCCGACAAATATACCTCTGCCGGAATAACCGCAGACCGGTTTGAGTACAATCTCCTGCCAGTGGTCCCGCACCCATTCTACCAGGTCTGAGATCAATTCCCCTTTCGGTCCGGTGGTTTTACGCGGGTAAAATTTACGAGTCCAGGGAGTGTGCTTAACGGTCGAAGGAGAGAGAAGGGAGCTATACTCTCCGGTCACCACCTCAAATATTCCCTTGACGCCCAGAGGATCCAGACCCCGGGGATTAATCACAATCCCCTTTCTGATCCCGGTCAACAGGGGTTCGATATCCTGTTTTTCGCCAATTTTTAAAAGAACATCATTGTTCATATCCAGAAAAATGACAGTTGCCGCCTGTCCCTTGTAAATTACATGACCCCTTCGCTTTTCCAGCTTCTCCGGACAGGTCAGGGCGGCCTTTACCCCATTCATCCGGTTCAGGAATTTCACCACATTGATATTCTCCGGCACCTTATCAAGGGTATCCTTCTCGGCCACCAGAAGGATAAACGGTTTTTCCTGGCGGAATTTGAGCTTGTGAGCCCGGAGCAACATATCCAAAAACGATGGAACAGGCTTTAAGAGCTGGTGGTCAAAGTCCAGCTCGATATTAATACCAGAATATTTTTTTATCTTGTCCCAGCATAGCTTTCCGCGTTCTTGCGCCATCCGCTGGTAATCAAATCCGCCAGGGCAAACTACGTTCCATTCTGAATGATAACCAACGAGTTGATCAGGACTCATAATCGTTCTCCGAAATTGGAATTAACTTCGTTTTGGTCCTAAATAAAAACTATGGCACTCAGGGCCGGGTCATATTTCAGTAGGCTCTGCTTTCCGAGTGTTGTGTTGAGCCTTCTCAATGCCAATCTGTGATATGTTTGGAATAAATACTCGCAACTGCTGATTTTTTAATCGGCTCGAACACCCTTAAACCGCCCCAGACTCCTTTTCCCGGGCTTTAAGATGTTTAATTAATGCTTTGTAACCGGGATGTTCGCGGATCGAGTCGAAATCACTGTCTTTTTCCAGATATCGCCGATAAGCATAACCGGCTTCCACTGCCTTCTTGAGGTAGTAAATGGATTGTACACCCAAATTTCTACCAATATCGCGGACGTCTTCTTGCCTGCCTTTATAGGCGAATGAAGACGTTCGGGATGCTACCCTCAGTCCGGCCACTTGAGCGAGATTGTTGATAATCTCCTCGGCAATGCCATCACAGAAATACGCCTGATCTCTGGCGGGGCTCAAATTTTCGAAAGCCAGTACGGCAATGAACGGCTGCTGTTCCTTCGCAGTAAAACCCTCGGTAGGAAGTTTGAACCTCGGTCCGATCCTAAAATGTTCAAATTCGGCCAGTATTTCACTTATGCTTTGATATCTGTTGACCGGCGACTTTGACAATGCTCTGGCAATTATTCTCTGCAAGTTGGCAGGAACCTCAAAATCCGTTTCGGATCCAAGTGAAAGTTCATGGTTCAAAACGGCATGGATCACATCCTCCCGTCGGTCTCCGTTAAATGGCAATTCTCCCGTCAGCGCTTCATACAACACGACCCCCCAGGACCATATATCGGTACGGTGATCAATCTTTTCATCACGCAACAACTCGGGAGACAGGTATGCCGTGGTATTAACAAACCGGCAGGACATCGCCGATTCCGTCTCGATCGACGGCGGCGGCAGACCAAAATTCAAAATTTTCGCCAATCCGCGGTCCGTAATCAAAATATTCGCACTGTTGAGGTTGCGGTGGACAATACCTTTATTGTGGGCGGTCTCGAGACCGTCCGCCACCTGGATTGCAACGGACACCGCCATCTCATGTTTGAGCGGTCCGTCAAGGAGTTTCTTTTTCAGGCTGGCGCCATCAATGAAAGCCATTGACATGAATAGATATTCGGATGTTTCATCGATTTCGTAAATAGTCCGGATATTGGGATGATTGAGTGCGGCAGCGGCCTGGGCCTCTTTGATGAGAAACGCTTTCTGCTCCGTATTGGTGAACGGCTGAGCGTGAAAAAACTTGAGCGCTACGATGCGGTTGAGTTTTTGGTCCAGAGCCTTGTAAACCACCCCGGTACCGCCTTCACCAAGCTTTTCCAGGATTTCATAATGAGAGACAATTTTACCGATCATGGCTCTTTTCCCGTTGATCGGTTAATGAATAGAGGGGTAGAACTTTTAAGATGTTAGAGAATCGCAAAAATATAATTTTATGTCAACCGGAACTGTCCGCTGGTGTTCATCCGAGACGAACGCCGGCGAAAATGTCCGCATTCGTACACCTCCTGTATCGGATACGGACACCAGAGGGAAATGCCTAAAGTGCCTAAAATGAGCAAATCCGCCAAACTGACAGCGGACAAGAATGCCTAAAATAAAAAAAACCATTTATCAGTGACTGATCGACAGCCACCATCGCGAATAAGCTTTTGTAATCAAATAAAATTTTTGCTCGTCCGGGATCCATCCCAAAATACGATCAAAATTATAAACCCCGAATTACAAGCACCGTCAAATTTGAGAATGTTGGTATGCTGCTTGCTCTATTAGCCAAGTGGTAATTTGTTATTTCAAAGATTCAAATGAGCTAAAATTCAAAATGACTAAAATGATCAAAAATTTCGGAATTCTATCTTTATTGAAATAGACAGAATACATTAACTTTAGGCACTCTTGTCCGCCATTTTTGGAGGATTAGGCAATTTAGGCATTTGCAACCGCTGGAGGTCAAAAATGAAAAAATGGTTTCTAATAGTAGCTATAGGCTTGCCGTCTGCATTTTTCTCATTCGGGATTGCAGATGCCAGAGATAAAGTTCGAATTGGGGGCGATGTTGTCGTAGAGAGAGGAACGGAAGTAAAGGATGCCGTCGCCGTGGGCGGCAGTGTTACCGTAAATGGCAAAGTTCGGGATTCAGCCGTTGCCGTCGGCGGATCGATAATCTTGGGTTCGAATGCCGTGGTCGGTAAAGATGTCGTCGCAATCGGGGGGGTGGTCGACCAGGCGCCGGGCTCCAAAATTCAGGGCGACGTCGTCGAACTGAATATCCCCGGTGTCGCGGCAATGATGCCATTCTTTTTCAAAGAAAATTCCTCAAGCTGGTTCTGGACTTTTAAAATTGTTACATTGCTCGGTTTCCTTGCTTTAGCCGTTTTGCTGGTTGCCGTATTGCCAACACCGTTCAATCTGATCTCAGACAATGTTAGGCAGCATATTGGAAAGATCATTCTCTGGGGTCTACTCGGTCTGGCCATAATCATTCCGCTGGCAGTATTTCTGGCGATATCGGTCATCGGCATCCCCCTGATAGCACTGGAAGCATTCCTGGTCGGCATTGCCTTTCTGGTAGGTTATATCGCAGTTGCAAAGCTCATCGGTGACAGAATCGCCGCAATCATGAAAAGGCCGGCTCTAAACATCGTCTGGCTCACTGTGATGGGACTCCTGGCGCTATGGCTTATCGGATGGGTGCCAATTTTAGGGTCAGTGGTAAAAGCCACCGCAATCCTGTTGGGATTTGGTGGTGTGCTGGCAACCCTATATACCTCGAGAAAACGGGTTCGGGTTGAAGGTGCCCTGTAAAAAAAGGAGATTAACATGAAAAGGATCATTAGCACGATCGTTGTACTGACACTACTTACTACGATGACATCATGCATTGCTGTGGGCTCCGGGGGCAAAAAGATTGAAAACAAAACCACACTCGGACAGCAGCTGATAGACTTGCAAAAAGCCCGAGATGAAGGGGCCATTTCGGCGCAGGAATATGCAGAATTAAGAGAAAAGGTTAAGAAGGCATATGACTGATGGGGGTCCAGTGCCGCGATATCATATTTTAAAGATTAGGGGGGATACTATTTTCGAGCATTTAAGTTAGCAAAATTCCAAACAACAAATAACAAAAATCAAACAATGTCCAAATCCCAGGTACCAATGATCCAAACGAGTATTGATGATGAGCATAATACAGGTGGGTAACCTAAAGAAGACGTTTACCAAGAAAAAAGGTCATTTGTTTCGGCGGAAAAAAGAACTCGTTATGGCGCTGGACGGTATCTCCTTTGCGATTGAACGCGGCCGGATTTTCAGCTTACTCGGCCCCAATGGAGCCGGGAAGACCACCACTATTAAAATCCTGGCAACACTCCTGACTCCGACTTCCGGCAGTGCCCGTGAAAAGGTTTTGATGATGGGATTTTCCATGTTCATTAATTTTGCTAAATAATAGGTGGCTATCATGAAAATTATCTTAACTAGCGGTATCGCCGTTGTACATATTCTGTTCACCTTGATTGCATGCACTTCGTCCGGTGACAGTCGGTATGCATATTGGACAAATTCACACTACGTCGATCAAATATTTACCAGATGGAACAAGCCGGATAGCCCGGGTGCGGCCGTCGTAGTTTTGAAGAACGGATCGATAATTCACCAACGTGGATATGGAAAGGCGAATCTAAAGAACGGAATGCCGATTACTTCCTCAACTGTTTTTGAAGTCGGTTCGATTGCCAAACAATTTACGGCGATGGCAATTGCGCTTCTAACGGAGCGGGGAAAAATCTCCCTGGATGACGATATCCGCAAGTACGTGCCTGAAGTTTACGACTTTGGAAAACCGATTACGATCCGGCATCTGATTTATCACACCAGCGGTATGAGAAACTGGGAAGTCTTATTTAAGCTTGTCGGCTATCACGGTCAGCTGAACTCCGGGCAGGTGCTGGATATGATATATCATCAAAAAGAGCTGAATTTCGATCCCGGGGAAGAATATACCTATTGTAATACAGGCTATTTGTTGCTTGCCGAGGTCGTGCAGCGGGTTACAGGACAATCCTTTCCAGAGTGGACCAGAGCGAATATCTTCGAGCCGCTCGAGATGACAAATACCCGCTTCTGCGATGACCCCGGGAAAATTATGACGAACCGCGCGCTCGGTTATATGCCGAATAAAAATGGCGGATTCAGAGAACTTTTACCAATTTCAGAGACGACATTCCGGGTGAAGCAAGCAGATATCCACATGACATTTGTCCGTAATGAGCATTTAGAAGTAGAGGAAGTCTTAACTCGATTCGGGAAATGGAAAAGGCTATTGCCTGCACGAAAGGAGCAATCAATCTCTCCATCTGAATTAAAAAAATTCGCGGGCAATTACCACGGCCGTGAGCTTAACACAACCTGGACATTTTATACCCATGAAGGTCAACTCCGGGCAAAACATGAATCCGAGGAAGAGATACGGCTAATCTATACCGGGGCGAATCGATTTGTCGGTGACAAGTGGTGGTTTCAGCAAATTGAATTCAGCCATGATGATAATGGGCGTATAATCGCCTTCAGGTTGAGTGCGGAGGATGGACTGGTACGAGGTTTGCGTTTCGAAAGAACAAATCAGCCGTGATAGTTAGTTCTTTTGGGAAAAGACTAAAATGAGCACTATAACACTCACCCGCCGGCAACTTCTCAATCAAGGGATCAGGTGGTGCGGCATGGCGGCCATGACTGGTCTGGCTTCTGCCTGCGGAGGTCGCTTTGCTGCAGGTGACCGACAACTGGTCCGTGAAGCCCAAAACCTCAGCGTGAAAGAAATAGCCCGCCGAAAACTCCACCATGGAGAGACGCTTAATTACGGCTAACCTGGAGAAAGCGTGATTAGAGGAGATAATACGATCACAAAACCAAAGAATAGATTTTTTTAACTTATTGGTTGCATTGAAACAGCGCATATTTTTATAGAAAATGGTGAACTCTATGGCCGCGGCGGCGATGATGACATCGCAGAACTATATCCCGAAACTGAAACTCGTTTTCCGGGACATCTAAAGAAATAGGCGGATTCAAACTTCAGTTTTTCAAGGACCAAAAAGGAGATGTCACCAAATTTCTATTTCATTTCGCTCCTCAATTCACTCTCATGAGCATTTCCTTTGAAAAGATCAAATGATTTAATAATCTAATTTTGACCTTCTCTGTAAATATCAGGATACCAATCGGTTTTGGCTTTGCTAACAGCGTAAAACAAAAGGCGGCCAAAATGATTCATGTTATCAATCATATTGTCAGATACCCTGTCTTTCTAATTCTCTTTATTTTTTTCTTAGCCGCCTGCGCTCAGGTGCCGAGGGTCAATCGTCACGGGATGCCGCAACGTGAATATGCTTACCAGCAGCCTGAAACTACCAATGATGGATGGGAAACTTCTACGCCGCGGGATGAGGGAGTAGAACCGGCAGGTCTCAATGAGATGATGCTTGAGATTTTAGCTGGAGATTCGAAATATGTTCACAGCATTTTACTGGTTAAAAATGGAAAGCTTATCTTTGAGGAATACTTTTTCGGATACAATCGAGATGCAAATCATTTCCAGGCATCGGTCAGTAAAAGCGTAACATCGCTGATCGTCGGCATTGCAATAGATAAGGGGTATGTTCCGCATATTGACACCCTTGCCTATGAAATATTCTCAGATTACGGAAGATCAAAATGGATCGAGCAAAAATATCCAATCCGATTGAAACATATGCTGACCATGTCCGCCGGCCTGGCCTGGGATGCTATGTCTCACCGACGGTCACACCCCGGACACACAACATATCAGATGTACGCAAGCAACGATCCCATAGAATTTGTCCTCAACCGCAATCTGTCCGACATACCCGGCCAGAAATATAACTACAATAGTGGACTGACAATCCTGCTGGGAGAAATCGTGCGGCATGAATCCGGTATGTACATTGATGAATTTTCCGGAAAGTTCCTGTTTGCGCCTTTAGGGATCACAGATTACGCCTGGGATCGATTTCCGGATGGTACGATTCAAACTGACGGCGGCCTTCATTTAAGGCCCCGTGATATGGCCAAAATCGGCTACATGATGTTAAAAAACGGCAACTGGCGAGGAAAGCAACTTGTATCTAAAGCATGGGTCGAGGCGTCAACCCAAACCCACATAAACGGGTTAGGGTCGGGATACGGATACCAGTGGTGGAGAGGTAAAGCCTTTGTTAATGGCCAAGTAATAAAAGTCCTGTATGCATCCGGTCATGGTGGTCAAAAAATCTTTATGATTCCGCAATTGGATCTGGTGGCGGTATTTACCAGCAAGGTGTTCAACCCAACGGGACATAGCGGTCCGGAAAAGTTGCTGGTTAAATACATTTTACCGTCAATGATCCCGGCCGGACCGCCCCGTAAATTCGTCAAATTGAATCCCGAGTTAATGGATCGGCTGACAGGAAAATATAAAATCAAAGATATTGGTGCTGTCATTCCGGTATTCAGGGAGGGAGATAAACTTTACACGAAAACCGGATTTTGGGAAAAGGTCGAGTTGTCGCCGGAAAATGAAAATTGCTTTCATGCTTACTCCAAAAAGTTTGGTGATATCCAAGTGGATGTAATTAGCGATAAAAAAGGAAAGGTCACGCACTTGATTGCTCACTTTGAGTTGAGAAGCATGCAACTGGATAAGGTCGAATAATGATGGGAGAATAGTTGAATACAACGGGGTCAAGCCGGATATCGCGGTGAGCCTTGACCGGGATTCATTGCTGGACGGAAGAGATACCCAACTGGAAGCAGCGATAACGTATATTGGGGAAGTAACTAAAGTAAAGAAATAGCAGGTTTCAGGTGTCGGCGTTTCACGTGTGTCAGTCCAGGTGTCAGTCTAACCTCCGGGCTGAAAAACGCTCGGTTTGATCGAGAAAGAAACAACAAACGTCCAACATCGAACGTCCAACGTCCAACGTCGAATAGTGTATTCTATCAATTTATAAATAATCAATTTGGGTCTCAGTGTTGCTCGAATTAGTTCTCCCATTAGCATTTGACTCGACTGTCGTCTAACAAGCTCGGAGCCAGGCCCGTGTAGGGGAGATCGCTGCAAGCTTTGATTCGTTCGTTAGATAAAATCGATTAAGCGCAGCGCCATTCACATTGGGCGTTCGATGTTGAATGTTGGACGTTGGACGTTCAATCTATTTACGGTACAAGGTTTCATACGAGGGGTCAGATTCCGATATCTGTAGAATTGCGGCCGAATTAGTAAGCAATCTTCTCCTTAATGCTTCTCCACACATGGTGCATATCTTCAAGGATCAAATATCCGCAGGGTATCAGCAGCAGCGTGATAAACGTGGCAAATAGCACACCGAAGCCGAGGCTGACGGCCATGGGAATCAAAAATTTGGCCTGAAGGCTTTTTTCCATCAACATGGGTGTCAGGCCGGCAAAAGTCGTTAGAGAGGTCAGGATGATCGCCCTGAATCGGATGGACGCTGCGTCGGTGATCGCGATATCGGCGACTTTGCCCTGCTTGCGGAGGCGATTGGTCGTGTAAATTAGCACAAGTGAATCATTGACGACCACCCCGGTCAGCCCCACCATACCGCAAAGGCTGAGCAGGCTCACATTCATTCCCATAATGAGGTGCCCGGCCACCGCCCCGACCAGGGCAAATGGAATGGCAGCCATCACAATTACCGGTTGGGTAAAGGACTTGAACGGAATGGCGAGCAGACAGTATATGCCGAACAGCGCAACCGCGAAACCCCGATAGACATCCGCCATGGCTTCTTTCTGCTCTTTGCCCTCTCCTTCCATCGAATAAGACAGATCCGCATAGCGGCTTTTTAATTCCGGCAGATAGCTGTCCAACATGGTGGTTCGGAGCTCATTGGCGTTGATGACGGATTCATTGGCATCCGCCGTCACCTTTACCACCCGTCGCCGCTGGCCCCGTTCGATTGAAGCGTAGCCCCTTCTGAGGCGAACCTGGGCCACCCGGTTGAAAGGGACCTCCATGCCATCCGCTGTCCGGATGCGCATCTGCTCGATATGCTTCAATGACCTGCGCTCTGATTCCGGATAGCGAACCATCACTTTGACTTCATCTTTGTAACGCTGGAGCCGCAAGGCCTCGCACCCGTAAAATGCATGACGAACCTGCTGCGCCAGGTCGCTGAGGGTCAGCCCGAGACTGCGGGCCGCCGGTTTCAGATTTAGCTGCAACTCTTTTTTCCCGGGCAGGAAACTGTCCGCTACATCCGAAACGCCGGGATAGCTCTTGAGCTCCTGTTTAAGGTCTTCAACTGCCATCATCAGCATACCATGATCGGCCGACGACAGATGAAATTCGACTGATTTACCGGCTCCATGCCGCTCGCTGCGAAAATCCAACGATTCGACATCCGGTATACTGCCCGCATGATCGCGCCAGGCGGAACTGAGTAATTTGGTGCTCACGCCACGGTTTTTTTCCTCCGGAACCTGAATCCAGATATTCGCCAGATGTCCGCCGTTGTCCGTACGGCCCTGTTGCCAACCGACAAGCGATATGCTGAATTCGAACAGGGGCGGTGCATTCTTTGCACGCTTTTCATCCTTCTGCGCCAGTGTCTCACGGGCGCACCGCTCCAGATGGGCGACAACATCACGGGTTCGCTCGGCGGAGGTGCCAACCGGCATCGTCAAACGGCACTCCAGTGTATCGCCTTCCACTTTGGGAAAAAATACAAATTTAAACCAACCCGCCTTCCAGGCCCCGAACGTCAAAATCAACAGCATCACTCCCGCAGCAACAGTGGCATACCGCCATCTCAGACAGAATCCAAGCACGCGGCCATACGGCACCCGTATGAACCACTTCAACCATCTTGACGAGCGCTTCTCCTTTTGTCCCGTTCGGTTTCGCCCGGACCTCATACCCTTGCTGCGGGCCATGTGGGCCGGCAGGATGAACAATGACTCGATGAGGGAGCCGATCAATACCAGGATAATAACAATCGGTATATTGCGCATCATCTTGCCCATGAAACCGCCGCCAAGCAGCAAGGGCCAGAATGCCACAATCGTTGTCAAGACTGAAAAAACCACCGGTCGTCCCACCTCGATAGTGCCTTCGGCGGCAGCTCTAAGGGGCGGCAGGCCCTGCTCGCTTTTGCGAAAAATGTTATCCCCGATGATGATCGCATCATCCACGACAACGCCGAGCACCATGATAAAGGCAAACAGCGATACCATGTTGATGGACACGTTGAATTGCGGCAGCAGCATCAGGCCGGCCGAAAAGGAAATCGGTATTCCCAGCGTTACCCAGAACGCGAGCCGAATATTCAGCATCAGGCCCAGTAAAATTATGACCAACAGCAGCCCGATCATAAGGTTCTTCAGCAACAGACGAAGGCGGCTGCGCAAAAACTTTGAATCATCTCCGAAGTAGCCGATTTCCACCCCGGCCGGCAGGCCCGGCCGAATCCGCTCAATGTAGGCCTTGACCTGCTTGACAACCGCTAAGGCATTTTGATCGGCAACCCTGAATACCCGAATCAGTGCAGCCGGTTTTCCCTGAAAGCGGGCAAAGAGATCGACATCCTCGAAACCATCTTTGAGGCGGGCGATCTCTCCCAGGGTAACGATGCTGCCATCCGGTCGCGAGACAACCGCAACATTGCTGTAATCGGCGGCATGATAACGACGCCCCTTGGTTCTGACCAAAATTTCACCACCGGTGGTTTTAATTCTACCGGCCGGCAAATCCAGACTGGTTTTGCGGACTGTATCCGCCACACGACCCAGTGTCAGTCCAAACTGGCACAGAACGGCCTCGGAGATTTCAATCTGGATCTCACCTTTGCGGACCCCCAGCAGGCTCGCCAGCGTAACTCCTTTCAGGTTGGTGATGTCGTCTTTGATATTCTCCGCCAGGTATTTGAGGGTCTTTTCGGGTGCGTCGCCGTATATAGCTACCCAGATAACCTTGTTGCGGCGGATAACCTCCCGCACCACCGGCTCTTCAGCTTCTTCCGGAAAGGTTCGAATACGATCGACCTCCGCCTTGATATCATCCAGAAGCGTTGTCAGGTCCCAGCCCTTCATCACTTCGATATTGACATAGCCGTATCCTTCCAGAGCCACCGAATCGATTCGATTTATTCCGGCCAGTCCGGCTAAGCTTTCCTCGATTTTGCGAACAATGCCTTCTTCAACCTCTTCCGGTGAGGCGCCGGGATACACCATGGAAACAAATATACGGTCAAGAGAAGCCTCGGGGAACACCTCGATTTTCATCGTGAGGCAGGTAAATGCTCCGGCAATCAGCAAAAAGAGCATCAACAGATTGGCGGCGACATGATTTTCAGCAAACCATGCGACTGCTCGTTGCATGATCCATACTCCTGTTTGACAGGGCACGGCAATTGAAGGGCTACCGTATATTTATTCAAGGCCGATCAATTTGTCAATTTGATATTATCGCCTTAAGCGTCTCCGTCCTTTCCCTGATGATCGCAAGAAAATCGCTAACCGGTTATTGTTTAAAGTTATCCCATAATTGCCCATAGAAGAATATCAACACTTGTATCAATCCAGGTGTAACGCCGGGCTAACCCGGCAATGCCCGACAGTAAGCTCACTTATCGATACCAGAATGTTGGACCTTTGGGTTGTTTTCTGCTACATACCGGATTGCCATGACAAAAGTAGTCAACCTTCAAACATACCGCATGAAAGCAATCGAACACAAAGCGTTTGGACCCTGGCGCAGGCGCTTTGGGGAGGCTTTTGACTCGAGGACCCGCATGGCCGATCTATCCGATAAAACCCTGTTTTTTCTGGCTCAACCCGGTGAGCCTAGCTCGGTGGCATACTATGAAGTCATCATGGGGACCCTGGATCTTGGTCTGGCCGCCAAATTTCACTACCTCGACAATCGCAATCAAATGCTGGTTGTTGACCTGCATCTCTATCTGGCGGATCAGGTGCGGTTTGAATTGATGCACCGTCTGGAGTGGATAACCGGCTTTGAGGGACAAAAATACAGTATTTTGGAGATGATCCAGAATTACAACAGCGTACGACAGCGTTGCAGAGCCAACCCTCCTGAACTGTCAGCCGCAAATTCGGCATATAGCGAATACATACAACTAACCCCGGGGGACAAGGAAGTGTTCATCCGGCGTATGCTCCAGGAGGCGCTGGAAGCATTTAAAAAGAGACTTTAGAAAAGGCTGTTTGAGCAATTTGCGGAGGCTGAAGGCGGATCATTTTTCGGGGTTCTTTTTAATTGGAGGCAGAATCAACCGCTATTGAGGTGCTGTTTAAAAGATTTATCCCGGTGGAACCGTGCGACGGTCACCGGGACAAAAATTGAAAATCAGTGTGGTTTAAACCCTTAAATGGAATCCATCCCCTTTGCAACCGCTGCCCAGTTATAATTATAATTCCTCGGGCAGTATGTCTGAACCCTCTTAAAACCCTGTTTAGAGAATTCATAGGTTAGGTCGCCAGTCGGATATGGCGGTTTAAGCAGCCTGTCACGCCGGGGACGGCTACGCCTGTGAATCAAAGATCATGCCGGAAAGCAGATGACCCGTCCAATTTGAAAAATTGCCCCGCTTTCCAACTCACCGGGATTACTCGGCGGGAATGTAAGGGACTTCTTCACCCCACCATCCCTGCTCCTGAGATTTTTGCAAATCCTCTGCCGTTGTATTTTTATAACCACCCCAGCTGTAAAACATGTGGCTGTGATTCTTATAAACGGTATCGTGCTCATACCATTCGGCAGAACATCCGGCCAAAAATGCCACGAAGATGAGTAATAGTAGAATTCTTTTCATCACCGAACCTCCTTTCTAAAGTTAAACAGAATGGAATTTAAATCTCCGACTGTTTTAACCTGCCGACTATTATAAACACCTTAAAAAAAAAGTCCACAAAAAAAAATAAATGCTCATAATTTAATATATAACTGCTCATCGTCCTTCCAAAAATCATTCGTAAACCGCACAAGCATCTGAATTTTATTATATTTTTCGTATACGCCAAATAATTAAAGTCAGCCGCGAGATTTCCCGATAACGATATTGTTAACCATCCGCAACCGCATTCGAAATCCCGCTGCGTAAGCAGCTTCGGACTTATAAACAAGGACGAAAAACCCCTTAATTTGGAAAATCAATGGCCGGTCAATGCGTCAGGTCAAAATTTGGATTAAAAACCGGAAGTCCGCGAATCTGCAGTGTCTGGCTGGTGTGCTTTTGCCTACTGGCAGGCGGCTGCTCGCTTTCGGCTCAAAGAGTCCATCCCGAGTTTGACACCCGGGTCAAAACGCTCAAGCGGGCCGTATTGGTTCCGCCTGATGTCAGCATGCTCGAATTGTTGCCAAGCGGCCTCATCCGACAACGGAGTGATTGGGATTCGGAGTGTCATCGCAATCTGCAGAACGCTGTGAGTCATCAACTGCAACACCGTCGGTGTTCACTGCAGCCTCTGGTAACGGATGCGGATATTGAGCGGGATTTTTTCGAAATTCAAGCACTTTACAGACTTGTGCAAAAATCTATGTGGCAGCAGACCTTCAAGTCCGCCAACGGTTCGCAGTCGGCCCGCACCTTTGACTATTCACTGGGCTCAATCGAAGCCCTTATGAACAGGCTTGGCGCCAATGCACTGGTATTTGTCAGCGGTTATGACCGGGTCTCGGCTGTCGGACGCAAGGCTTTGATAAAACTCGCAATCACCGACGAATCGGGAACCATTCTGTATTACGCCGTCAGAGGCACCATCCAGGGCAACGATCTGAGAGATCCCGTGAGTGCGGAACATATCTTGCATGAGTTATTTTCCGGTTTCCCAAGGACAACACAATGAAGACCATTTCCATCATATTTATCCTGTGTACCCTGGTGGGCTGCATCACATCCCAGGCGATCCCGGTAAATGATGCCCTGAATTCCGCTGAGGATGAAAGGCGGCTCTGGGAACAGGTGAAAGTGGAACAGGACGCGATCGATAACAGCGGCTTACTGTACCCGGATCCTCAACTCGAATCCTACCTGTACCGAATCGTCAAAAAGCTCCAGGCGCACAGCATTGCGCCTGACCTCCACATTCGGATAAAAGTTCTAAAAGATCCGCATTTGAATGCATTTGCCTATCCAAACGGCGTCATCTATGTTCACACCGGTATTTTGGCCCGGATGGATAATGAGGCCCAGCTGGCAGCCCTCTTAGCCCATGAGATGACCCACTGCACCCACCGCCACTCCCTGCGGGTCATCCGGAGTATAAAAGACCGCCCGGCCGGTATTGCTGCAGTTCAGAATACCCTGGCAAAAATCTCTGCCGTTCAAGAAGTCGCCCGGCTTCTGGGCGCGGCCGGATTGACGGTCGCTGTCAGCGGATACTCCCGTTCACTGGAAACCGAAGCCGACTTGGTGGGGCTTGACCTGATGAGCAAAGCGGACTATGATCCTTATGAGGCATTAGAACTGTTTAAGCACTTGAGGCAGGAAATCGAGGACGAAGGCATCGAGGGATCCTATTTCTTCAGTTCGCATCCCAATGTTCAGCAGCGGATTGACAACGCCAGAAACTGGCTCGCCGAAAATCATACTGATCGACAATCCGCACAGATTAACACGGCTGAGTTTCAATCCCGTTTGCAGAGGGTCATCCTGACCAACGCCAGGCTGGATCTGCGTCGGGGGCGCTTTGACCTTGCCCAAAAAACGGTTGCAAAGTATCTGAAAGTCAAGCCCGACGACGCTCGCGCTTATTACCTGCTCGGAGAGATATCAAGGCAGCGTGACGATCAGGACGATGCCCGGTCGGCAGTCAGCTATTTTGAAAAAGCGATTTTATTGGACCCGAATTATCCCGAACCGCACAGGGCAATGGGCTTGATTCACTACAAAGTCGGCAAAAAGCAGCTTGCGAAGAAGTATTTTGAATCGTGCCTGCTGCTTTCACCGAACGCCTCCGACCGGGCCTATATTCGGGACTATCTCAAAAATTGTCAGCCTTCTGGAGAGGAATCATGAGAAAATCATTGCCGCTTTTACTCTGCCTCTTAA